>JAEZCY010000169.1 GCA_023429845.1 Acidobacteriota bacterium
GCCTGGGGCGGGCGGGCGCGGCGGCGCGAGCAACTCCCGGGGCGGTCGCAGGTGTGGGGGCCGGCGCCGCCCGTGCCGGAGACGCGGACGGACCGGCGGCCTTGCGCGAATCGAACTCCACCGTCGCCGCCTCGGTGATCGGGACCTCGCTCACCGTGCCGTCATCGAGCAGCAGACGCACGCTGCGACTGTCGGCGCCGATGAAGACGCCTTCCACCAGCTTGCCGGATCGCAGCTTGACGCGGTCGGCGGAGAGGGACGCGCTGGCCGCCGCCACGAGCAACACCGCGAGCACCTGTATCGTTCGGCTGGACATCGTTCAATCCTTCTTGTTGGGCGCGACCGGCAGCGAGGCGGCAATCTGCAGGTCGATCAGCAGTTGCAGCTGGTGTTCGACCTGGAGGAAGCGCAGCGCGGTCCGCGCCGACAACGCGGTCTTCACCTTCTCGTAGCAGCGCGCCAGCGCGGCACTGCGTTGCGCCTCCAGGTCGATGGCCTTCGCCGCGAGTTGGCCCGCCGTCTCGTCGGTGAGCGTGTCGAACGCGGCGGCGTACTTCAGGACGTTTGCCAGCCGCTCGTCGCCGATCCTGGCCACGTCGGCTTCGTAGTCGCGGTAGATGGGCCAGAACGCCGCGTCTTCGGCCTGGGTAAAGCCCATCACTTCGGTGAGGATCGCCACCTTCTGGACACGCACGTCGCTGCGCAGCAGCTCCGCGTACGCGCTGAGGTTGAGCGCCTCGTCCGCCGAGGCGGTTGGCGCCTGCGCTGAAAGGCCGGCCAGGCCCGCCAGCAGGCAGGCGACTGTGGCTATGACTGTTCGCACGGTGATCCTCCTGGCACGACGCAGCTACGTCTTCACTTTCGGCGGATAGTTCTTGAAGATCTTCTTCACCGCCTGGTTGATGCTCTTGTCGCGCTTCTCCGGATTGGCTTGCGTGTTGACCTCCTTCACACCGATGCCGCGCCACACCAGCTGAGACTTCCGGGCGTCGGCGATGTCGATGACCAGGGTGCCCACGAGGATGTCGCGCACCTGCGTGTGCGTGGTCCCGCCCGCCCAGCCGCCGCCCCAACGCCAGGCGTACGGACCGTAGCCGCCGTAGCCGGAGCTGAAGGTCGTGAGGTCCTTCTCCTTGTCGAAGGCCATGTGGTACACGACGAACACGTCAGGATCGGCCTCCGCTTTCGTGAGGCCTTTCGCCGTCAGCTCCTGCTCGATGGCGGCGACGATGCGGTTGTCGATCAGCTCCTGGCCGACCTTCGTGCCGTCCTTGAACGCGTAGGTCTTGTAGCTCACGAAGCTCGCTGACTTCTCGTAGTCGTAGCTGGTCTTCTGTGCAAGCGCCAGTGCCGGCGCGAGCAGCACCGCGATGGCCAGGCTGACGATCTTCTTCTGCATAGACCTCTGTCCTTTCGGTGAAGGGCGTCCAGTGCGAGGGCTCAGTGCAAGCCGCGAGCCCGGGCCGCTCACCAGGCGGCCGTGCCGCGACAGCGGCGCAGGTGGGCTCAAACCGGCGATATCGAGGGGTGTCGTCGCCACACGTCAGGCACTGACGCCTCCGGCGCCGCCCGAAGCGCCCAGCGGCGTCCGGCATTTCGTAGGGGCTCCGGATCCGCGGAGCCCTGTTGAGGGGCGGCACCCGGCGCGGCACCGTGCGCACGCGCATCGCGGGAGAATCCCGCCGCGGATGCGTCCCGGCGCGAGGCGGACCCGTCGGCCAGCCCGGGCACGGTCCGTGCTCACTCGGTCCTCGGCCAGGCGTCCGCGCGTGCTCGGCTGCTCCGACGCGCGCTGGCCTGCTGACGCCTGACATCACATGACGGGCCGCGTGCACTGCCAGCCGCGGCCCGGACGATGGTTGCAGAGGAACAGCGACATGAGTCGTAGGACACGCGCCCAATCGGTGGCTTCCGTCGTAACCGCTCTGAGTCTCCTGCTCGACCCGGCGACACTGATCGTTGTCGCGGCGCAGACGCAACGGCCGACCACGCCGGCCGCCGGCGGCGCCGGCGCAATCACACGGGCGGCGGGGCAGAAGCCGGCGACGGGTCCGTCCCCGGCCAAGGCGCCACCGGCCGCGGCGAAGGCTGCGGATGCCCCGGCGATCGACGGGGGCTGGCCGCGCACGTATTCGCTCGCGAGCGGCGGCAGCATCGTGGTGTACCAGCCACAGATCGCGAGCTGGCGCGACCAGCAGCACCTGGTCGCGTACAGCGCCGTCGCCTATGGCGCGGCGCAGCAGGCGGCCGCCGCCAAGCCGGTGCTGGGCTCGATTCGCCTCGAGACGACGACGCGAGTGTCGGTCGCCGACCGCCTGGTGAAGTTCGATCCGATCAACATCGCCGAAGCGCACTTTCCGTCGCTCTCGAAGGAGCAGACGCGCGAACTGACCGGCGTGATCGAGAAGGCGATCCCGGAGGACGAACGCGTCATCGCCCTGGATCGCGTGCTGGCGCATCTCGACAAGAGTCAGGTGGTGCCGCGAAACGTCGAGGGCATCAAGGCCGACCCGCCGACCATCTTCTTCAGCAAGACGCCCGCCGTGATCGTCAATCTCGACGGGGAGCCGATCTACAGTCCGATCAAGGACAACGACTTGAAGTACGTCGTCAACACGAACTGGGATCTGCTCCAGCACACACCCACGAAGACGTTGTACCTCCGCAACAACGACGCATGGCTCAAGGCACCCGACGTGAAGGGGCCATGGGTGCCGGCAGGCACGTTGCCGGCCAGCTTCAACAAGTTGCCGAACGAGGAGAACTGGGCGCAGGTCAGGGCGGCGCTGCCGGGGCGTGCCATCAAGACGGCACCGAAGGTGTTCGTCGGCGTCGCGCCCAGCGAGTTGATTCTCGTGACGGGTGAGCCGAGCTACCTGCGCGTGCAGGGCACGTCGCAGCTGCTCTGGGTTCACAACACCGAGAGCGACGTGTTCCGGATGGGCAAGGCCGGACCCGTGTACTACCTCGTGGCGGGCCGCTGGTTCTCGGCACCGGATTTCACCGGACCGTGGACGTTCGCCACACCGTCGTTGCCCGAGGACTTCAAGAAGATCCCGCTCGAGCACGAGCGCTCACGCGTCCTGGCCTCGGTGCCAGGCACCGATCAGGCGGCGGAAGCCGTCCTGCTCGCATCGGTTCCGCAAACCGCCCGCGTCAACAAGAAGACGATCAAGGCGCCCGATGTCGCGTACCAGGGCGACGCCGTGCAGTTTGCGCCGGTCGAGACGACGACGGTGGCGCGGGCCGTCAACACGGACAAGGACGTGTTCAAGGTGGGCGACGCGTACTACATGTGCTACCAGGGCGTCTGGTTCGTGGGTACCGCCGCGACCGGGCCGTGGCAGGTCGCGGAATCGGTCCCGGCGGAGATCTACAAGATCCCGGCAAGTTCCCCCGCGCATCACGTCACGTACGTCACGGTCGAAGCGGACGATGACGACGACTGGGTCGTCTTCGCCGCGGCCGCTGGTTACACCGGAATGATGGTGTCGTGGGGCTGCGCGGTCTGGGGGACCGGATGGTACTACCCGCCGTACTGGGGGTATGGCGGCATGTATCCGTACTACTACCCATACTTCCCGACGTACGGGTATTCCGCCTGGTACAACCCGTGGACTGGTGCGTACGGGCGCAGTGCCGCCGTCTACGGCCCTTATGGTGGGGCCGGTGTGGGCGCTCGCTACAACCCGCGGACGGGGACGTACGCGCGCGGCGCCGCGGCCTATGGTCCGTACGGCGCGAGAGGCGTCGCTCAGGCCTACAACCCGCGGACCGGCACGTACGCGGCGACACGCCAGGGCTCCAACGTCTATGGCAGCTGGGGATCGACAGCCGTACAGCGTGGCGACGACTGGGCCGCGACCCAGCGGTACACGAACAACCGCACGGGCAATACCACGCGCACGATCCGCACCGACGACGGCGCGGCGGTGACGCGGCGCGGCGACCGTGGCGCCGTTGGCGTCGGCAGCAGCGGCGACGTCTATGCCGGTCGTGATGGCAACGTCTATCGCCGGCAGGACGGCACGTGGCAGAAGTACAACAACGGCGGCTGGTCCAACACCGACCGCCAGCCGTCTCCTCGTCCCGAGCCGCAGAATCGGGGCACGCGACCGGCGACGAGTCCGTACTCGACAGCGCCGGCTGATAGGGCCACGACCGACCAACTCAATCGTGACGCGCGCGCGAGGGCGGAGGGCAGCCAGCGGACGCGCGACCAGGGCAGCTATCGCAGTGGCGGCAGCAGCGTGTCGCCGAGCGGCAGTTACCGGAGTCATGGCGGGGCGCGACGTGGTGGTGGCGGGCGGCGGCGCTGACGACCCATGCCTCGCAGCTGGAAACCCGTCGTCATCGGCATCGGGACGGTCCTCCTGCTCGCGGCCACGCCGCCCCCGCTTGCCGGCCGCAGCGTCGGCGACGGCGAGCAGACGACCGGCCAGTCAGCGACGGCTGACCCGTTTGCCGCCCTCACCGACGTCGTCGCCAGCGCTGCACGTGAGGCGCACGCCAACGATGCGCCGGCGACGCTGGTGTTCACGAACCGGCCGATCGTGCAGTTCCGGGCAACGGTCCTCGCCCGCCCCCCTGCGGCCCGTGCGGCGGCAGCCGTCGATCTGCTGAATGGTCTCGCCACCCAGGTGCCGGGCGCTCGCGTCTCGGTCCACGCAGTCGGCGAGGCACGGCTGGTCGCCATCGGTGATCGTCCGGTCTTCGTCATCTTCCCAGCCGACGTCGATCCGCTGGCGGGCGAGAGCACTGCAAGCGCGGCGTCGGCAGCGGCCGCGCACCTCGACGTCGCCTTCCGTGAGGCGGTCGAACTGCGCACGCCGTCGCGGTGGTTCTCGGGCGTCGGCTTCGCGCTGGGCACGACGGTGCTCTACGGGTTGCTGGTCTGGGCGCTGGTGCGCATCGACCGCCGGCTCGCCCGCGCCGCGAGCCGCGCGACCGAGGCTCGGCTGCGGGAGATGGCTGTCGCCGATCTGCTGTTCTCCGTGCGCGCGCCGCTCCTGGTGCGCCGGCTACTCGGGTTGGTCGGCGTCGTCCTGGTGCTGTTGCTGACGTACGGCTGGATGGCGACGCTGCTGCGCACGTTCCCCTACACCAGGCCATGGGGAGAAACGCTGCGCGGCGCGTTGCTCGGCGCGTTCGCCGACGCGGGCCGCAGCATCCTCGACGAGATGCCGAACCTGTTGACGGTGCTGGCGATCGCGCTCATCACGCGGTTCGTGATCAGGATGGTAGGCCTCGCGTTCGACGCCGTCGAAAAGGAGCGAATCTCCGTCCCCTGGCTCCACCCGGAGACGACGGCTTCCACGCGCCGCATCGTCGTCGTGCTGCTGTGGCTGTTTGCGCTGATCGTGTCCTACGAGTACCTCCCGGGCAGTGACTCCGACATCTTCAAGGGGGTGAGCGTCTTCGTCGGGCTCATCGTCTCGCTCGGCTCGAGCGGCATCATGAACCAGGCGATGAGCGGCATGGTGCTGACGTACTCACGCGCGCTCAGGCTCGGGGACTATGTGCGCATCGGCGAGGTCGAGGGCACCGTGATCCACCTTGGCACCCTCTCGACCAAGGTGCGCACGCCGCGCAACGAGGAAATCACCATCCCGAACGCCGTCGTGACCGCTACCGGCACGACGAACTTCTCGCGGCACGCGGGGCGCGACGGCGTCTTCGCGACGACGACGGTGACGATTGGCTACGACACGCCGTGGCGGCAGGTGCACGCGCTGCTGCTGCGCGCGGCCGAGCAGTCGAGCGGCATCCGCCGGCAGCCGGCGCCGAGGGTGCTTCAGACGCAGCTTGGCGACCACTACGTGCACTACACGCTGCTCGCCTGCCTCGATGAGCCGGCGCGGCGGCTGCTGACGCTCACGAACCTGCACGCCAACATCCAGGATGCGTTCAACGAGTACGGCGTCCAGATCATGTCGCCGCACTACGAGGCCGATCCCGATAGTCCGAAGATCGTCGCGCCGGCGCGCTGGTACGCGGAGCCTGCAGTGGGCCCGGCCGCGCCGGGTAAGGCGCACGACGCCATCGATCCCGCGGCCCCGCATGCCGCCGCGCCGAGGATGGAGCACCCGTGACACGCGTCGCGTCTTCGCCGGCGCCTGAATGGCAGCCGCGGCGACAGCGCAGAAGCACGGCGAGGCGTGTCACTTGCCGTCCAGCGAGAGGATCATCGCGGCGGTCCAGGTGATGTCCAGCCTGTCGCCGACCTTCACCTTGGCGAGGGCCGCCTTGTCCTCGACGCGCGAGGCATACGTCCAGTTGTTCGGGCCCTTGAAGGTGATGGACGGCACCGTCGGATCGATCGCCGTGATGGTGGCCGTGATCGTCCGCTGCGCGCCCATCGTGCCGGCGCTGCCGCTCGTTGCGCGTGTGGTGGCCGCGCCGACCGAATCCACGTCCTTCTCGCCCGGCGCCTTCAGGCGCAGCACGATGTTGTCGTAGTACTTCGCCGTGACCGTGTCGCCGACCTTCAGCGTGCTGAACCGCTGAATGTCCTTCGGAACACGCGCCACGGTGTAGGTGCCGTCGGCCTTCTTCAGCGTCAGCTCACGGGTGGCGCTTTCGATGGCCTCCACGCTCGCCGTTTCGGTTCGCATCTCGCCCGTCAGGGTCTTGGTGACCTGAGCACCAGCCAGGGTGGTCGACAGGGCGAGGACGGCAGACAACGAGCCGGTAGTGAGGTAGCGCATCGGCGGTGGACTCCGGGCGGCCGCGACGGCCGGCGACATGCACGGTACGGGCGGGCCCGTCACTCCAGGTGATCACGCCGCGTGCCGCCTCCGGAACGCTCCGCCCTCTCGTCCGAACTGCTACGCACGACAGCGCTTGCGTATCGCGAGTCGGCCCGCGCACCGGCGCGCTGGCTCCACTCGGTCGTGGCGCCTCCGGCATGCGGGAGGAACCGGTGCGGCGCTCGGGAACACGTGCCGACCTGCAGGCGTGCCCCAAGGACGGGACGTTCAGAAGTTGTCGGGAGCCCTCTCGAGAGCTGGAAGCCGCTCGAGCCCGACGAGCGTCCAGCCGCCACTGGCCCGCCTGAAGTGCACCTTGATCGGCCGCTGCCAGCTGCGGTGAGTGGGGTGCTCGGCGCTCACCTCGAGCTCCAGGAACGTTCCCGGCGTCGTCGGCAGGCCCGGCGGCGCCTGCATCCGCTCCTCTCCGCTGCTGGTCTGGCCGATGCGTGTGACCTCGCCGGTGGCGTTGTCCAGGCGTGCCCACGTCGCGGTATACCCGGTGGGGGCCGAGGCGAATCCGTACTGGACCGCGGCGTTGCCGAACGTCAGTTCGCCGGAAGCGGTGAGGGTGGGACCGACGATGGGGTTGATCTTCGTCAGGTAGGCCCGCCCGATCTTGTCGCGCCGCAGGATGAGCGTGTCGACGAGGTACGCCTCTTGTTCCGCGTCGCCGATCTCACCCGTCTGGACGGCTGCGCGAATGAGCGCATCGCTGAAGGCCATCACTCTGCGTGCCGCCCAGAACGCGTCATCGTCGCGCATCTCCATGTAGGCCAGCGTCGGGGCGCGCGGCTTCCACGTCTCGGGGTCGAAGGCGCGGCCTTCGAAGCGGCCGATCGCCGGGTAGTCCGGGTACGTCGCCGTCTGCCAGGGGCTCAGTCCGAAGCCGAACGTCAGGAGTCGTCGTTTCGTCGGCGCGCCCTCGTACATGTACTCCCAGCCCTCGTTGTAGTCGTGCGGCCCGTTGGCGCCGACACCGAAGGTGGAACCCACGTCCTGCAGGTAGTGGCGCACGACGCCGCGTCCACCCTCGGTGACGACGGTGTCGAGCGTATTGCCCGCCTTCATGTCGGTCAGGTTGGTCCACGCGCCGAAGATCCGCAGCGCCCGCAGTTCCCGCCGGTGTTCGTGCGGTACGACGTCGTTCGGGTCGTCCGGGCGCGTGCCCTGGTACCGGAAGCCGCCGATGACGCGGCCGGGCAGCAGGCGGCCGGCCACGGCGCGCACGCTGAGGTCGCCATTGCGCGGCACTCGCTCGAGGAGTTCCTCGATGTCGGCCTTCGTCATCGGCGTCCGCTTGCCGTTCGGGCGCTTCTTGGTCGCGGTGGGGTCGATCGAGACCGTGCCCGGCGTGAACTCGGTGATGTGGGAATCAATCTGGTTGTAGCCGAGGGCCCAGAACAGCCTGGTGGCGATCACGATCGCGGCCGTGGCGCCGCGCGGGTTGGCCTTGGCGTCGAAGGAGATGAACCATGTCTGCCCCTCGGCGTCATTGGCCGTGAAACCGGGCGCCATGCCCGCGCTCTTCTCGCGGGTCAGCACCCACCTGGCAGACGCCGGGGGCGGGCCAGTCGCGGGACCGCGGCGCAGTTCCTCGGCGGCCATCGGGCGGCTGCCGATGCGGTTGGTGAACCAGCTCGAGTCGGGCACTTCGTCGATGGTGTTGATGTTCTGCGCCGGGGTGTTCGTCGGCGTCCTGCCCGCGGTCACGAAGAGCTGGTACGCGAGGTCGTAGAACAGGTCGATGTCCCACTCGGCCGCGCCCGAGGCATCGGCCGCCTCGGGTTCGCGCGTGATCGGGTCGTCGGGCAGGAAGCGCGGCGCTGCCGTGCGGGTGCCGGGCGCGGCGACCAGCAGGCCCACTGCCACCAGGGCGTGGGCCGCGGCGCGTGGAAGGCGTCGGGGCGTGAAAGGGAGAGAGGCCATGTCGCGATTCCTCAGAACGACGCGCTCGCTCCGAATACCAGATTGAATCCCTCGCTGCCCTTCGCGAGCTCGATGCGGAGCGGGGTGGCCAGCGGGCCGTGCAGGCGGAAGCCGATGCCGAAGTCGGTGTGCAGGTCGCTGAAGTCGAGGTCCGACTTGCGGGCCGCGACCTTGCCGGCGTCGAAGAACACCGCGGTGTCGATGAAGCTGTTCACGAGGATGCGCCACTCGGCCTGCAGCAGCAGGCTGTGACGATCCCGGAAGCGCAGGTTCTGGTAGCCGCGCAGGGTGGATCCGCTGCCCAGCCCGGGCAGCATGAAGAACGGCACCTGCGCCTGGTCCTCGCGCATGGTGGTCTCGACGCGGCCGCGGAAGGAGAGCACCCACGCGTCCCGCAGGACCGGCACGTGCTGGATGGCCTCGTAGTCCACCTGCTGGAACGAGTAGGCGTCGTCCTGGTCGGCGTAGTCGTGCACCGTGACGCCGAAGTACCCGCCACGGCGGGCGTAACCGGGGCTGGCGCGCGTGTCGATCGCCGCGGTGGCCTGTGTATGGAGGTAGGTGACCTTGGCGTTCAGCCCGTTGACGGTGCCGAACACGTCGCCGACGATGGGGGTGTTGCCCTCGCCGGGGAACTGGTCCCACTGGGACAGTTCAGCACCGGCAGCGAGCAGCACGAAGCCGCGGGTAGGGCGTGCCTCGAGGAGGGCGGACGCATACGGCTGCCGGAAGCCGTAGTTGGTGCGCGCCTCACGGTCCGAGTCGTTCCCCAGGCCGAAGAAGTTCACCTGCGGCGCCTCGCGCCACCCGCCGAGCACCGACAGGCGCGCGCGGCGGCCCAAGAGCCTCGGCGCGACGAACTCGCTCTCGACCCGCTTGTAGTTGCTGAAGGTGTAGCTGGCGCGCGTGTCGAGCGTGGCGTACGCGCCCGTGTGCGTCAGGTACCCGGCGCCAAGCGTGAAGCCGCCGCCGCCGTAGGCACTCGTGAAGAAGGGGTGCCACTTCTGGTTGCCCGTGAGGAACTGCTCCTCGAGTTTCCTGACCCAGATCTCAGCCCTGTTGGACGCGTACGGTTCGAGCTTGCCAGCCTTCTCCTTCTGCCGGGCCTCGATGGTGCCCGCGCGCGTGCTGTTCCCGGCCGGCGGCGCCTCCTGTGCACGCGTGGGCGCCGCGCCGGCAAGGGCGAGCGCCAGCATCGCGGTCAATCCGACGCCAAGGCGCCGGCGGGCGTCCGGATGCGCGTGAGGACGGACGGCAAACCACCGGCTCACGGCGTGAAGTATGGACATGTCGCCTCGATCGGCCGCGCACATCGCCACCTGGTCCCAGGGCGGCGACGGTCCGGCGCGTGCCTTCTCATGAAACCTTCGTGCCATCGCTGTCGCGGCACTCAGGCCGCCGCGCTGCGATCGGGAGCGATGAGGATCGGTGGCCGACGCTCCTCACGATGGGGTGGTCCCCCCTCCGGCCGGAGGTGCGGGTCGGGAAGTGCCCGTCGCAGGCCGCGAATCGGGCCTGCGCCGGCCGGTCGTCGCATCCGGATCATGGCAGCGGATCTGCTATGACGCCCGGGCAGTGGTGCAACTGCTTCTCCGGATCACGGCGGCCCCGGGCCAGACAGGCGAGCTGCTGCAGGCCCTTCGCAGCGTCATGCGCGGCGTGATGGCCGGCGGCGAGTGCGTCGCTGCGCACCTGCTCACCGACGTCGACGACGGTGAGGTGGTCTGGTACTGGGAGGACTGGCCGGGGCGCGGCGCCTTCGAGCGTCATCTGCGTTCGGACGGGTTCGCTCGCCTGATCTCGCTGATCGAGACGTCCTCCACGTTGCCACTGCTGGAGTGCCGGTTCGTGAGCGAAAGCCGAGGGCTGGAGTACCTGGCGGCCGTGCGTGGCGTGGACGTCGCCGAGGCCGACGCCGGACCACTGGACTGAGGGCGGCGCGTCGCCCCGCGACGGCCTTCAACGAGGAGAACAGGGACGTGATCACCCGCGACAGCGGCCCGGCCGGCGACCGATTCCTCGAGACTCTGTTCCCGAAGCTCGAGACCCTGGCGCCGAAGGGTTGGGAATAGGCGATGTCGACCAACGTCAGGCACGAGGGCCGATCGTCCACGAGGCCGTCAGCCAATCGACCGGCTGGGACGCCGGTGCTCAAGCGGCTGCTCTCGCCGATCGCGGAGGTGCGGCCCGGCGAGGCGACCGCGGCGTTGCTGCTGACGCTCCTGATGTTCCTCGTGCTCGCCGCCTACTACGAGCTCAAGACGGCCCGCGAGATCTTCATCCTGTCGCAGGGCGGCGCCGAGGTGAAGAGTTACTCTTCGGCGGGACAGGCGATGCTGCTGCTCGGCCTCGTGCCGGCGTACGGCGCGTTCGCGTCGCGGGTGAGCCGCGAGCGGCTCGTGACCTGGGTCACGCTCTTCTTCGTCGCCAACATCCTCCTGTTCGTGCTGGCCTACCAGGCGAGCCTGCCGATCGGCATCCCGTACTTCCTGTGGGTGGGCATCTTCAACGTGATGGTCATCGCGCAGTTCTGGGCGCTGGCCAACGACGTGTTCACTCCCGAGCAGGGCAAGCGACTGTTCCCGCTGATCGGTGTCGGGAGCAGCCTCGGCGCGTGGCTCGGCTCGCTGCGCGCGGGGCAACTGATGGCCGCGCAGGGAACGACGCGGCTGCTCCTCGGTGCTGCGTCGCTCCTGGTCATCTGCGCGCTCCTGGCGCGGGTGGTCAGCCGCGGCACAGGCACACGGACAGCCGATGCCGCACCGCTCGACCCGGAGCCTCTTGGCAAGGCTGGCGGCTTCGAGCTGATTCGCCACGACCGCTACCTGTTGCTGATTGCCGCAGTCACCGTGCTGCTCAACGTCGTGAACACCTCCGGTGAGTACCTCCTCGGACGCTACGTCGTGGAGCAGGCCACCGCCATGCATGGCGCCGGACCGGAAGGCGCAGCGGCCCGCGAGGCCTTCATCGGACAGACCTACAGCGGGCTGTTCAGCACGGTGAACCTGGTGGGGTTCCTGCTGCAGATGTTCGTGGTGTCGCGCGTCTTCAAGTACCTGGGCGTCGGCCGCGCGCTGATGATCCACCCCGTGGTCGCCCTGACCGGCTACGCGCTCATGTGTACCGGTCCGTCGCTGTCGCTGATGACGACGGTGAAGATCGCCGACAACAGCCTGGATTACTCCCTCGGCAACACGACGAGGCAGGCACTCTGGCTGCCGACCAGCCGCGAGGCGAAGTACAAGGCCAAGCAGGCGGTGGATTCGTTCTTCGTGCGGGCCGGCGACGTCCTGTCGGCAGGCGTCGTGTTCGCGGGCGAGCGCCTGGCGCTCGCCGTACCGGCCTTCGCGGCGGTCACGCTGGTGCTCGCCGGGGCCTGGCTCGGCGTGGTGGGCCTGTTGAACGTGGCGCTGCGGCGCAAGGCAGGCGAGGCACAGGGGAGCGGCTCGTGAGGTCGCCGCGTACTCGATTTCGAAGCAGAGAGGAAAGGACACGCCACATGACGCGCACGACTCGGTTCGTTCACATCCTGTTCGGCATCGCGGTCGCCGCGATTGCCTCGATGCCGCTGCTGGCCGAGCAGGCCCCCCCGCAGGCCGGCACGGTCGTCACGAAGAAGGATCCCCTGCGCTTCGTCGCCTTCGGCGTCAACATGCAGCGCGGCTTCAGCGGCACCATCGACATCGGCGTCGAGCGCTGGACGAGCGACGAGGAGCGGGCCGTGCTGCTGGATGCGGTGGCCGCTACGACCGCGCAGCGCTCGTCGCAGGACAAGCTGGTCGACAAACTGGAGGACATCGAGCCGCGCACCGGGTACATCCGCGGCAGCCGCACGCTCGGCTGGGACCTGAAGTACGCCCGCGAGAACGTCCTGCCCGACGGCACGCGGCAGATCGTCATCGTGACCGACAAGCCCGTCTCGTTCTGGGCCGCCGCCAACTCCGCGCGCACGATGGACTATCCGTTCACGATGATCGAGATGCGGTTCCCGCCGGGGAGCGACAAGGGTGAGGGCAAGCTCCTGAACCAGACTTCGATCTCGACGAAGAACGGCCGGCTCGAGCTGGAGATCTTCGGCCAGGAGCCGACGCGCCTGACGCAGATCACGCAGCAGAAGACGAAGACGCAGAAGCAGGCCGAGAAGGCCGGCAAGCAGAGCTCATAGGTGAGGTAGGGCGCACAAGGCAGAAGGCCGACGGTCGGGCGGGATGACGAAGCTGACGCCGGCCCGCGATCAGCCCGCGCTCATCGTGAAGGCGTGGTGACCCCACGGCGGCAGATCGAGGTACAGACCGCGAGCGGCGAGATCGCCACCCTCGCGGTCATACTCGGCGGTGCCGAGCTCATCGCGGAGCCGCCAACGCCTGCTGGCGACGTCGGGCCAGGGCAGCGGCAGGTAGCACTGCGAGTGGTGGTCGGCGTAGTTGACGACCACCACGCGGCGCTCGTCTCCCGGGCCCGTCCACGCGCAGGCGACGAACGCGTCACTCGACCCGTTACCGGGCCAGGCGGGAGCCGGCGACAGCAATGCCCACTGGCCGTCGCGGTACGTGGGCTGTCGCAGGCAGGCGAGCAGCGTGTCGTAGAACGCGCGGATGGCGGGATCGGTCGGCTCGGCCGGCCCACGACCCAGGTGCATCGGGATGCGCACGCGTCGCCCCTCGCGCTGTCCCTGGTGGATGAAGCGCAGGCCGGGCGAGAGGAAGGTGATCACCGCGGCGGCGCGATGCCGGTCATGCGGGAAGGTCGACGCCGCGCGCGGCTCGTCGTGGTTCTCCAGGAAGCGGGCGAGATGGTCCTGGAAGTCGAGCCCGGCGAGCAGATGCTCGCGCACCGGCCGCGCCGGCCCGTGCGCCAGCCGATCGTAGAGACGCTTGTCGTACGTGAAGTCGAAGCCGTGCTGCTGCAGCGTCCACTCCAGGTCCCAGTAGACCTCCGCCATGAACACGAACCCCGGAGCGACGACGCGGACAGCGGCGGTCGCTGCCGGCCAGAACGGCTGTGTGGCGATGCCCCACGTGCGCTCGAACACCTCGGGCAGCACCAGCATGGCCATGTCGCAGCGAACGCCGTCGCACTGGCTGCTGATGCGTCGCAGTTCGCCGACGAGCGCCTGCTGCAGCGCCGGGTTGCCGTAGTTCAGCTGCAGCGTATCGGGCCAGCCGGCGAAGTACGGGTCGCGACCGTAGGCGAGGATGCGTGAAGAGCCGCCCACCTCGATGCGCGTCCAGTTCTCCGGTGCGCCATCGAGCTGTGCCTCGCTCCCCTCGATGAAGAACTCCGGATGCGAGAGCACCCACTCGTGGTCCGGTGCGACGTGGTTGGGCACGAAATCCAGCATGAGCCGCAGCCCACGCCGGCGCAGGCGGCTGCGCAGCCGCGCCAGCGCGTCGTCGCCGCCGAACTCGGCGTGCACGCGGTAGTCGCGCACCGCGAAGCAGGAGCCGGTGATGTCCTGGTCGCGCAGGTCGGGGAGCACCCGCCGGTACTCCTCGAGCCATTCGCCGTGCGAGGCCGACACACGGCGTGCGGCCTCGCCGGTCTGCCACACGCCAAGCCACCACACCCAGTCGAAGCCGTCGCGGGCGAGCGCGTCGAGTTCCGCGTCTGGCACGTCGTCGAGCGTCGCGGGGCGACCGAGCGCGGCGCTCAACTCGGCGAGCCGAACGCGCGTGTTGACCTGGAACAGCACCGGATAGCGCGAGGTCGACATGGCGCTATGCCCGTCCGCCAACCTGCTCGCGCACGAGGCGCTCGGCCAGCCGCTCTTTCTCGGTGCCGAGGAAGGTCGCACGGTCGGTACGGGCGAACAGATCCAGCAGGCGGGCGATGATGCCGGTCCAGCCCGTCTGGTGGCTGGCGCCGAGGCCGGCGCCGTTGTCGCCGTGGAAGTACTCGTAGAACAGGATGTAGTCACGCCAGTGCGGGTCGTCCTGGAACGTGCTGGATCCGCCGTAGACCGGGCGGCGCCCGTCGGCATCGCGCAGGAACGTCTGGCCGAGCCGCCGCGTGATCTCCGCGGCAACCTCGAACAGCGTCATCCGCTGGCCCGATCCGGTCGGGCACTCGACGGTGAACTCGTCGCCGTAGAAGCTGTAGAAGTTGAGCAGTCCACGCACGATCAGGCCGTTGACCGGCATCCACACCGGGCCCCGCCAGTTCGAGTTGCCGCCGAACATGCCGTTGTCCGATTCGGCCGGCAGGTAGCGCACCTCGAAGCGCTGGCCTTCGACGCGGAACTCGAAGGGGTGCTGCTCGTGCACCTTGGAAAGTGAGCGGATGCCGAACGGCCCGAGGAACTCGCGCTCGTCGAGGAGATAGCCGAGGATGCTCGTCAGCTTCTCCCTGGACAGCGGCGAGAGCAGGCGCCGATCCGCGTACCCGGTGAAACCATCGGCCGTCGGCGCGACCTTCTCGAGCACCTGCGGATGGCGCTTGCGGAACAGCGCGATGAGTTCGGTCAGCCGCGAATGCCGCGCCGCGGTGCTGGCCTCGATGACCGTGCTGGCACAGAGAGGCAGCAGGCCGACCATCGACCTCACCTTGAGCCGGAACGCCTGCCCGTCGGGAAGCCGCAGGACGTCGTAGTAGAAGCCGTCTTCCTCGTCCCACATGTCGTCGCCACGCTCGCCGACCTTGTCCATGGCGTAGGCGATCCAGATGAAGTTCTCGAGGAACTTGAACGCGGTCTCCTCGTACTTGGCGTCGTGCTCGGCGAGGATCAGCGCGATCTCCAGCATGTTCTGGCAGAAGAACGCCATCCAGGCGGTGCCATCGGCTTGCTCCAGCGAGCCGCCGGTCGGGAGCGGGGCGCTGCGATCGAAGACGCCGATGTTGTCGAGGCCGAGGAAGCCGCCGGCAAACACGTTCCGGCCCTGCGGGTCCTTGCGATTGACCCACCAGTTGAAGTTCAGCATCAACCCGTGGAAGGAACGCTCCAGGAACTCGAGGTCCTCGCGCCCGAGGTTCTTCTCGACCCGGTAGAGGAACAGCGTCGCCCAGGCATGCACCGGCGGATTGACATCACTGAAGTTCCATTCGTAGGCCGGCATCTGGCCGTTCGGATGGCTGTACAGCGTCCGCAGCATCAGCAGCAGCTGCTCCTTGGCGAAGTCGAAATCCACCAGTGAGAGCGCCAGGGTGTGGAACGCGAGATCCCAGGCCGCGTACCAGGGGTATTCCCACTTGTCGGGCATCGAGATGACGTCGCCGTTGAGCATGTGGAACCACTCGGCGTTGCGCGGCGCGTGGCGGCCACTGCCGAGCAGCGGATGCGCGTCGTGCTCTTTGAGCCAGCGGTCGACGTCGAAGTAGTAGTACTGCTTGGTCCACAGCATGCCGGCCAGCGCCTGACGATGGACGCGGCGCTGGTCCTCGCTGAGGGCCGGCGCGCTGATGCGGTCGTAGAACTCGTCGGCCTCGGCGAGGCGCTCGGCGAACGTCGCGTCGAAGCCGGGGCCGAACGCATCGCCTTCGCCCTCGCCGCGAAGCCGCAGACGGATCGTCCGGCTGCCGCCGGCCGGCACGTCGAGCACGTACACGGCTGCCGCCTTGGTGCCGGTCTGCGCCGGGTTGACCGCCGCCGCCTCGCCCTGCACGACGTAGCGGTGGAAGGCGTCCTTGACGTATGGCGTCCGGTTCGGCTGGCCCCACAGACGCGCCGCGTTCGATTCGTTCTCGGTGAAGAGCAGCGCCTCGGCGCCTTCGCAGTCCCACGTGTACTGCCCCAGCGCCGGGTGGGTTGCAACGACCGCCCCATCGCGCGCGCGCATTTCGGGCCGCGCCTCGCCGTCCTCCCACGACCAGGTGTTGCGGAACCACAGCGTCGGCAGGACGTGCAGGCGCGCCTCCTCGGGCCCGCGATTGTGGACGGTGCACTTGATCAGGAGGTCGTCGGGCGCGCCCTTGGCGTACTCGAGGAAGACGTCGAAGTAGCGGTCCTCGGCAAACACGCCGGTGTCCAGCAACTCGTACTCGTAGTCGGTCCGAGATCGACGGCCGTTGGTCTGCACGAGATCGGCGTACGGGAACGCCGCCTGCGGGTACTTGTACAGGTACTTCATGTACGAGTGGGTGGGGGTCGAGTCGAGGTAGAAGTAGTACTCCTTGACGTCCTCGCCGTGGTTCCCCTCACTGTTGGTCAGTCCGAACAGCCGCTCCTTCAGGATGGCGTCCCGTCCGTTCCAGAGTGCGAGCGCGAAGCACAGGTGCTGTTGGTGGTCCGAGACGCCGCCGAGGCCGTCCTCGCCCCATCGGTACGCGCGTGATCGCGACTGGTCGTGGCTGAAGTAGTTCCAGGCGTTGCCGTCCTCGCTGTAGTCCTCGCGCACCGTGCCCCACTGCCGCTCGCTCAGGTACGGGCCCCACTTCTTCCACGGGACGCCCGCTTCCCGCGCGTCGTTCAGGCGCTTCTGCTCGCGGACGTCCACGAACCGGCTCGCCTTGCCCGCGCCCTTGCTGTTCGCCCTCTCGTCTGTTCGCGCCGTCGACATTGTTCGCCCTTTCGCGCGCGCGGCATGGTCCGCGCTGCGGCCTACGTCGGATCGGAGTCCCGACGTGAAAAATCCGTCATGTCGGACGCGCCACCACGCACCGCGTCGGCACCGACGCCGAACCGATCCGCGTAGCTCCCTGTACTGCCATCAGTTACGCGTGCCGGTGGCGGTGGCAGCAGCCTCCGTCCATCGACGGGAAAAGGCACGGAACGTGCCATGAACATCGGCGATGCGATCAGGGCGATGGAGAACGGCGGTGGTGCGAAGGTGCCTGAGTGAGCCGCGGGTGTGGGGCGCGCTGCTCCTCGTCGTGATGGCCTCGCCGGCCGGCGCGCAGGATCTCGAGCCCCGGGCATACGCGGCAAGTCCCGTCGGCGCGTTCTTCCTTGTCGCCGGGTTGTCGCGGTCGACGGGAGCGGTGGTGACCGAGCCCACCCTCCCGGTCCAGAACATCGACGCCACCATCTACGCGGCGCCCCTCGCCGCCGGTTACACCTTCGGTCTCCTCGGCAAACTGGCGCTGGTCACGGTCATGGTGCCGGTGTCGAGGGGTGAGGTCGCCGGTGAAGTGGGGGAGGCCACGAGGAGCGTCACGAGGTCGGGCCTGGTGGACATGCGTGCGAAGTTCTCCATCAACCTCCGTGGCAATCCGGCGATGGGTGCACGGGCCTTCGCCACCGCCCCTCGCAAGGTCGTGATCGGCTCGAGCGTCACAGTCGTCGCGCCGACCGGTCAGTACAGCGGCGCACAACTCATCAACCTCGGCTCGCATCGTTGGGCGTTCAAGCCCGAGGTCGGCATCGGCGTCCCGAAGGGGCGCTGGGACTTCGATGCCTACCTTGGCGTGTGGCTCTTCTCCGCCAACGACGACTTCTTTCCCGGCAGTCAGCGCCGGAGCCAGGATGCGGTGCTCGCCGCCCAGGCGCACACGAGCTACACGTTCCGCCCGCGGCTCTGGGTGGCCGTCGACGGCACGTGGTACCACGGCGGGGCGGCCCGCCTGAACGACGGCCCGCCGATCGCGGAGATGAACAACGCGCGTCTCGGTGCCACGGTGTCACTCCCGCTCGGGCGATCGCAATCGATCAAGGTGGCCTACAGCGGCGGCGTGTCGGTGCGGACCGGCACGAACTTCCACACGCTCAGCGTCGGTTGGCAGTGGCTTCGCCTGACTCAGCCCTAGGTATGGCGCGCGACGCTCGATCGCTTGCCACATCGACCGTCGCCGCGCCTGGGCCGTCCGCCTATTCGGCGAGCAGCGCCTGACGTGCGGCAGCGAGTGCCGCCTGCTGCTCGGTGCCTACCACGGGGGCCTCGAGCGCCAACTCCTTGATTGCATGCGTCAGGATGGCGGCGACGAGGGTGCGCGCCACCCACTTGTTGTCGGCCGGCACCACCCACCACGGCGCACGCTTGGTGCTCGTGGCGGTGAGCATCTGCTCGAACGCGTCCTGGTAGGCGTCCCAATGGGCCCGCTCGGCCAGGTCGGCCGTCGAGAACTTCCAGTGCTTCACGGGGGTGTCGAGCCGCTCGAGGAAGCGCCGCTTCTGTTCGTCCTTGGACAGGTGCAGGAAGATCTTCACGATCCTCGTGCCGTTGTTCACAAGGTGCCGCTCGAACTCGTTGATCTCGTGATAGCGGTCCTCCCAGAACGCACGCTTGCGCTTCCCGGGCGGGAGCCGCTGGCGCTCCAGCAGCTCCGGATGGACGCGAACCACCAGCACTTCCTCGTAGTAGGAGCGGTTGAAGATGCCGATGCGGCCGCGCTCGGGCAGCGCCTTGGCATAGCGCCACAGGAAGTCGTGATCGATCTCCTCGTCGGACGGCCTCTTGAAGCTGACGACCTGGCACCCCTGCGGGTTCACCCCCGACATCACGTGCTTGATGGTGCCGTCCTTGCCGGCCGCGTCCATGGCCTGTAGCACGAGCAGCACCGAGTACACATCGTTGGCATAGAGCAGCTCCTGAGCCTGAGCGAGTTCCTTGATGTTCTCCTGCAGGTAAGCCTGAGCTCGCTCCTTGCGCTCGTCCTTGAGGAGTGCGGTTTCCTCCTTGCCGCTCCAGCCCGGGTCGAAGTCCCGGAGCCGCGCGCGGCGGCCGGGTCGGACCTTGAACAGCTTCTCGACGTCACGAATGGTCAGTGCCATGGGTCGCGGGCTCCTTGGTGGTGTGGGAACGAAACGCCGATGCCGATCGCGGTCATCCGGCGGCGACAGGGGCCGGCGGCATCAGGTACAGCGTCAGAGCAAAGACGAAGTACACCAGCAGCACCAGCACGCCGACGAACCACGCCGATCGGCCGCCACTGGTCACCATCGTCATGGTCAGCACGGCCACCAGCATCATCACCACCGCGCCGGGCCAGAAGCTCAGGTCCATCGGGGTGGGGCCGAGCACGTAGCTGAGGAGCACCAGCGCCGGCGCGACAAACAGCGCAATCTGCGCCGCAGCCCCGAGAGCGATTCCGACGCTCAGGTCCATCCGGTTCTTCTGCGCGGCCGAGAACGCCGAGGCCATCTCCGCCGCGCCCCCCACGAGCGCCACGACGATGAAGCCGACGAAGGCGGGGGTGAGCCCGAGCGTGCTCGCAGCCTCCTGCACCGACGCGACGAACACCTCGCTCACCAGCGCCACGACCACCGTGACCACCGCCAGCACGGTCGCGGCCAGACCGACCGGCCAGGGCGTCTCTTCTTCCTCGTGGTGCGTGGCGCTTCCGAAGAACTCGCGGTGGGTGCGCAGCGTGAACAGCATGCCGAGGGCATACCCGACGATCAGCAGGCACGACAGGCCGAGGCTCAGCGCGCCCGTGAAGTCGGCCCGGTCGGCCGAAGGCGCGGGCACGTCCACGCGCTGCAGCACCGAGGGCACGAGGAGGGCGATCGTGGCGAGGAACAGCATGGCCGCCTGGACGCGCGCCGTGACACGGTTGAACTCCTGCACGTGGTGCCGCAGCCCGCCGAGCAGGAACGCCATGCCCGGCACGAAGAGCGCGTTGGCGACGATGGCGCCGGCTACCGACGCCTTGACCAGCATGTACTCGCCGGCTCGCAGGGCGGCCAGGGCAATCACCAGTTCGGTCAGGTTGCCGAGCGTCGCGTTGAGCAGACCGCCGACCGCGTCGCCCGTCTTCACGGCGACCGACTCGGTGGCCCGGCTGAGGAGCGCCGCCAGGGGCACGATCGCGAGCACCGACAACAGGAATCGCAGCGTGGCGCTGCCGACGCCCAGGTGCTCCACGACGAACACGACGGGGACGACGGCGACGAGCCAGAGGAGCGGGTCGGCGCGGATGTCTGCGAGCAGGCGGGTCATCGCTCTCCAAGAATGGGGGTCGCTGCGGCCCTCTCGAGCGCGCTGACGACGGCGAAGAAGAAACCGGTGGACCACCCGCACATGAGGATGCCGGTGAGCGCCTCGACCCCGCCCACCAGTCGCCATTGCGGGGGCAGTACGAGGTCACCGTAGCCGGTGGTGGTATAGGTGACTGCACTGAAGTAGAGCGCGTCGTGCAGGTCGGGCATCGCGCCCTTCCACCAGTAGGCGGCCGCCCAGGCCGTGACCTCGATCAGGTGGAAGCACACGATCCAGGCGGCGAGGCGCACGAAGAGCCGCACGCGCGGCCAGAACTGCGCGGCGGTGCCGGCGCTGGCGCGGGTGCGTGCCCAGCGCATCGCCGACGTCACGCTCACCGCATGGATCACCACGCAGGTCGCCATCAGCGAGAACGCCAGCGCGAGCTTGCCGATCATCGGTCAGTACGCTCGCAGCCCGGCGTCGCGGAACGCGTCCACCGAGCGCTGGACCGCCTCGGGCGACGGCGGCTCGACGGCGGCGAGCGTGTACGGCATGTTCAGCGCCATCCATTTGTAGCGCCCCATCTGGTGGAAGGGCAGCACGTCGACGCGCTCCACGTTGCCCAGTCCCTGGGCAAAGGCCGCGATACCCCGGGCCGTCTTGCCGTCGTCGGGCCAGCCGGGCACCACCACGTGGCGGATCCAGATGGGCCGCCGGCGCGCCGCCAGGCGCTCGGCAAATTCCAGCGTCGGCCCGATGTCCATACCGACGTAGCGGCGGTGCTGCTCGGGATCCCAGGCCTTGATGTCCAGCAGCACGAGGTCGATGTCCTGCAGCGCGTCGTCGCCGACGCGCTGGCCGAGGTAGCCGTTGGTGTCCAGCGCCGTGTGCACGCCCATGGCCTTGGCAGCCGCGAAGAGCTTCAGCACGAAGTGGTGCTGCATGAGCGGCTCGCCGCCGCTGATGGTGAGTCCGCCACTCATCGCCTGCAGTCCGTGCCGGTACTTGCGCAGTTGCTCGGTCGCGGTGGCGAGCGACACCGGGATGCCGTTGCGCATCGTCCAGGTGTCGGGGTTGTGGCAGTAGACACAGCGCCACAGGCAGCCAGCCGTCCAGGCCACCACACGCACGCCTGGCCCGTCGACGGCCGACCCGGTGGTGAAGGAGTGCAGGAAGCCCGCGTCACCCGACGCGACCGCCTGCCGCATGTCGGCCTCCGGCACGTCCCTGGCGAGTCCGACGCGCAGCTCGTAGGGGCTGGCGGCCTCGAGCGCCGGCGGCGTGCCGGCATCGGTGGACATGGTCAGGCTCCGTGGAAGGTGCGGTTGATGACGTCCATCTGCTGCTCGCGCGTCAGCCGGACGAAGTTGACCGCGTAGCCCGACACCCGGATCGTCAGCTGCGGGTACTTCTCCGGGTGGTGCATGGCGTCGATCAGCGTGTCGCGGTTCAGCACGTTGACGTTCATGTGGAAGCCGGTCACCCCGAAGTACGCGTCGAGCATCGCGGTGAGGTTCGCCGCCCGCTCGTCGGCGACGCGGCCGAGACCCGTCGGCACGATGGTCGCGGTCAGCGAGATGCCGTCGGCGGCGTCGCGGAAGGGGATCTTGGCCACCGAGGCGGCAGCGGCATGCAGGCCGTGGCTGTCGCGGCCGTGCATCGGGTTGGCCCCCGGGGCGAACGGCTGGCCCTGCCGGCGACCGTCTGGCGTGTTGCCCGTGGCCTTGCCGTACACCACGTTGGAGGTGATGGTGAGGACCGACTGGGTATGGACCGCGTCGCGGTAGGTCGGGTACTTCCGCAGCTTCTGCATGAAGGTGCTCACGACCCACGCGGCGATGTGGTCGACGCGGTTGTCGTGGTTGCCGAAGCAGGGGAATTCACCGTCGGTCCGGTAGTCGGTGACCAGGCCGGTCTGGTCGCGCACCACGTGCACCGTGGCGTGCTTGATGGCCGAGAGGCTGTCGGCCACCACCGACAGGCCGGCCAGGCCGAAGGCCATCGTCCGGGCGGGCGCGTAGTCGTGCAGCGCCATCTCGATGCGCTCGTAGGCGTACTTGTCGTGCATGTAGTGGATGACGTTCATGGCGTTGACGTACACGCCCGCCAGCCAGTCCATCAGCCGCTCGAAGCGCGTGACCACGTCCTCGAAGTCCAGGACGTCGCCCGTCACCGCGCCCCACGCAGGAGCGATCTGGTCGCCCGTCATCTCGTCGCGGCCGCCGTTGATCGCATACAGCAGCAGCTTGGCGAGGTTCGCCCTCGCGCCGAAGAACTGCATCTGCTTGCCGACGAGCGTCGGCGACACGCAGCACGCAATCGCTCCGTCGTCGCCCAGACTGCGCCGCATCAGCTCGTCGTTCTCGAACTGCAGCGAGCTCGTGTCGATCGCCACGCGGGCGGCGAAGCGGCGGAATGCCTCGGGCAGCCGCGGCGAGTAGAGGACCGTCAAGTTCGGCTCGGGAGCCGGCCCGAGGTTGTACAGGGTCTGCAGGACGCGGAAGCTGGTGCGCGTCACGAGCGACCGCCCGTCGTCGCCCATACCGCCGATCGACTCGGTGACCCAGGTGGGGTCACCGGCAAACAGGTCGTCGTACTCGGGCGTGCGAAGGAAGCGAACGATCCGCAGCTTGATGACGAAGTCGTCGACGATCTCCTGCGCCTGCGACTCGGTGAGCGTTCCGTCGGCGAGGTCGCGCTGGAAGTAGATGTCGAGGAAGGTGGAGGTGCGCCCGAGCGACATCGCGGCACCGTTCTGCTCCTTCACGGCCGCGAGGTAGCCGAAATAGAGCCATTGCACGGCCTCCTTGGCCGTGCGCGCAGGCGCGGAGATGTCGAAGCCGTACGCCTTGGCCATCTGCTGGAGCTCATTCAGCGCACGGATCTGCTCGGCCAGTTCCTCGCGGTCGCGGATGATGGCCTCGGTGGACATCTCCGCGTCGAGCGCAACCTTCTCCTGCTGCTTGTGTGCGATCAGCCGAGCCACGCCATACAGCGGCACGCGGCGGTAGTCGCCGATGATGCGGCCGCGGCCGTAGGCGTCGGGCAGGCCCGTGAGCAGGTGCGAGCTCCGGCACCGGCGGATGTCGGCCGTGTAGCCGTCAAACACCGCGTCGTTGTGGGTCTTGCGGTACTTGGTGAACGCCTCGACCACCGCCGGGTCGGGTTCGTACCCATAGGTCTTCAGCGCGCTGGCCACCATGCGGAAGCCGCCGTTGGGCATGATGGCCCGCTTGAGCGGCGCGTCGGTCTGCAGGCCGACGATCACCTCGTTGACGCGGTCTATGTAGCCGGGGGCGTGTGCGGTGATGCTGCTCGGAATCTGCGAGACGTCGAGCACACCCTTCTTCCGCTCCTCGACGAACAGGGCGGTCAGCTGCGCCCAGAGCGCCGTCGTCCGCGCTGTCGGCGGCGCGAGGAAGGCGCCGTCGCCATCGTAGGGCTCGACGTTGAGCTGTATGAAGGCACGGACGTCGATGGTCCGCTGCCACAGCAGGCCGCGGAAGCCGCGCCACGCGGTGGTCGCATCGACGACGGTCGGCTCGGTTGCCAGCGTGTTCATTGCATCCACCCTTACCTGACGGCCGGGGCGGAGCCCGGCAGGTCCACCGCGCCCTGGAGGGAGCCGTCCCCCGTGCGCGCGCCGAGGCCGAGCAGCTGCCCGGTGTGCCGCGCGATCATCAACTCCTCGTTGGTGGGGATCACCCACGCCGAGACGGGCGAACTCGCGCGCGTGATGCACGTGCGTCGCGCCTCGTTGGCCGCCGGATCGAGGTGGACGCCAAGCCACGCGCAGGCCTCGCACAATCGCCGGCGGATCTCCGCCGAGTTCTCGCCGATGCCGGCCGTGAACACGATCCCGTCCACGCCACCGAGTGCCGCCGCCATCGCGCCGACCTGCTTGGCCGCCTGATAGACGAAGTAGTCCACGGCCAGGCGCGCCTCGGGCTCGGGCCGGTCGAGCAGGTCGCGCATGTCGTTGCTGATGCCCGAGATGCCCAGCAAGCCCGATTGCTTGTAAAGCACCGTCTCGACGTCCTTCGCGGTCATGCGGAGCACCTGAAACAGGTGCAGGACCACTCCGGGGTCGAGCGCGCCTGGACGCGTGCCCATGCACAGGCCGTCCAGCGCCGTGAACGACAGCGTGCTGTCCACGCTCCTGCCGGCGCGCATCGCGCACAAGCTGGCGCCGCTGCCCAGGTGCGCAACGATGACGCGGCCGGCGGCGATCTCCGGCGCCACCTCCGGCAGCACCGAGGCGATGTACTCGTACGACAGCCCATGGAAGCCGTAGCGCTGCACGGCGCCGGTGCAGAGCGTGCGCGGCAGCGGCACCACGGTCGCGACGGCGGGTTGGCCACGGTGGAACGACGTGTCGAAGCAGGCGACCTGCGGCACGTCCGGGAGACGCGTTGCCACGGCGTCGATGGCCGCCAGGTTGTGCGGCTGGTGCAGCGGAGCCAGCGGCACGAGCCGGCGGAGCCGCTCGAGGATCTCCGGCGTGACCACGACGGGGCGCGAGTAGTCGGGGCCGCCGTGCACGACGCGATGGCCCACGCCGCGCACGCGGGCGCCGCCATAACGGGTGCGCAGCCATCGGGCCAGCGCATCGATTGCCGCACCGGCATCGCCGACGCTGGCGCCCAGTCGCTCGTCGGTCACCGTGGTGCCCCGACTGTCCTTGACGATGAAGTGGGGCGACGTGCCGAAGCCCTCGATCTGCCCGCGCGCCTCGAGGCTCCAGGCCTCTGCCTCCGGACGACGGTACACGCAGAACTTCAGGCTCGACGATCCCGCGTTGAGGACGAGTGCGAAGTCCTCCATGTGACCTCCTAGGACGTGGCCTGCAGCAACTGCCGACGGGCATGCGCGGCCCGCATGGCCACCCCGCAACTGGCGATGCGTGATCGAACGGTGTCGGCGCGACTGGTCAGGATGATCGGAACCCGAGCCCCGAGCACCAGGCCGGCGCTGTCGGCATTGGCGAGGAAGCTGAGCTGCTTGGCCAGAATGTTGCCGGCCTCGAGATCGGGCACGAGCAGGATGTCGGGGTCGCCCGCGACCTCGGACGTAATGCCCTTGGTGCGCGCCGCCTCCTTGCTGATCGCGTTGTCGAAGGCGAGCGGTCCATCCAGCAGGCCGTTGCGAATCTGTCCGCGCTCGGCCATCTTGCAGAGGCACGCGGCGTCGATCGTGGCCGTCATCCTGGCGTTCACCGTTTCGACGGCAGCGAGGATCGCCAACTTCGGCCGCGTCACGCCCAGGGTGATGGCAAGGTCGATGGCGTTCTGGCAGATGTCGGCCTTGTCCTCGAGAGCCGGCGCGATGTTGATCGCCGCGTCGGTGACGATCAGGACCTTGTGGTAGGTCGGCACGTCCATCAGGAACACGTGGCTGATCCGACGGCCCGTGCGCAGCCCGGTCTCGCGCGCGACGACGGCGCCGAGCAGTTCGTCGGTGTGCAGGCTGCCCTTCATCAACAGCTCCGCTTCGCCGCTGCGCACGAGAGCGACCGCCCTGGCCGCCGCGGCATGGCTGTGCGGGACGTCCTCGATCCGCACCCCGCTCAGGTCGAGGCCGCCCGCCCGCGCCAGTTCCTGGATCTTCGCGGCCGGGCCGACCAGGATCGGCGCGATGAGGCCGAGGCGACCGGCCTCCACCGCACCCTCCAGCGCCGACTGCTCACAGGGGTGGGCCACCGCGGTGGGCACGGGCGGCAGGCCCTTGCAGCGTTCGAGCAGTTGTTCGTACTTGCCGCACCCGGTCATGACGGTCATGGCGTGCCGCGGGTGACGGGGGAGGGCGGGCGGCTGACGGCAGGACCCGTCTCCCTCAGGAAGACTGTGAGGACGACCGCCAGGGCGACGCCGTACAGCAGCGGCTGGAAGGTCGCCTGGTAGTGCGTGAGGGTGAAGGTCGCGGCACCGCCGCCTGCGGCCTGCAGCACGCCGGCGAAAACGGGGCCGAGCAGGGCGCTGAAGGTGAAGTTGAGGAAGTTCACGACGCCGGTGGACGTGCCGCTCATCTCCGGCGGATTGGCTTCCTTGATCACGGTATAGGGCAGCATCGCGGCGCCCGATGCGATGCCGGCGACCAGGCTCAGTACGTAAGGCGGCAGCACGTCGGACGGGCCGTGCAGAATCCACGCGAGGCAGGCCAGCAGGACGAGGCCACTCGCCGCGATCACCGGCTTGCGTCGACCGAGGCGGTCCGACAAGAGGCCCAGGAGCGGGCAACCGATGATCCAGCCGAAGGGCACCAGCGAGGACCGCAGCACGGCGTCCGCGTACGCCATCGCGCGCGCCTCCTGCAGGAAGCGCACGCCCCACACCATGTCGAAGATCGTTGTCGGGATGAACAGCAGGCCCGCGATGAGGCCGCAGAGGATGGACTGCGGGTTGCGGAAGACCGTGGCGAACGCGCGCAGCACCTGTCGGCCGCCCGGTGCCGTCCGCCCCGCTGGCGCAGCGGGCAGCAGCACGTACAGCAGCACGCTGAGTCCCAGTCCCACCACGCCCATGCCGACCCAGAAGGCGCGCCACGGCACGCCGCGCGCGATGATCGGCCCGACGAGGAACTGGCCCGCCGATCCGCCTGCCATGCCGAACATCTGCGTCGCCCCGATCAGCGTCGCCGCGCGCGAGGCAGGGAAGTTGGTCGTCGCGATGAAGGCCGCGCCGATTAGCGCGAACACGCCGCCGGCGCCCTGCAGCAGGCGTCCGGCGCTGGCCAGCGTCTGGTCGCCGGTCGCGAACAGCAGCGCGCCGAGACCGACGGCAGCCGCGCCGACCGGGACGACCTTGCGCGGCCCGAGCGTGTCCATGGCGGCGCCCGCCACGAGGCTGAAGGGCGAGTAGCCGTAGTAGAAGAGCCCGACCAGGGAGGCCACGCCCATCGTCGTCAGCCCGAACGCCTCCGACAGCTGCGGCATCATCACCGCGGGAGCCGATCGGAGCGCGTACTGGAAGAAGTAGTACAGCGCGGTGACCAGCCACGCGGCGACGATCGCCCGCATCGCGTCGGAACGGGTCGCGCTGGACGTGGCGCTCTCGTGCATGACGGCGCCTAGCAGAGCACCAGCGAGACGGCCAGGAAGGCGCGGCGATCGACCGCAGCGAATCCGGTGGTGACCTGGCGGTCGTCCGCTTGCCAGGACGTCAATGCTTCATCGCGCGCGTGGTCGGCCATGGTGCCCTGGATGGCGGCGTCTCGACGAGACGCCCTGGATTGGTGATGCGGTACGGCACAGCAAGCCGCATGCCTCGGGCGCAATCGGGGCGCAAGGCGAGCGCCCGCGCCTGCGCCAGCGATGAATGCGCGCATTCGGGCGCCAGCGCGCTTTCCCCGCGGCCGCGTGGGGGACGGGAGAGTGCGCCTCGCGTGCACGCGCCCCCGGAATGGCGGAGGAACTCCACTTGATCGGAGGGTGCTGACGCCCGCCGGGCGCCGCCACATGGCGCACACCTGCGGAACACACGCGTTCACACAGGCACGCGGCTGCCGCGGGCCCGGCACGGTTCTTTCTGTACGGATTGCGAGGGCGTGGTGCGCGTCCATGCCGGGCTCGACCCGCGCGTGGCGCGTGCGCAGGTGCCCTGGGAACGATCGCCATGATTGGAACGAAGGTTGTCGCAGGCCTCGTCGGCGCAATGGTCACGGCAGGCGCCGCCGTGCTCACGCCGGCTGGGTTCCTGACGCACGTGCGGCCGCACGCGGCACAGGCCCCCGCCGGGGGAGTCGCGGCCAGCACGCAGGTGCTCGACGAACTGCTCGCCCCGGTGGCCCTCTACCCCGACCAACTGCTCGCCCAGATGCTCCTGTGCGCGCAGAAGCCCGACGCGGTGCAGGCGTTCAGCGGCTGGCTGGTCCGCAACGCCGAGCTCACCGGCACCACGTTGCAGGACGCGGCCAAGGCCGCCGGCTACGATCCGAGCTTCATCGTGCTCGCGTTGTTCCCGCAGGTCGTGAACTTCATGGCCGACAACATCGCCTGGACCGGCCAGCTCGGCGCAGCGTTTGCGAAGGACCAGAAGAGCGTCTTCGAGAGCATCCAGCGTCTTCGCCTCAAGAGCCAGGCCGTCGGCAACCTGAAGTCGACGCCGCAGCAGAAGGTCCAGACCAAGACCACCAAGGCCGGCGAGCAGGCCATCGTCATCGAGCCGGCCAATCCGCAGGTGGTGTACGTGCCCCAGTACGACCCGCAGGTCGTCTACACGCAATCCGCTCCGACGACCACCACCGTGGTCGTCAAGGAGGATGACGACGACGAGGCCGGCGCAGCGGCTGCCGGTGCGGTCGTCGGCTTTGCGGCCGGCATCGCCATCGGTGCCGCCATGGACAACAACTACTACTACGGACCGTACGGGTGGCACGGCGGGGCGTACATGTACAACGACGCGTGGAACGACTGGTACGACGATCGCGAGGACGCCCGCGAGGACTTCTACGACAATCGCGAGGACGCGCGTGAGGACATCTCCGAGAACCGCGAGGATGCGCGCGAGAACGCCACCGAACGGCGCGAGAACACGTCGGAGCAGCGGACCGAGCGGGCCGGGACGGCGCAGCAGCAGCGTACCGAGCGCCAGGCGAACCGCCAGACGCCGGAAGCGCAGGCGCAGCGCCAGCAACGTGCCGACACGGCCCGCACGAACGCCCAGGCCGCCGGCGCGAACACGAGCGCATACGGTGCCAATGCCGCCTCGCGCGGCACGACCGAGCGGTCGGTCGACCGGAGCGGGACCAGCAGCAGCGCCTTCTCGGGCTATTCGAGCGGGCGCTCGGAGCGCGCGGCCTCGTCGCGTGGGTCGAGCAGCCGCAGTGCAAGTCGCGGCGGCGGCCGCAGCGGCGGTGGAGGACGGCGTCGATGAACACGCACCACTCGGCACTCGTCATGACCCTCCTCGTGGTGTCGGCAGGCGGCGTGGCGTTCGCGCAGGCGCCTCACGTGTTTCCAACGCCGGAAGCCGCGGTGGAGGCGCTGGCGACCGCAGTCAAGGCCAGGGACGTCGAACCGCTGGTCGCGCTGCTGGGTGCCGAGGGCCGCGAACTCGCGACCGGGGGCGATCCGGCGACGGCGCGACAGAACCGCGCCGTCGTCGTCGCGGCCATGCGGGAGGGCTGGAAGCTGGAAGGGTCGTCGCGCAAGAAGGAGCTGGTCATCGGCCATGAGGAGTGGCCGTTTCCGATCCCCATCGTCAAGCGCGAGCAGGGCTGGAGTTTCGACGCCGCGGCGGGCAAGGACGAAGTCTTGAGCCGCCGGATCGGTCGGAACGAGCTGGCCGCCATCCGCATCGTCAGCACGTATGTCGCCGCACAGCATGCCTACGCCAAGCGCGGCCACGACGGTAAACCGGCCGGCGTCTTCGCGCGGAAGTTTGCGAGCGCGCCGGGCACCGAGGACGGTCTCTACTGGCCGGCGGCACCCGGGCAGCAGGCCAGCCCGCTCGGGCCGTTGGTCGCCGAGGCCGCAGCGGAGGGGCGATCACTCGGTAACGGTCGCCAGCCCGTGCCGTTTCACGGCTACCTGTTCCGGATTCTCGAAGGGCAGGGCGCCGCGGCAACCGGCGGTGCCCGCAGCTATGTGGTGGATGGAGCGATGACCGGCGGGTTCGCCCTCGTCGCCTGGCCAGCACAGTACGGATCGACCGGCATCATGACGTTCATCGTCGCCGCCGACGGCATCATCCGCGAACGAGACTTCGGCGACGACACGGCGAGTGCGGTGGCACGGCTCGCGGCCTTCAACCCCGATCGCCACTGGGACCGGGTGTTCGAGCCCAGCGCGCCCTAGGTGAGCGGCACTGGCGGTGCGCTCAGCGCGTGAGCCACTCGCGTGCTTCGGTCTCCTGCGCCGGCGCGAAGAACTCCACCGGTCCCTTGCGCAGATCGGCCGCGGCGAACATCAACGCCTCGCCCCGCCACCGCGGGTCGCCGACGATGGCGATGCGATCGAGCGCGTCGCCGTGCCGAACATAGAAGGACAGGTCGTGCCAGCGTGGGTCGGGCGCCCATCCGTCGAAGTCGTGCAGGCGGACCAGCAGGCGCACGGTGCGCACGCCGTCGCGCCGCATCGCGTCGAGCACTTCCTGCTCGGCGCGATCGAGATCGGCCCGGGTCAGCACGCCCCGGATGTCGAGGACCAGCACTCCGTTGTCGCGCGTGACCGTCGTCATGCGCTGGCGGCGAGCAAGAAGCGCGCCCCGATCTCTCGCGCCGGAGAGGACCCGCGCGATCCGGCTGCATGGCGGCGCGGGCCGACGGCGCTCCGTAGTTCCACGGCGCGCGCACGAGGAGCTCCGGATTGTCGGAGGTGCTCCACTGCGGCGGAGCTCCTTCCGTCACGCCCGCCTCCGTGGTTGCTCTCACCGCGCAGACCTGCTGTCAGGTGGCGTTCCCTCGCTCCGAGCGATCGCCAGGCGCATGGCATCGGCTGTGCTGAAGGATCGACACCGACAGACCGCCGTCGTCATTCCTGCTGAAGAGGATCGTCATGTCCCGCATCCACCACCCACAGGTCGAGCGTGCACGCGCTCGCGTGCTCGTCGTCATGGCGCTGCTCGTCGCCGGCCGGTTCACCGGCGCGTGCGCCGAGACGGCGGCGCCGCCGCCGCCGCCGCCGCCAGAAGTGCTGGTGTCGGATGTGGTCCGGCGCGACGTGCCGATGCCGATGGAACTGGTGGGACAGACGCGCGGCTATCAGGACGTCGAGATCCGCGGGCGCGTCGAGGGGTTCCTCGACGTGGTCGGCTTCAACGAGGGCACGTTGGTTCGTCGGGGCCAGGTGCTCTACCGAATCGACCGCAAACCGCTCGAGGCATCGCTCGCCAACGTGCGCGCCGAGCTCGGCACCGCACAGGCACGCTACGACAAGACGCAGAACGACGTGAAGCGCCTGCAGCCGCTCGCGGCCAGGCAGGCGGTGAGTGCGCAGGAACTCGACAACGCGGTGGCGGCGCAGGAAGCGGCCCGTTCGCAGGTGGAGGCGCGCAAGGCCGAAGTGCAGCGGGTGTCCCTCGACCTCGGATACACCAACGTGACGTCGCCGATCGACGGTCTGGTCGGCACCACGCTGGTCAAGGCGGGGTCGCTGGTCGGGAGGGGCGAGAGCACGCTGCTGACGACCGTGTCGCAGATCGACCCGATCCTCTTCCGGGCGGGCATCAGCGAGGCAGAGTACCTCCGGCTGGCACGCAGGGCCGACGAACTCCGCAAGGAGAACCGCGGCAAGGTGCCGATCGACCTGCTGCTCGCCGACGGCTCGGTGCACCCGTACAAGGGTTACCTGGATGCGATCGAGCGCGCCATCGACCCGACCACCGGCACTCTCAGCCTGCAGTTCAAGTTCCCGAACCCCGGTGGACTGCTGCGTCCCGGGCAGTACGGCCGCATCCATTTCGTCATGGAGTCGAGGAAGGACGCGATCCTCGTGCCGCAGCGAGCTGTCCAGGAGATGCAGAACCTGTTCAGCGTCGCGGTGGTCGGCCGCGACAACAAGATCGCGTTCAAGAACCTCGAGATGGGCCCCCGGATGGGCAACCTCTGGGTCGTCGAGAGCGGCCTGAGCGGCAACGAGAAGGTCGTCGTGGCCGGCCTGCAGCGGTTGCGTGAAGGGATGCTGGTCACCGCCAAGCAGGCCCCGCCGGAGGCGCAGCAGACCGCACCGGTCACGACGGCGGCAGGGGGGCGGTAGCCATGGCCAAGTTCTTCGTCAATCGGCCGATCGTGGCGATGGTGCTGTCCATCGTCATGGTCATGCTGGGTCTGGTGGCGATGCAGGGGCTGCCGATTGCCCAGTACCCCGAGATCGTGCCGCCGATGGTCCAGATCACCACCACGTTCGTCGGCGCCAGCGCCACCGACGTGGAGGCTGCCGTCGCGACGCCGCTCGAGCAGAAGATCAACGGCGTCGAGAAGGGCATCTACATGAAGAGCACCAACGCCAACGACGGAACGTTGACGTTGAAGGTGTCCTTCGAGGTCGGCAGCAACCTCGACATGGACAACGTGCTCACCCAGAACCGCGTGTCCGAGGCCATGCCGCAGCTGCCCCAGGCGGTGAAGAACTACGGCGTCTCGGTGAAGAAGGCGCTGGCGTTCCCGCTGATGGTGATCTCGGTCAAGTCACCAGACGGCACGTACGACAACAACTTCCTGTCCAATTACGCGGCGATCAACATCAACGACAACATCGCCCGCATTCCCGGTGTCGGACAGATCAACCTGTTTGGCGGCAGCGACTATGCGATGCGCATCTGGCTGCGGCCCGATCGCATCGCCAATCTGGGCATCACCGTCCCCGACATCATCAATGCCATCAACCAGCAGAACCAGCTCAGTCCGGCCGGACAGCTCGGTGGCCCGCCGGCCGTTCCCGGCACCGAATACACGTACACGGTACGCACGCAGGGACGTCTGCTGACCGAGGACGAGTTCGGCGAGATCATCGTCCGCGCCAATCCGGATGGCTCGGAGGTGAAGCTGGCGGACGTGGCGCGCATCGAGCTCGGCACGATGCTCTACAACGCCGTCGGCCGGCACAACGGCAAGCCGTCGGCGGTCATCGCGATCTTCCAGATTCCCGGCACCAACGCCCTGCAGGTCGCTGACGCGGTCAAGGCGACGATGGAGGACCTCGAGACGCGCTTCCCGCGCGACATGGAGTACGAGGTCTCGCTGGACACGACCCTGCCGGTGACCGAAGGCATCAACGAGATCGTCCACACCCTGGTCGAGGCGGTGGTGCTCGTCATCATCGTCGTCTTCGTGTTCCTCCAGAACTGGCGCGCGACGCTGATCCCGTTGTTGACGGTGCCGGTCTCGCTGATCGGCGCGTTCATGTTCTTCCCGCTGCTCGGCTTCTCGATCAACGTGCTCTCGCTGCTCGGGCTGGTGCTCGCCATCGGCATCGTCGTGGACGATGCCATCGTCGTCGTCGAGGCGGTGATGCACCACATCGAGCACGGGATGGAGCCCAAAGCGGCGACGCTGAAGGCGATGGAGGAGGTCTCGGGGCCGGTGGTCGCGATCGCGCTCATCCTCACCGCGGTCTTCGTGCCGGTCGGCTTCATGGGCGGCATCACGGGCGCGCTGTACCAGCAGTTCGCCATCACCATCGCGCTCTCCGTGCTGCTGTCGGCGGTCAACGCGCTGACGCTGTCGCCGGCGCTGGCGGCGCTGCTGCTGAAGAAGCCGACGGGGAAGAAGACGCTGCTGACGCCGTTCTACAACGGATTCAACCGCGTGTTCGGCATTGCCACCAACGGGTACATCACGGTGACGTCGGTCCTCGTCCGGAAATTCGTGGTCGGCCTGGCGCTGATCGGCGTCTTCACGTACCTGACGGTTGGTCTGATGGGACGCATTCCGGGCGGGTTCGTGCCTGAAGAGGACCAGGGCTACCTGCTGATCAGCACGCTGCTGCCCGATGGGGCCTCGCTCGAGCGCACCGACCAGGTGATGAAGCGGGCCGAAGCGATCCTTGCGCGCACGGAGGGCGTGTCTGGGTACAACGCGATCTCCGGCTTCAGCCTGCTCACCGGGGCGTACTCCTCCAACATGGGCTTCTTCTTCGTGGCGCTCGAGCCCTGGGAGGAGCGGCATACCGAAGAGACGCATGCCAACGGGGTGGTGGCCGCGTTGAACCGTGTCTTCGCGGAGCAGATTCCGGAGGCGGTCGTCGTCGCCTTCGGGCCGCCGGCGATTCCCGGCCTGGGAACGGGGGCGGGCTTCACGATGCAACTGCAGGACCGCGTCGGGCAATCGCCGGGGTTCCTTGCCGAGCAGACCGAACGGTTCATCCAGGCAGCCCGCCAGCGCCCGGAGATCGGCCGCATTTCGACGCTGTATCGCGCCAACGTGCCGCAGGTCTATGCCGACATCGACCGATCGAAGGTGCTGAAGGTGGGCGCGCCACTCATGGACGTGAACAACACGCTCGGTGCGCTGCTCGGCAGCACGTACGTCAACGACTTCAACAAGTTCGGGCGCGTGTACAAGGTGTATGTCCAGGCGGAAGCCGAGTTCCGCCGGGAGCCGAAGCAGTTCGGGCTGTTCTTCGTGCGCGGCAAGGACGGCAGCATGGTGCCGCTCGACACGCTGGTGTCGACGCGGCCGACGAGTGGACCCGAGTTCACCAACCGCTTCAATCTGTACCGGTCGGCGGAGGTGACTGGCGTGCCGGCGCCCGGCTTCAGTTCCGCGCAGGCGCTCGCGGCGCTCGAGGACGTCGCGCGCGAGGTGCTGCCGGCGGACATGGGCTACGACTGGGCCGACATGTCGTATCAGGAGAAGCGCGCCCCCAACCCGGCGATTACGTTCGCGCTGGCCATCTTGCTGGTCTTCCTGGTGCTCGCGGCGCAGTACGAGAGCTGGGGCCTGCCGTTCAGCGTGCTGCTCGGCACGCCGTTTGCGGCCTTCGGCGCGTACTTCGGTCTGTGGGCCGCGCGACAGTGGGTCGGACCCAGCTACGTGAACAACGTGTTCGCGCAGATTGGTTTGATCATGCTGATCGGCCTCGCCGCCAAGAACGCAATCCTCATTGTCGAGTTCGCCAAGATGCTCACCGAGCAGGGCAAGGACCCGGTGAGCGCCGCGCTCGAGGCCGCCCGTTTGCGCTTCAGGCCGATCCTGATGACCGCGTTCGCCTTCATCCTCGGCGTCGTGCCGTTGCTGCGGGCGACGGGAGCCGGCGCCGAGGCCCGCAAGGTGATGGGCGTGACGGTGTTCTCCGGCATGCTGATCGCGACCTTCCTCGCGGTCCTCCTCATCCCGGTGCTGTACGTGACGATCGAGAAGCTGATCGGCCGCAAGCACGCACCAGCGCCAGCGGAGGACTCACCGACCCCGGCTGTGCCGCCCCACGGAGCGGAAGCATGATCGTCCACCCGCATGTGCGTCGCGCACTGCTGGTCGTCGGCGGCCTGGCCGTGACCATCGCCACGGGCTGCGCGCCCGTAGGACCGGCCTACAAGCGGCCGGACCTCGCGCCGCCCGCCGCGCACCCCGGCGCACCCGCGGGCCTCGCGGCCGAGACGCTCGCCGACGTGCCGTGGTGGCAGGTCTTCGACGACCCGGCGCTGCAGGGCCTGGTGCGCGACGCCATCGCCAACAACCCCGATCTTCGGCTGGCGGTGGCGCGCGTCAGCGAGGCGAGGGCGCTTGCCGGCGTCGCCAAGTCGTTCCTGTACCCGGAGGTGAATCTCGACGCCGGCTACGTTGGCAACCAGGCGTCTCGCAACTCGCAGCCGCGCGGTGCCTTCAGTGAGGGCGATCGCACCTACAACAACACGTCGGTGGCGGCCAATCTGGCCTGGGAGATCGATCTCTTCGGCCGGCTGCGCCGCCAGAACGAGGCAGCCTTCAATCGGTACCTGGCCACCGAAGAGGGCCGCCGGGCGGTGCTGGTGACGCTGGTCGGCGACGTCGCCTCGGCCTATTTCCTGCTGCGCGAGTTCGACCTGCAGCTCGAGGTGGCAAGGCGCACGTTGGTGCTGAACGACCAGACGGTGGCCTACTACGTCGACCGGCTCCAGGGCGGGGTTTCCAACCGGCTCGAAGTGGACCAGTCCAGGGCCAATCGTGCGCTGACCGCCGCATCGATTCCGGAAATCGAGCGTCAGATCGCCCTCGTCGAGCACGCCATCAGCGTGCTCGCGGGCAGGCCGCCCGGCGCCATCGCCCGCGGCACGACGCTCACCGAGCAGGTATTGCCGCCGAGCATCCCCGTCGGCGTTCCGGCGGCGTTGCTGGAGCGGCGCCCCGACGTGCTGGAAGCGGAGCGGCAGCTGATTGCCGCCAACGCAGACATCGGCGCCGCCAAGGCGCTGTTCTATCCGCGGATCAGTCTCACCGGAAGCCTCGGCAATGTCAGCGGCGACCTGGCCGACTTCATGAAGGGCGACTCGATCATCTGGTCGTTCGGTGCCGGGTTGTTTCAGCCGCTCTTCAACGGCGGCCGTATCCGTCGCAACCTGGAGGCCGCCGAGGCTCGGTTCGAACAGGCGATCGCGCTATACCAGCGAGCCGCGCTCAACGCGTACCGCGAAGTCGCCGACGCGATCGTCACGATCGAGAAGCTCGCCCAGATCCGCGCCGAGCAGGAGGTGGGCGTGGCCGCGCTCCGCGACGCGTCGGAGCTGTCACGGCTGCGTTACGAGACGGGCTTCTCGACCTACCTCGAGGTGCTGATCGCCGACCAGCAGCTGTTCCGGCTCGAACTGCAACTGGCCAGCACGCGCGGGGAGCAGCTGCGGGTGCTCGCGCAGCTCTATCGCGCGCTCGGCGGTGGCTGGCAGGCAGAACAGGCGGTGAGCTCGCCGTCGCCGACGCCGCCGCCAGACTGAGGCTGGCGGCCGCCCGTGCCAACCACCAGTGCGGCCAGCTCGGACGCGCGGCGCTCTCTCGGGCATCGCGGCGGCCCGCCAGCAGCTGCTCGACCGCCAGCCGCACGACCAACTCCGGCGCGACGTGCTGCGGGCGGCGCTGGTACCTCCACCAACGTGAATGCCAACGAGGTGATTGCCAATCGTGCGCTCTGATACGGCACGAGGGGGAGTACGAGCGCTGCGACGCGCACGACCTCGTGAACGCGTCACAGCCGACCAACGATGCCGATCCGACCGCGCCGCCCGTCGGCCTCGCGTTGAGCAACGCGCGACTGGTCGCGGCGAATGATGCGAGCTGGTGGAGGCGTTCCGCGTCGTGGGCGCGAGGCCGATGTGCCGATGATGCGAGACGGCGAACAGCTGAAATCGCGCTGGTGGGGAGCTGGCAGGGATGCTGAGTGCCGCCGGTTGCTCAGCCTGGTCGCCCAGCGCGTCCAGCAGAACAGTCCGAGCGAGGGCGTAACGCGGATCAGGCGCGCCAGGCGTCTTCGTTCTCCTGCATCGACTGCATCAGCGCCTCGGCCTCGTTTGGGCCGCGGCCGGGGCTCGTCATCAGGTCCGCCGCAATCTGACTGAGCGCCGCGATCACGATGCCCCTCTTGACCGACGTTCGCTCGAACACGACCTCGTCGAACGGCGTGAAGAGCGCCACGTTCGCGCCCACTTCTGCCGGACGCAGGTCGAGCGACTGCTCGACATCGTGCGGCCGGTCCACGTAAACCGTGAGAAGACGTGGCGGCGCCACGGGCGCGACTTCAGCCGCGGCCCACGATCCGGTCACGGCATACCGCACCTTCAACCGCTGGAGGCGCTCGGTCACCGCCGGGATGCCGCGGGCCGCGAGGTACATCGCCGCGCCCTGACGACGGAACGGCGAGTACTCCTGCGACCATCGGTTCAGGAGTGCGCGCCAATCGACGTTAGTGATGGGGCCACGTGGCCTGCGCGCGACGAGCGCCTCGCGATCCAGGAAGTCGACGACGCGGGAGGCATAGCCGGGGTCGACGCGGGCTCGCTTCGCGAGCTCGCGCAGGCCTATGGGCGGGCGGAAGTCGCAGAGTGCTCGAACGAGGCCACCGGCCTTCGCTCCCTTGAGGGACTTGCGGTCCCGCGGGATCGGCTTCGGGTTCTCTCGAGCGCCGGTGGTCTCGATGAACAGGCCCGGCTCGGCCAACTCCAGCCGAACGTTGCCCGTCAGGTCGGCGTACGCGAAGCCTCGACTACGGAGTCGCTCTTGCGTCCGCGGGCTGAGGTAGGGGGCCGCAATCAGGACCGGCTCTGCCGGGGTGGGTCGCAGAGTTGCGGCGAAATAGTCCACGTCCTTCGGCTCGACGCGGCTCTTCGCGCACACGCTAGCAGTGCCCGCGGTCCCGTTGCGGCGGACGCTCAGCACGGCGTCGGCGCGCGCGCCGTTCGCCGTCCTCGAGGATTCCTGGGCAATACAGGCCCAACCGGTCGGCAGGCGCCGCCGAAGAGCATCGGCCACGTGTGCGACGAGACTGTTGCCTGAAATGTCGCTGTTGCCCACAATGGGCGACAGGATACAGCAGGCAGCTCACGTCCGGGCGATGTTCGTCGTCATCGACTGGGGTATGCGGTAATATGACAACAGTTGTCAACAAGTAGCAACACAATGCCGCATCCACAAACGGACTCAGCTCGTCTGCTCGCGATGGCCAGGAAGCGGCCTGTCCTGCGCTCCCGGGACGTGGCGGCCCAGGGCATCCACACCGGCACGCTGACCAGGCTGGCGCGGGCCGGCACCCTTGAACGGGTCGGCCCGGGTCGCTACCGGCTGTCTCAGCCCGCGCGAGCCACCGAGCACCACGACCTCGTCGTCGCGACAACCGCGGTCCCCCGGTCTGTGGTGTGCCTGGTGTCGGCCCTCCAGTTCCACGGCATCGGGTCGCAACTATCGGCGGAGGTGTGGCTCGCCGTGCCACGTGGCACCCGCGTGCCACAACTCTCGGCGCCCCCGGTGCGCGTGGTTCGTGTCGCGCCCGGAGTGTTCGACCTTGGCGTGGAGGAGCACCGCGTCGAGGGGCAGACCGTCCGCGTCTACAGTGTCGCTCGCACGATCGCGGACTGCTTTCGATTCAGAAACAAGGTCGGGCTCGACGTCGCGCTCGAAGCGCTTGCGGAAGCGTGGCGCGCCAAGCGGGTCAAGCTCGACGATCTGTACCGAATCGCCACCAAGCTCCGCGTACAGCGCGTGATGCAGCCCTACCTCGAGGCCATCGTCCTGTGAAGCGCGATGGCCCGAAGAACGTCGTGGCCTCGGTGCAGGCAAGGCTCGTCGAGCGCAGCCGAGAGCTTGGAGTCGAACACCAACTGACGCTCGCACGATTCGCTGGCGAACGCCTGCTGTATCGGCTGTCCACGTCGGAGTTCGCCGATCGGTTCATCCTCAAGGGCGCCGCGCTACTCCTGATGTGGCTCGGTGAGCCAATCCGGCCGACGAAGGACGTGGACCTGCTCGGCTTCGGCGACACGTCCGCCGACACCCTCAGGCGCGTGTTCGTCGCGCTGTGCGGAATCGAGGTAGCAGACGATGGGCTGACGTTCCTGGTGGACAGCATCCACGTCGAGCCCATTCGCGAGGACCAGGAATACGGCGGTATTCGCGTGACGCTGATGGCCATGCTTGGGAACGTGCGGATTCCGCTCCAGGTCGACATCGGAACGGGCGACGCCGTAGTGCCGCCGCCGGAGCTTCAGGAGTTCCCGGGGCTGCTCGACCTGCCACGCGCGACGCTTCGGATGTACCGGCCGGAGACCTCCATCGCGGAGAAGACGGAGGCGATGGTCAGACTCGGCATCGCGAACAGCCGAATGAAGGACTTCTTCGACATCTATGGTCTGGCCACCACCAAGGCGTTCGACGGCGACACGCTGCGGCGCGCAGTTGCTGCGACGTTTGCGCGAAGAGGTACCGCGATCCCGACGGAGCGGCCACTCGCGCTGAGCGAGGACTTCGCCAATAGCCCTCAGAAACAGATGCAGTGGGCGCCCTTCGTGAGGCGCACGCGACGCCCGGAACTAAGCGAACTGCCGCGCATCATCGAGATGCTGGACGCCTTCGTCTGGCCGGTACTTAAGGCCGCGACACGTCAGGACCCTTGGCCGTATCAATGGTCGAATGGCGGACCGTGGGAGCCGTCGTCGTCGCCCCGGTGAGTCGCGATGATCGCGGCGGAGCGGCGTGTCACCTGCCACCTACGGTTAGTGCTGGCCTGCGACGTTGCTCGCCCCTCCGCCAGAGTGTCCTGAGGTGGGCATTCGACGGTACCCTCGTCGATCAGGACTCTAACGACGAGCCCGCCGACGTGCTGCTCACTCGTATTCGTGCCGAGCGCGCAGCTGCCACAGTCCCGCAGCCGAAGGCGAAGCGCTCGGGGAAGTTAAAGGCGGCGTCATGAGCGACCAGAGCGAGCGCATCGTCAAGAAGCTCTGGAGCTACTGCCAAGTGCTGCGCGACGACGGCCTGAGCTATCAGGACTACCTGGAGCAGCTCACGTTCCTGCTGTTCCTGAAGATGGCCGACGAGCGCGCCGCGATCACCGGCGAGGCGCAGCCCATCCGCCGGGCCATCGATGGGACGACCTGGCGAACCCGAAGATGGAGGGCGTCCAGCTCGAACAGCACTACCGCGACACACTCAAGGCGCTCGGCGAGCAGGGCGGCATGCTCGGCCTTACCTTCCGCAAGGCCCAGAACAAGATTCAGGACCCGGCGAAGCTACGCAAGCTGGTGGTGGATCTGATCGGCAACGAGCAGTGGCTCGCGATGAGCGCCGACGTCAAGGGCGACGCGGACGTCCTCCCCATTCTGAGTAGCGGTTCGGTCTGGAGTCCGGCCCAGCGAAGGGACGGACGAATGAAGAAGGAGAGGCACTGGGCCCGAGCCGCTCCGCGCGGCGAGGCCAAGGAGTCGTTCGCGTCGCCTTTGCCGCTGCGGAAGGCCGGGTGCTGAACCGGCGGCCCCGCCTCCAGAGCGCGGCCCGCCTGGCGGCCCGGTTTTCGTCCCGCCAGGTTGTGCAGGGTAACTTGGCAACGAGCGGCACCGTCGAACATACAAGAATCTGAGGTGTTGTGACGCTGCGTAACGCCCACCTCGCGGTCGTCGACGTGGCCAAGGTGCGAGACTACCTGCTGAACGCTTCGCATCCTGAGAACGGCGGGAAGGCCGATTCTTCCATCGACTCGGTTACGCGCGAGAGAGACCTGAGGCGCCCGCTGAAGCGCTCCGGTCGGTTGCGTTTGACGGAACGGTCGTGACGTCGGCGCAGTCGGCGCACGGCCAGAAGTTCGTGGTCGACGGAGAACTGCCGGATCAGACCGGACAGAAGAGCGGCAGGACGGTCCGGACGGTGTGGATCGTCGATAGCGGCGAGGATATGCCTCGCCTCGTGACCGCGTATCCAGCAAGAGGGTGAGAACGCCATGATCAGTGAACATGAACGCGTAGTGCTCACCGAACCGGTCGCCGCCGAAGGCCTCGTCGCGGGCGATGTCGGGACAGTCGTCCACGTCTATCCCGACGGGAAGGCCTACGAAGTCGAATTCACCACGCTTGCGGGGAACACCGTGGCGGTGGCGACGGTCGAGTCGACGTCCCTTCGTCCCGTGACGGGGCGCGAGATCACTCATGCCCGCGACCTGACGCGGGCCAGTTGACCGGCGGTTCTTTTCGTTCTGCTGCGGCTCACCTGTGGCGCAGGAGGTGCAGGGTGCCAGCAAGCTCATCGAGTCACGCGAAAGGCTCTCGATTTGCTTCAGAAGGCGGGCGCCATCAGCGAGGCCACCTGCGGCAGTTCGCCAGCCTTCCGCCGCCCGCGCGGGCATCCGTGACGGTGAAGTGGGGCGAAGCCCTGAGATTCAGATAGCGATGCGCCCCCCGCAGAGGTGTCGGCCTCAGTGCTTGCCGGTGCGACCGTGCGCGACGTGATCCAAGTCGAATGGTGAGGACGATGGCGAAAAAGGAATCTGGTGGGTACATCGTCTACTGGCGCGACCGACTGGCGTGCTTTTCCGCGCGTTCTCGCGGGACCTGCACTCTGACGGGCTTCCAGCGCCAACAGCTCGTTCTTGATGGACAACGAGCTCAACCGACAAGCCGAGGTCGCGGAACTGCCGCATCTCCTGCACCCTCGGATGTCCGACGTCTACCGGGAACGGGTGACAATGCTGTGCGAGGCGCTGCATGACGAGGCCAGCCGCGCCGGCGTCGCAGACGCGATTCGAGAGCGCATCAACAGCATCCGCCTCGAGCCGGACGGCGAACAGCTGAAGATCACGCTGGTGGGGGAGCTGGCAGGCATGCTGAGCGCCGCCAGAGATAGCAAGAGGTCGCCGGATACGGGCGACCTCTTGGTCCAAATTCAGTTGGTTGCGGGGGCGGGATTTGAACCCGCGACCTTTGGGTTATGAGTCGGATCTCTCGACTCTACCCCACGCAACTCATCTACGCCCAAGCCCGTTGTTATTGATGGTTTCGAAATGGGAGGCCACTGCCGCCCACTCGAAACCACGCACCATTGTCACCAATTTGTCACCAGGATTCGGGTGCCAGATTGGTGGCGATCGGTGCGTCATGAGGAGGGGCACAGGATGAATTTCGATCCACGAGATGTCGACGACCGTCGCGATGAGACGCGTCAGGAGCACAAGGCGCGGTATCGGTCGCGGAATGACGAGAGCGAATCGACGCAGGCACCACGGTGCACGGGCCTGCATGACCGCGAGCGTGATGACGACCAAGCCCTCGACAGCGGTCGTTCGCGGGACCGTGACGATGACGACACGCGATCGCTCGGGCGCGCCGGTGGCGGCAGCGAGCGTCAGAGCGGCGACGAGCCCGCACACGACCGGCGGGAGG
>JAEZCY010000205.1 GCA_023429845.1 Acidobacteriota bacterium
GATCACGCGGACGTCGCTCGAGAACGCCATCGCTGGCGTCGTCGCCACGGGCGGCAGCACGAACGCCGTGATGCACCTCATCGCGATCGCCAACGAAGCCGGCGTGCCGCTGAGCATCGAGGACTTCAACGCGATCAACGACCGCACGCCGTTGCTGGCTGACCTGAAGCCGGGCGGTCGCTACGTGGCCGCGGACCTGCACAAGGCCGGCGGCACGGGCCTGGTCTGCCAGCGACTCGTCGCGGCCGGGCTCATCGACGGCACGGCCCCGACGATCACCGGACGGACGATCGGCGAAGAAGCCTCGGCTGCCGCGGAGACACCAGGGCAGGACGTCGTGCGGCCGCTGGCTGCACCCCTGAAGCCGACGGGGGGCCTGCTGGTCCTGCACGGCAACATCGCGCCGGAAGGGTGCGTCGTGAAGGTCGCGGGCTCGTCGCTGGCCGGGCACCAGGGCCCGGCGCGCGTGTTCGAGCACGAGGAAGACGCATTCGCTGCCGTGCAGGCCGGCCGCATCGTGGCCGGCGACGTGGTGGTGATCCGGCACGAGGGTCCGAAGGGTGGACCTGGCATGCGCGAGATGCTCGGGGTCACGGCTGCGATCATGGGGGCCGGCCTCGGCGATTCGGTCGCGCTGCTCACCGATGGGCGCTTCTCGGGCGCGACGCGCGGCCTCATGGCGGGTCATGTCGCTCCCGAAGCCGTGGCCGGGGGGCCCATCGCGGCCATTCGCGACGGGGACGTCGTGACGTTCGACCTGAAGAATCGCCGCCTCGACATGGCGGTCAGCGACGAGGAGATCGCGCGACGCCTGGCGGCGTACGTGGCCCCGCCGCCCCGCTACACGACCGGCGTGATGGCCAAGTACGCCAGCCTCGTGTCGTCGGCCTCGCAGGGCGCGGTGACGCGCCCGGCAACGACAACGGTATCCACCTCCGCGCCCGCGCGCGAAACGGTAGTCAGGTAGCGACGTCTCTTCGAGGCGTCCGTTTCCACGCTGCAGGCCGGAGGCCGCAGGCTGATCTTGTGAGTATGCCCATGAAGAAGACCGGAGCCCAAATCCTGTGGGAGAGCCTGGTGCGCGAAGGCGTCACCTGCGTGTTCGGCTACCCCGGCGGCGCGATCCTGCCGGCGTACGACGCGATGCTCGACTACCCGATCCGCCACATCCTGGTGCGCCATGAGCAGGGCGCCACGCACATGGCCGACGGCTATGCGCGCGCCACGGGACAGGTCGGCGTCGCCATCGCCACGAGCGGTCCCGGCGCGACCAACATGGTCACCGGCATCGCCACGGCGATGATGGACTCGGTGCCGCTCGTCTGCATCACCGGACAGGTCGGCAGCAAAGCCATCGGCTCCGATGCCTTCCAGGAGACCGACATCACCGGCATCACGCTGCCGGTCACCAAGCACAACTACCTCGTGACGCGTCCCGAGGACGTGGCCCGTGTGGTGCGCGAGGCGTTCTACGTCGCGCGGTCCGGCCGCCCTGGCCCGGTGCTCATCGACATCACGAAGGACTGCCAGCAGTCGGCGTGCGAGTTCGTGTGGCCCGAGGAGCCGAAGCTGCGTGGCTACCGGCCGGCCCACACGCCCAGCTCGCGTGAAGTCGAGCAGGCCCTCGAGCTCATTCACTCGGCCAAGCGGCCGATCATCCTCGCCGGTCGCGGCATCGAGCTGTCGAACGCGCGCGAGGCCGTGCTCGAGTTCGCCGAACAGGCCAACGTGCCGATCGCGACGACGCTGCTCGGGCTCGGCGCCATCCCGGCCAGCCACCCGCTCAACCTCGGCATGATGGGTATGCACGGCGAGGCGTGGGTGAACACGGCGATCCAGGAAGCGGACCTGCTCCTCGCCTTCGGCATGCGTTTCGACGATCGCGTCACCGGCAACGTCAAGACGTACGCGCCCAACGCCAAGAAGATTCACATCGACATCGACCCGGCGGAACTGAACAAGAACGTCAGGGTGGACGTGGGCCTGGTGGGCGACCTGCGCCAGACGCTCGAGGCGCTGCTGCCCTCGATCGGTGAGTGCGACCGCAGCGACTGGGTGGACTACATCTCGATGCTGAAGGGCGACTCCGCCGTCCGCGACATCCAGAACCTGCCCGACAACGGCCACCTCTACGCCGCGCACGTCATCAACGACCTGTGGCGGGAGACCCGCGACCGCGAGACGATCGTCGTCACCGACGTCGGCCAGCACCAGATGTGGGAAGCGCAGTACTACAAGCACGAGGAGCGGCGTTCGCTCATCACCTCGGGCGGCCTCGGCACCATGGGCTTTGCCTTGCCGGCAGCTGTCGGTGCGAAGGTGGCACGTCCCGACGCGGAAGTATGGGTGGTGGTCGGTGACGGCGGCTTCCAGATGACGATGTGCGAACTGGCGACGATCGCGCAGGAAGGCATCGACATCAACATCGCGATCATCAACAACGGCTTCCTCGGCATGGTGCGTCAGTGGCAGGAGTTCTTCTACGAGCGCCGCTACGCCGCCACGCCGCTGGTCAACCCGGACTTCGTCAAGCTGACCGAGGCGTTCGGGCTCAAGGCGGCGAGGGTCACCTCGCGTGCCGACGTCGTCCCGGCTGTGAGGGAAGCGCGCAATCACCAGGGCACGATGCTCATCGACTTCCGCGTGGAGCAGGAAGACTCGGTGTATCCCATGGTGCCGGCGGGCAACGACCTCCACAACATGATCCGGCGCCCCAGCGCCATCGTCGAAACGGGAGCGGACGCATGAACACCTTCGTGGTGCTCGTCGAAGACCAGCCCGGCGTCCTGACCCGCGTCAGCGGGCTGATCCGGCGCCGCGGCTTCAACATCGACTCGATCACGGTCGGACACACGGAAACCCCCGGCGTCTCGCGCATGACGATCGCCGTGGAGGCCGACGAGTTCGGCGCCCGCCGGATCGAGGCGAACCTGTACAAGCTGATCGAGGTGCTGCGCGTGGACAACGTCTCGCGCCAGCCGTCGATCTTCCGTGAACTCGCCATCCTGAAGGTGAAGACCACCCCGGACACGCGGGCGCAGATCTTCCAGATCGCGCAGGTCTACCGCGCGCGGATCATCGACGTGTCGCCCGAGTCGCTGGCCGTCGAGATCACCGGCAACGAGGACAAGGTGCGCAGCCTCATCGAGGTGCTCGAGCCGTACGGCATCCTCGAAATCGCCCGCACCGGACGGCTCGCGATGCTTCGGGGCACCGGCACGGCGAGCAAGCCGCCCGCGGCCGACCAGGACTTCCCCGCCGAGCAGGCTGAAGAGGACGTGCTCTCGCACTCGGTGTAGGAACGCAGACGGC
>JAEZCY010000296.1 GCA_023429845.1 Acidobacteriota bacterium
ACGTCGTGCCGTCGGTGGACGCCCTCGCGCTTCCCGCTGGCGAGGACGTCGGCGCGGCAGCCGGGTGGGCCGGTGCTGCCGCGCCCGGTCTCGCGCTTGCCGCACTCGACACGCCGCTGCAGGACGAGCCGGCACGGGCCTTCGTCACGCACGAACTGACGCGGCTCGGCTCGCCGCTCGTCACGCGCGGCTACACGGCTGCCCCCGTCGCCATTGGCGCCATCCTGCCGACCGTGCAGCGGTTGTCCGATCTGTACGCCGACATCGTCCCGATGACGACCACCGAGCACGGCGTGACCATCCGGGCCGGCGGCGATGATGTGACGACGACCCGCCCGTGGCGGCTGCTGTACAACCTCGGGACGCTGGCCACCTATCTCGTGGTCGAATCCCATGGTCCGCGCGACGAGCACCTCGACATCGCCGTCACCGTGCCGTCGCCCGGCATGGTGATCGTCCGCGACCCGCTCGCCACCCATGATCGTCCCGCGCTCCGGACGGTGCGCGACGACTCGGCGCAACGTACGGAGGCAACGGTCGTGCTGCCCGGACCGGGGACGTGGCTCGTGGACTTCAACGGCGACGCCGTGCCCGGCTTCGTGCAGCAGGAGGACGTCACCGGGGTGCGCACGCCAACCGTCGAGGAGGTCCTGGCCCGGCACCAGGCACGGCAGGCTGCGGACCGCGAACTGGCGCCGCGGTACGTCATGAACGGCCGCATCCAGCAGTACTTCCGACCCAGCGTTACCGATCCCGGCTTCGATGTCGTCACCGAGAACCGATTCTTCGTGGATCGCCTCGACGGTACCGAGTGGGAAGAACGGGTGTTCAGCGTCAATGGCGTCCGATTCGGGGAGCCGCGTCCGCCGTTCCCGTTGCTCCAGCCCGAGAAGGTGCTGCGTCCGCCGCTCGAGATCGAATTGGATGCGCGCTATCAGTACCGGCTCGCCGGCGTGGAGACGATAGACGGGCGGTCCGCGTGGCGCGTCGCGTTCGAGCCCCGTCGTCGTGACGAGTCGCTTTTTCGCGGAACGGTCTGGATCGATCGCGAGACGTACGTGCGGCTGCGACAGCAGGCGGTGCAGACCGGGCTCGGCGCGCCGGTCATCTCGAACGACGAAACACAGGATTTCGCACCGGTGCGCACGGCATCCGGCGCGGACGTCTGGCTGCCCTCGACCATCTACAACCAGCAGTTGATCCTCATCGCGGGGCGCAACCTGCTCGTCGAGCGGCGCATCGCGTTCGACGGCTACGAGATTGCGCCGGCGGACTTCGTCGCACAGCGCCACGCGGCGCGCCGCGGCGACAGGACGATGTATCGCGACACCGACGTCGGGGTACGCCATTACGTCAAGGACGGTGAGCAGCGCGTTGTCAGCGACATCGCGACGACCCGCGCCAAGGCGCTGGCGCTGGGCGTGACGCTCGATCCGGGATTCGAGTTCCCGCTGCCCATCGGCGGCATCAACTACCTGAACTTCAGGTTTCTCGGTCGGCAGGACACGCAGGTGGCGGTGCTGTTCGCGGGTGTACTCGCGGCAGGCAACATCCAGCGCTCGCGCGCGCTCTTTGGCCGCATCGATGCGAGCCTCGACTTCTTCGGGATGGCGCCTCCGTCCACCGACCGGCTCTTCAGCGTGGGCGGCGAGCGCAAGAGCGAGCGACTGCTCACGTGGCCCCTGTCGACCGGCCTGAATCTGGGATGGCAGGCCACCAGTTACCAGCGCCTCTCGGGGCAGTACCAGTTCCGGTTCGACGGCTACGTGCGCGACAGCGCCACCTCGGACGGGTACGTCACGCCGAGCAGCACCGTCACCAACGGGGTGGGGCTGCTCTACGAGTACCGACGCAGCGGATACTCGGCGACGGCGAATGGCGTATGGGCGCGCCGCGCATCGTGGCGGCCCTGGGGCGATCCGGCCGCGCTGGTGCAGACCCCGGCGTCGTACGCGAAGTACTCGGCCGCCGCCACGAAGGTGTTCTACCTCGGACCGCTCAGCAAGGTCATCGTCAACGGCAGCTGGTTCGGGGGCGAGCGGCTCGACCGCTTCAGTCAGTACCAGTTCGGGCTGTTCGACGACACCCGCATCCATGGCGTGCCCTCGGCGGGCGTGCGGTACGGCGAGCTGGCCATGGCGCGCGGGCAGTACTCGTTCAACCTGTTCGAGCAGTACCGGCTGGACGTGTTCGTCGATCAGGCGTGGGGCCGTGTTCGCGCGCAGGGCGTGCCCGGCGTCACCGAGGTGCCCTGGGAACCGGTGACGGGCGTGGGCGTCGCGTTCAACGTGCGAGTGCCGGGGCGCACGATGATCCTGCGCGGGGAAGTCGGCCGGAGCTTTCTCCCGAGCCGCTACGACGGGCTCGGGTCGATGACGGCCCAGGTGATGCTCTTGAAACCGCTGTAGCCGCCGGGCATCGCCGGTCCGTACCCGCAGGGCCCTACCGGTTGGTAGCCGTCGGGCCTTGCCCGACGGTCGGCACGCTTCGGCTGATATTCTGCGAAACGCTGATGTCTGACATCCCTCGCGTCGCCATCACCGGAATCGGCATGATTTGCGCCCTCGGTCCGCGCCGCGAGGTGATCTGGGAGCGGATGCTGGCCGGCGAGTGCGGCATCGGCCCGGTGACTCTGTTCGACACCGAGGGATACAGAAGCCGTATCGGCGCGGAAGCGGACCTGTCGCAGGTGCAGGACCGGTTCACGCCGTACCAGCGGCGACGGTGGTCGCGCACCGACCTGATGGGCGTGGTGGCGGCGCAGGAGGCGATCGACGACGCGGGGTTGCTGGACAGCGGCATCGACCGCACGCGCGTGGGCGTGCTGCTCGGCGCCGGCACCGGCGACCTCGTGCGCAACGAGTCCTACTACTTCACGATGCGCAAGGAAGGCCTCGACCGGGCCCGCCCCACCTGGATTCACAATCATTTCTCCAGCACGCCCGTGGACGTCGTGGCCGCACACTTCGGGTTCGAGGGGCTGCGCTCGTGCCTCATGGCCGCGTGCTCGTCGAGCACGATCGCGATCGGGCAGGCCGTCGACGCGATCCGCCGCGGCCGCATCGACGCCGCGATTGCCGGCGGGACCGATGCGCTGTCGCGCCTGACGTTCGCCGGCTTCAACGCGCTGCGGCTCATGGACCCGCGGCCGTGCCGGCCGTTCGATGCCGGGCGCGAAGGCATGAGCATCGGTGAGGGCGCCGCCATCCTCGTGCTCGAGGAGTGGGAGCGCGCCATGCGGCGCGGCGCCCACATCTACGCCGAACTCGGCGGCTACAGCTTCACGTGCGAGGCGTACCACCCGACGGCACCCGAGCCGGAGGGGCGGGCAATCGCGAGCACCATCCGCGCGGCACTCGCCGATGCCGGCGTCAACCCGGACGAGGTGGCGCACGTGAACGCGCACGGCACGGCGACGCCACAGAACGACACGGCGGAATCGCGCGGCTTGCACGTCGTCTTCGGCGAGCGCGCCTCGAGCGTGCCCGTGACGTCTCTCAAGGCGATGTTCGGGCACTGCCTCGGGGCTGCCGGCGCCATGGAGGCTGCCGCGTTGGCGTTGACGGTGGACCGCGGGGTGATTCCGCCGACCATCAACCATGAGAAGCGCGATCCGGATTGCGCGGTGGATCTCGTGGCCAACGAGGCGCGCGAGGTGCCCGTGCCCGTGGCTGTCTCGACCTCGCTGGCCTTCGGCGGCAACGACTCGGCCCTCGTGCTCAAGCGGGCGTGACCCCCGCTGACCCGGACCACACGTCAGGTAGGGACCGCCGTCCCCGGCGGTCCGTTTGCGCAGTCGCCGTCGCGGTGTCTGCCCTGCTCGGCCGAAGGAACCTCCTCGTCAACCGCCGCGTATCCACGTAGGTTCCGCCGTCCATTTCCGGCGTACTGATAGCCTGCTTCGATGAGGAGTGCTGCATGGTGCGAGTCCTGTCGTCCCTGGTGTGGTGCGGTCTGGCGGTGGCGCTCGTGACCGGCGCCGCCTCGGCGCAGTCGAACGGCCAGCCGCCGGTCCTCGATCGGGCGCTGTTTTTCGGCGACCCCGAGATCTCCGGATCCCGGCTCTCGCCCGACGGGCAGTACCTGTCGTTCATCAAGCCGTTCAACGGCACGCGCAACATCTGGGTGAAGAAGGCCGACGCCCCGTTCGCCAGCGCGAAGCCAATCACCAACGACCAGCAGCGGCCCATCGGCAACTACTTCTGGAGCCGCGACAGCCGGTACGTCCTCTACTCGCAGGACCAGGGCGGCGACGAGAACTTCAACGTGTACGCCGTGGATCCCGCCGCCCAGCCGGCTGCGGGCCAGCCCGTGCCTGCTGCACGCAACATCACCGAGGCCAAGGGGGTGCGTGCGCTCATCTACTCGGTGCCCAAGAGCGACCCCGACACGCTCTACATCGGCATCAACGAGCGCGACAAGGCCTGGCACGACCTCTTCAAGGTCCGCATTTCGACAGGCGAGCGCACGTTGCTTCGCGAGAACACCGACCGCGTCTCGGGCTGGCTCTTCGACGAAGAAGGCCGGCTGCGGCTGGGGGTGCGCACGACCGACAGCGGCAGCACCGAGATCCTGCGCGTCGACGATGGCGCGCTGACGAAGGTCTACGAGTGCAGCGTCTTCGAGACGTGTTCGCCGGTGCGCGTACACAAGGACGGCACGCAGGTCTACACCATCACCAACAAGGGCGACGTGGACCTCATCGGCCTGGTCCTGCTCGATCCCGCCACCGGAAAGGCCACGCTCGTCGAGAGCGATCCCCGGGGGCGGGTGGACCTCACCGACGCCCTGTTCTCCGATCGCACCGGAGACCTGCTCGCGACGGTGTACGAGGACGATCGGCTGCGGTACGTGATCAAGGACCCGACGCTCGCCGCTGACTTCGCCGTTGTGGAGAAGCAGCTGCCGGGGAAGGACATCACGTTCCAGTCCACGACGGCCGACGAGCAGCGCTGGATCGTGGTGGGCAGCAGCGACACCGAGCCCGGCGAGGTGTTCCTCTACGATCGCGCGCGGAAGCAGTTGACGTCGCAGTACAAGGTGCGCGACACGCTGCCGCGCGAGCACCTCGCGTCGATGACGCCCATCTCGTACCCGTCGTCGGACGGGCTGAAGATTCCGGCCTACCTCACGTTGCCGAAGGGCGCGCCACCGACGAATCTGCCGCTCATGGTGGTGCCTCATGGCGGCCCCTGGGGGCGAGACGCCTGGGGCTACGACACCTACGCGCAGTTCCTCGCCAACCGCGGCTACGCCGTGCTGCAGCCGAACTTCCGCGCCTCCACCGGCTATGGCAAGAGGTTTCTGAACCTCGGCAACGGCAAGTGGGGCGAGACGATGCAGGACGACATCACCTGGGGCGTGAAGCACCTCGTGAGCCAGGGCACGGTGGATCCGAAGCGCGTCGGCATCATGGGAGGCTCGTACGGCGGCTACGCGACGCTTGCCGGCCTCGCGTTCACCCCCGACGTCTACGCCGCCGGCGTGGCCATCGTCGCGCCGTCCAACCTGATCACGCTGCTCGACTCGATCCCGCCTTACTGGGAGTCGGTGCGCACCGTGTTCAACGTGCGGATGGGCGACCCGGCCAGGCCAGAGGACAAGGCGCGCCTGATGAAGCAGTCGCCCCTGAACGCGGCCGACCGGATTCGCAGGCCGTTGCTGGTGGTGCAGGGCCAGAACGACCCGCGCGTGAAGCGCGCGGAGTCGGACCAGATCGTCGTGGCCCTCCGCGATCGTGGCTTCCCGGTCGAGTACATCGTGGCGCCCGACGAAGGGCACGGCTTCGCGCGTCCGGTCAACAACATGGCGATGATCGCCGCGGCCGAGGCGTTTCTCGCCAAGCATCTGGGCGGGCGGCACCAGCAGGAGGTGCCGGCGGCCGTCGCAGCCCGTCTGAAGGAGATCACCGTCGATCCGAAGACCGTGACGCTCGCGTCGCCGAAGTCTTCGAGTGCGGTCGGCACACCATCGCCGACGGGCGATCTGGCGCCCATGACGGCGAGCTATACCGCGTCGATCGCCGTGGGCGGCCAGAGCATCGGCATGAAGATCGCCCAGGAGATCAGGGAGGAAGGCGGCGACTGGGTTGTCGTCGAGACCGCCGACACGCCGATGGGGCAGGCGGTCGACACGAGCGTGCTCGCCAAAGGCACCCTGTTGCCACGGAAGCGCACCGTGAAGCAGGGCCCGATGGACATCGCCATCGACTTGGCCGGCAATGCGGTCACCGGAACCATGTCCGTGAACGGGCAGTCTCGCCCCGTGAACGTCGCGCTCGAGGGGCCGGTGTTCGCCGACGGCGCCGGCGCACACGCCGTCGTCGCCCGGCTGCCGCTCGCCGTCGGCTACGCGACGGCCTTCCGCAACATCGACCTCCAGTCGCAGAAGGTGCAGGTCAAGCAGTTGACGGTAGTGGGCAAGGAGTCGGTCACCGTGCCGGCCGGCACCTTCGACGCCTGGAAAGTGGAGATCGCCTCGGCCGACACCGGCGCCACGACGACGCTGTGGGTGACGCCGGACACGCGGCGGGTGGTCAAGATCGGCGCGACGCTGCCGCAGATGAACGGCGCCGTGTTGACGGCGGAACTGGATCGATAGCGCGCGTCTGGATCGATAGCGCGTCGGGCAGGGCCCGACGCCTACGTAGATCAGGGACGCCTACGTACGGGTGTGATGTACGTAGCCGCCGGGCCTCGCCCGGCGGTCCCTACCGGCTCACGTACGCGAACACGATGAGCAGGGCGAGGATGATGAGCGTCACCTTGACCCAGCTGACCGGGTACGTCCCGCCCATGCGACCGTTCGTGGCGTTCACCACCACCTGGTACGGCTTGCGCCCGTACACGTAGGTCATGACGTACACGGGCACCAGCACGTGCTTGAAGGTGCGTCCGCTCCACTCGGGCGACATGCGCAGGTTCTGGTAGGTGTCGCCGGGTATCTGGCTGATGCACATCTGCCGCAGCTCGTCGTGCATGCGGGCCAGCGCCTGTTCCGCGGCGTCGACGAGGACCACCTGGTACTGCTCGACGACGTGACCCGACAGGTAACCGGTGTCGTACGGGATGAGCTCCTGTGTGGGGAAGGGCTCGACCTGCGCCAGCAGGCCGCTGTCGATGCCGCGCGTGCCGGAGATCAGCGTGTCGTCGAAGAAGTGATCGACGACACCGGCGGCCGGTTCCCACCGCACGCGTCGCACCCGGTTGTTGCCCTGCTTCACGTAGTAGTAGTGCCCGGCGTCGGCCCGCCATGGGCAGTGCACCTGTGCGTCGAAGGTCCAGTACGGGATATAGAGCCCGTGCAGCGTGTCCACGAGCGCCTTCCGCTTGAACGCGTTGGGCGCGAGCCACTTGCTGCCGAACCAATGGCGCACCGTCTCGCGCACCTGCGCCTCGCTGACGCGGAACGGCAGCAGGCTCGACGGCGTGATCGGCGGCGTGATCGACGCGTAGTCCACGAGCGCGGGCGAGCCGCAGAACTCGCAGTTCTGCCCGACCCGCTCCGGCTGGTAGACCATGACCGCCTTGCACGACTGGCACTGGACGCTTCTGGTCTCCGCACGCCAGCCGCGCTCCTGGTCCCGCGTGTCGCTGATGCCGGTCTCGAGGTCGAGCTCCTCGATGGGGCCGGCGCCGGCGGCGAACGCGTATGCCGACTCGGTGCCGCAGAAGGGGCACACGAGCCTCTGCCTGGCGGCGTTCCACTCCGCCTGGGCGCCGCACGCGGCGCACGTGTGCTTGCGGAGCGCGAGGATGTCCTGCGGAATCGGGGGAGGCGTGGACACGGTCGGGATACCTGAGGCCGGCAGCCTACGGCCTACAGCCTACAAGCTGCAGACCGCAGGCTGCAGGCCTCAGTTGGCCAGATAGGAATCCAGCGCGGCGCGCGTGATCCGGTACGTCGAGCCGATCTTCTTGGCCTTCAGCTCGCCCGCCTCGATCACGGCCATCACGTCGGCGTCCGCGACGCCGAGGACCTTCGCGACATCGGCGATGCCCAGCAGGTCGGCGCTTGGGAGTACCGGAGCCCCCGCGGCAGCGGCCGCAGGCACCCCACCGGCGATCGGACCAGCCCCGGGCGCGACGGGCGTCGT
>JAEZCY010000014.1 GCA_023429845.1 Acidobacteriota bacterium
CCGTCGGGCACGGCCCGACGGCTACGTATGGGGTGACGCGCTACTGGCCGCTCTTCAACGGTCACCGCGTGTTCGTGCCGCTGCTGGTCGACGAGGCGCTGTTCTCGCTGTCGTCGATCGACGTGCTGCCGCGCATATACCTCAAGCTGCTGTTGTCGCTGGGGACGCTCTGGCTGCTCATCCGGCTGCTGCGGCGCACCTCGCCGGCCCCGTCCAGCCGCTCGTACCCGGTCGCCGCACTCGGCGTTGCCGGCCTCGCCTTCCCGCTCGCGTACTGGCCGATGTGGATGGACCCCCGGCAGTTCTCCATGCACATCGTGGTGCTGGCATTCGTGGCGGCCGTGCTCGTGGCATCGGGGCCCTGGCGGGCGGGCATCCGCCTGGTGGGCACCGCCGGCCTGTGCCTGCTCGCTTCGCTGTCATATGGTCCGGGAGTGTTCACCTGGCCGTTCGTGTTCGTGCTCCTCCTGATGCACACGCCGCGGCCGTCAGCCAGGGCGCTCGCGACATGGGGCGGCATGGCCGGCCTCGTGATCGGCCTGCACGTCATGGAGCTGCGCGCTCAGCCTCCGTACGACGCGACATCGCCTTCCGGCGTCGCCGCGCTCGTGCACGCGACGGCGGCCGTCGCCGGACTCCCCGTGGCGCCCGCGGCGATGGCACTCGGTTACAAGACCACTCGCGTCCTGGGCGCGGCTGGCCTCGCGCTGTTCCTGTGTCTCACGGTCGTCGGCTGGCGGCGAGAGCAGCGTCTGCGCTCTCTGCCGTGGATCGTCGTCGGCGGGTGGGCGGCAGCGTACGTGCTCGGCGTCGGGACGGCGCGTGGCGGCCTCGCTCTCTCCGCATTGCACGAACCACGATTCGCCTACGGCAGTGCGCAGTTGTGGATTGCCATCGCTGCGCTGCTCCACATCACGACGTCGGCACACGCTCGAGGCGCCATGACGCGACGCTGGCGCGCCGCGGCCATGACCGCGGCCTGCGTCATCGGAGCGGGATTCGCGTCAGCAACGGCGTGGCCCTTCCTCGCGCCGGGCGGCATCGGGGCGCTGCACGCGCAACTCGACACGGGGCGTCGCTGCCTGATCGAGTACCGGACGGCCACCGACCGTTGCCTGGAACTCCTCTACCCGTCCGCCGAACGGCTCCGGGTGCTTGCCGCGCGGATGGATCAGCGAGGGGCGGCGTTTCTCAGTCACGCGCGCGAGCAGCACGAGGCCCGTTCCCAGCAGGGCTCCGCCGTGCAGGAGTAGCAGCACTCCGCACGCTCGCAGCGGGCCGGTGGCGCCGCCGTACAGGACCGCCCCCGACACGATCAGCGCCGTCCCGAGTGCGAGTGCACACCAGACCGGCACACGCGACCATTCGATCAGGACGCGCGCCACCACGCCGGCAAGCGCCATCGCACTGTAGCTGCTGTGGCCGGCGCCGCGCGGCCGGTGCTCGACGTCCACACTGGCCGGAGTGCGGCTCGCCAGCAGGATCTGCCCCCGGATCCAGGGCGAGGCGCCTCGATACGCGCAGACCCGCTGGACGACGTCGCGGGTCATTGCACGAAAGCTCGACACCGCGAGATGGCGAGGGGCGCCGAACACCCTCCTGTCCACGACGCGCATGACCGCGCTGCCGACGCGCCGCCACCGCGCGTGACGTTGTTGCGCGAACCTGGCAAACACGGCATCGTGCCCCTCGCGCACCTTCAGCACGAGCTGCGGGATGGCCTCGGGCGGGTGCTGCAGGTCGTCGTCCATGCAGACGACGATGTCGCCGCCAGCGGCGCGCAGCCCGATCAGCAACGCGGCGTGCTGCCCGACGTTGGCATCCAGCGTGACGACGCGGAGGGATGCGTGCCGCGAGGCGCACGCGGCGAGCACGCAAGCGCTGGCATCACGACTCGCGTCGTCCACCGCGATGACCTCGTACGCCCACGGCTGCGCCGCGCACGTCGCGACGATGCGGTCCAGCGTGGCGGCGACCACCGCGGCGCTGTTGTAGACGGGGAGGACGATGGAGATCACGGAAGATCTCGGGATTCGGGATTCGGGATTCGGGATTCGGGGCTTGGGGCTGGGCAGGCGGTGCGGCGGCGCCACGTTCAGGGCGAGGTTGGCCCTGTTACCGGGATGCCGGGAGCGTCGGCGCCACCAACCGGCGACATCGTGAGCGGCGGCGGGACCGCGTCGCCGGGCGCTCCGCCGATCTGCCGACGCAGCAACCCGAGACCGAGTTCGGCGCGACGCACCCGCTCACGCGCCATGAGCGTGGCTGATGTCTCGAGGTGGAGTCCCGAGGGGTAGATGTCGGGTGCGTTGCGCAGCCCGAACTTCACGTACACCGGCGCGACGGCGTGAACGAGCTCGGGGATGTCGTAATGGCGCACGAACCCTCCGAAGCCGTCCGGCACTTCGACGTAGACATCGAGCGGGACGTCGCACTGATGGCGGATGGCAGCCAGTTGCGCCAGCGAGAGGTCTGTCGGCACGTTGATCGTCGAGGCGCCCTCGTCGGCAAGCACGGCAACGGCCAGCGGGTTGGCCGCGGCCAGCTGTACGCTGATCTTGATGATCAACTCGCGCGGCAGATGCCCGGCCTGCTTCGCGAGGTCGAGCAGCCGCAGCAGGCCGACGTCGGCCACCAGCACGCTGCGCACCCCCAGTTCAACGGCCCGCAGCACGTCGTCCAGCGCGTGGCGCACCTGGTCCTGGCCGCGCAGCTGCGCGCCGAGCGTGCGCCCCGCCGGCGACACCACGGCGGCGCCGGTGTCCCAGGCCGCGCGCGGGCCGACGAACAGGGACAGCTCCATCCTCGCGTCGCGGCACATCCCGCACATCTCGCCGATCTCGGCGTCCGACAGCAGCATGATCCCGGAGCCCTGCGACACCCTGTGAATCGGGACGCCGCGTCTCCGCGATTCCTCGATCACCGCCGCGAGCACGCGGGGGCCCTCGACGCTCGGGATCTCCACGCGGTAGTGCGCCCCATCCGCGAAGCGGTGCGGCGACGGCGGCAGGTCGTGGGCATCACCCGTCGGCAGTCCAAGGGACGCGAGCAGGCGTGCGGCAGGCGACGGCGGCAATGGCATGGCAGTCAGGCTCGGGGGTCCAGCAACACCTTGATAGCGGACTCGCGGCGCGCCTCGAGGAGCTCGAGCGCGTGCGCGGCTCGCGACAGCGGAAAGCGATGGGTGACGAGTGGCGACGGGTCGATGATCCGCTCGTCGATGAGCCGCACCGCGCGGGCGAACACGGAGGAGGGGTAGGCAAACACGGCCTCGACGCGCGCGTCGCGGAACACGAGGCCGTCGAAGTTGAACGGCACGGTGCGGCCCTTCCCGGCGATGCCGAGGATGGTCAGCCGCCCGCCGCGAGTCAGCGCATCGGCGGCCGCCGCCTGAGCGAGGGGGTGCCCGGCGGCTTCGATGACGACGTCAGCCGCGCCGCCGAGGGCGTCGGTGATGGCTTCGGCGAGGGACGCCGCCGGTGCGCACACGGTGTCGGTGGCGCCGAGCGCGCGAGCCACGTGCAGCGTGCTGTCGCGCACGTCCGCCACGATCAGGCGCGCCGGCCCGCGGGCGGCGGCGCAGGCGGCGACGAGCAGGCCGATCGGACCGGCGCCGACCACCGCGACCCGATCGCCCTGCGTGATCTGGCTGCGTTCCACCGCGTGCAGGGCGCACGCCGTCGGCTCGGCAAGGGCGGCGATCGAGGTGTCGACCCCGCCGATTGGATGACACAGGTCTGCGCGCGCCGCGACGTACTCGCGATAGCCGCCATCCCGCGTGAAGCCGTACTCGTCGTAGTTGGCGCAGAGGTGCGTGCGGCCGGCGCGGCACGCGCCGCACGCGCCGCAATAGTGATGTCCTTCCACCACGACGCGCGCGCCCTCGGGAAGATGCGCATGTGCCGGCGATGCTGTGGCGACGACCCCGGCCCACTCGTGCCCCGGCACCACCGGGTAGCGGCAGAACGCGGGCTCGCGGGTGCCGCGAACGAGTTCGAGATCGGACCCGCAGATGCCCACCGCTTCGACGCGGACCAGGACCTCGCCGGCGCGGGGACGCGGCAGCGGTGCGTCCACGAGCGCAGCCACGCCCGGCCGCTCGACTCGATACGCCCGCATGCAGCGGCATTATTGATCCAGTAGCCTCGGCTCGCGGCGCCGGCCTCCTTGGACGCCGCCGGCAGGCCTGGTACGTAGCCGTCGGGCCTTGCCCGACGGGCCCCGCTACCGCGACGCGGTGATGTCCGGGCCGTCGTACAGTTTCTCGCCGGCGCGAATGGCCACCGGCAGGATGTTCTCGGCAGGCGGCGTCGGGCAGGTCGTATAGGGGTTGTAGGCGCACGGCGGGTTGTAGGCCTTGTTGAAGTCGATGACGTACCGGCCGTCGGCGAGTGGCTCCGCGTACACGAAGCGGGTGCCGTAGGTCTCGCGGCCGACGCTACCGTCGCGGAAGATGACCTGTAGACGCTGCTGGCTGGCGTTGAACGCGAGGACCTCGACCGGCCTGCCGCCATACGTGAACGCGAGCACGCCGGGCGCCTGGTACGACTCGCTGTCGCCGAGGACATTGCGAACCAGCACGGCGCGCGGCGTGCCGAACGGCTGCAGTGTCGCGACCACCCGCGCCTCGTCGGCCTGAGGGAACCAGCGGGCCCCCTGGAACCCGATGCGGATCGGCGACTCGGGGTCGCGCACGCGCAGCGCGAGCCGCGAGCCGCTCCGGTGGAGATGGAACTCCACGCGACCGATCCGGACCTTGTCCGGAGGCGTGGCCGGCCCGTCGGGCCCGCCGCGCCGCGCCTCGTG
>JAEZCY010000022.1 GCA_023429845.1 Acidobacteriota bacterium
GATTCCGTCAGGTCGTAGCCGCCGGGCCTCGCCCGGCGGGCAGCGTCGGGCAAGGCTCGAGGCCTACGTCCGGGTTCACCCTCAGCGCCTCGACGACGCGTGACGGGGGGACGCCGGTCATGCACCGGTGATCGAGCGGGCATTCGCGCAGCATGCAGGGCCGACACCAGACCTGATGCGTGAGGATGCGGTGCGGCCCGAGCGGCGCGGTAGCCCACTCACGCGTCGGACCGAATACCGCGACGGTCGGCGTGCCGACCGCGGCTGCCACGTGCATCGCGCCGGAGTCGTTGGCGAGCACGCGCGACGCGGTGGCGAGCACCCCGGCGAGCGCCATCAGACTGGTGCAGCCGGTGACGTCGGCGACTCGCGAGCGCATGGCCTCCGGCAGCCGGGCGGTCACGTCCGCCGATGCGCGCCGGTCTGCGGCGGCGCCGACGAGCGCAACGCAGCCGCCGTCGGCAATCCAGTGCTCGACGACCCGTGCCACGGACGCGGCCGGCCATTGCTTGGCCGTCCCGTAAGCCGCGCCCGGCGCGCAGGCGAGCAACGGCGCTTCCCCATCCCAGCCCCGCTCCCGCAACATCCCCGCCGCCTCGCCGCGGGCATCGTCGGGGACGGTGGCGTGCACCTCGAGTGCCGGCCGCGGCAACCCGAGCGCCTCCACGAGCGCCGCGTAGTAGTCGGCGTGGTGCGTGGTGACACGGCGCGCGGCGCGGGGCGCAATGGCGCGCGTCAGCAGCCGCCCTCGCACATCGCGGCGATACCCCCAACGCTCCGGCACGCGCGCCCGCTGCATGACGAGCGCGGTGGCAAACGAGTTCGTGAGCAGGAGTGCGAGGTCGTAGGCGCCGGCGCGCACCTGCTCGGCATGCCGCAGGACGCCACGCACCCCGCGCGCGGCCGCGAGCGGCAATACGCCGGCGCGGTGCGCGAGCATCGGCACGATGGGCGCAAGCCCGACGGGCACGGCGACGTCCACGTGGGCGTCCGGCCACGCATCCTGCACCGCACGCAGCGCCGGGGCTGCCATCACGAGGTCGCCGAGCCAGTTCGGGCCGCGAATCACCACACGGCGCGGCGCGTTCACGGCTCGCCGTCCCCTGAAAGCTCGTCCACCGCCAGCGACGGCGAATCGGTGGTGCGCACATCCTCCCGCCAGCGGCGATGCATCCACAGCCAGCGTTCCGGATGGGCCCGCACATACTTCTCGAGCGCTCTCGTACAGCGTTGCGTGAGTTCGCGCACCGCATCGGGCGATTCACTGTCCGGCAACTCCAGCGGCCGCTCGTAGATCAGCCGGTACCGACCGTCGTTGAGCGGAAGCGAGAAGGCCGGAATCACCGCCGCGCCGGTACGCATGGCCAGGACGGCCACGGCCGACGTCGTGGCCGCGGGTCGCCCGAGGAAATCGACCTTCACCGCATCCGCCGTCAGGATGTGCTGGTCGATCAGCACTGCCACCGCCTGGTTCGCATTCAGGGCGCGCATGATGCGCCGCAGTCCGCCCTTGCGATCGATGACCCCATTGCCGGTGCTGCTGCGGAGATCGGTCAGCATGCGGTCGAGCAGCGGGTTGTCGAGCGCTCGCGCGACGACCGCCATCGGGCCGATCGCCAGACCGTGCGCGAGTGCGTGCAACTCCCAGAAACCGAAATGCCCCGTCACGAGGAGCACGCCGCGTCCCGCCGCGCGCGCGGCATCCACATGCTCCATGCCCGAGAACTCGACGAGCGCCAGTTGTTCGTCGGGCCGGCGGCCGGTGAACCACAGCAACTCCACCAGCTTCCGGCCGAAATGGCCGAAGACTTCTCGCGCAATCCGCGTCCGTTCCTGCACCGACCGCTCGGGGAACGTCGCCGCCAGGTTGTCGAGCGTGATGCGCCGATGGCGGCCGTCGAGGCGATAGGCCACCGCGCCGACGGCGTGGCCGAGACGCGTCGCCGTGCGCTGCGGCAGACGCCGCACCAGCCGCGCGATGCCCCGCACGAGTGCGTACTCGAACCTGTGGCGACGCGACACGGTCGGAGACTCGCTCATGCGCCCTCCGGCGCGAGCGACAGCTTCGCGCGCAGCCACGACGCGAACTCGTCGACAGGTTCGATGACGACGTCGAGCGGCACGACGGCGACGGGCACGTCGAGCGGCAGGTGGCGTTCGAGCTTCACGGCATCCTTTGCGGTGGTCAGGACCGCTGCCGCCCCCACGCTGCGGGCGCGCCCGGCGATTTGCCGCGCGTCATCGGCGTGGTAGCGATGGTGGTCGCGGAATGTCATCACGTCGGCCAGGGTCCAGCCGGCGTGGCGCAGGTCGCGGACGAGACGATCCGGCTCCGCGATCGCGGTGACCAGCAGCACCGGCGCGTCGTGCAGGCGTGAGAAATCCATCGCGCCCGCCAATGGTCGAAGCGGGCCGAGGTGCCGGCGCACTTCGAAGATCGGCACGTCCGCCGCGCCGCCGAGCGCCATCCGGAGGCGCGCCGCCGTCGTGTCCACGGCCAGCAGCGCGTCTGCGTGCTCGAGCGCGCGCACCGGTTCGCGCAGGCGCCCTGCCGGCAGCACCGCGCCGCGCAGCACGTCGTCCAGCGTCACCAGCACCAGATTCGCGTCGCGGGCCAGCCCCACATGCTGAAACCCGTCGTCGAGGACGTGGACGCTGCAGTGGAGGTCATCCTCGGCGATCCGTCCGGCGCGATGCCGGTCTGGGTGCACGAGTACGCAGCATCCCGGCAGTTCCCGCGCCAGCATGAACGGCTCGTCGCCGCTCTCGGCCAGCGAGGCGCGCATGCGGTCCGCGTCGCGTACCACCACTACGTCGCGCGATGGCGATTCGCGCCGATAGCCGCGGCTGAGAATCGAGGGCCGCTCGCCCCAGCCGTGCAGCATGCGCGCCACGCTTGCCACGACAGGGGTCTTGTTGCGACCGCCGATCGCCAGATTGCCGATGCTGACGACCCGCTGCGCGAGCCGACGCGCACGCCGCTGTCGAAAGGCGCGGCGCAGGTCCGCGCCTCGACCGTAGACCCGGGAGGCCGCCCGCAGCATGGACCGACTCCACGCCCCGCTCACCGTGGCACCCCGGGTCCCCGTGCCGCGTCCGGCTCGTGCCGTCGCATCGTCGTCGCCACTTCCTGCATTGTCCGATCGACCGCACCGCGATGCCGGTCGAGAATGCGCAGCGCTGCTGCGCCCAGCGCCTCCCGGCGCGCGCCATCGGCGAACAACGCGAGGATCGCGCGCTGGGCCGAGGCGGCGTCGGGCACCTGCACGAGCGCGCCGGCCTCGAGGAAGATGCCGGCAATCTCGGCGAAGTTCGACATTGACGGACCGACGACGATCGGACGCCCGACACGCGCCGGCTCGAGGATGTTGTGCCCGCCGGCCGGCCCGAGCCTGCCGCCGACGAACACCACCGTGGCCGCGCCCCCGCGCGCGGCCAACTCGCCGATCGTGTCGAGCACCAGCACGTCGAACGGCTCGCCAGCTCCGTCGCCCAGTTGGGTGCGCCGAACGACGCGCAGCCCGGTGCCGGCCGCGAGCGCGGTCACCGCGTCGAACCGTTCAGGGTGCCGCGGGGCCAACACGAGGACGGCGTCGGGTGTGGTGCCGCGCAGTTCCCGCAGCGTCTCGATCAGCACGTCGTCCTCGCCCTTCAGCGTGCTCGCGGCCAGGAGCACTGGACGACCATCGAGTCGTGCCGCCACATCCGCCACGTCGCCTGATGCAGGCGCGGGTACGTCGAACTTGAGGCTACCCGTCACCACGACACGATCGGCCGGCGCGCCGAGGGCGCGGAGTCGGGCGGCGGTGTCCTCGGACTGCGCGCACAACCTGTCGAAGTCGTGCAGCACGCGGCCGAGCCAGCGGCGCACGCGCATGTACCTGGGGTAGCTGCGGTCCGAGATGCGGGCGTTCACGAGCAGCAGGCCAACCCCGTCGTTCCGGCAGAGACGCGCGACGTTGGGCCAGATCTCCGTCTCGACGATGACGAGCACGGCTGGCCGCAGGTGCTGCAGCACGCGACGCACGATCCACGGCAGGTCGAGCGGGAAATAGAAGACGCCGGCGACGCCGGTGAGCCTGGCCTCCGCCAGCTGCCGCCCGGTCCGGGTGGTGGTCGACACGACGACGCGCCAGTGGGGATGGTCGCGCCGGATGGCGGCGACGAGCGGCGCCGCGCTGAGCACTTCGCCGACCGACACGGCATGAAGCCACACCGTCGGCGCCGGTCCGGCAGCCAGAGCCTGCGGCAGCCGGCCGAGACGCTCCCGCCACGCATGTCGATACTTGCCATGACGCAGCGCCTGCCAGGCGAACCACGGCGCCAGCACCACGAGCAACGCGACGCTGATCAGCGTATAGGCAGGATGCATGGCTGACGACGATTCGAGGGCCGCTCGTCACAGGAGTGGACGAGCGCGGCGTGCGTGGAACCGGCCGCTGCCCCGTCGTGATGCTCCGCGCGCATGACGCAGGAAGAGGCGTGCGCGAGTATAGCGGACCAGCCCATCGGCGGCGCGGCGGCAGCCATTCGCGATACCATGTTCGGTCGTGCTCGACGGCGAACCGGAGACACCGGGGCGCGGCCGGGCGACGTGTTTCCAGTTGTCTTCATCCGCAGGTCTGCGACCGCGAGGGAGGTTCCTCCATGGGCATCAAGGTTGGCATCAACGGGTTCGGGCGCATCGGGCGCAACATCATGCGAGCGGCGCTCGGCACCGGGAAGCTCGACTTCGTCGCCGTGAACGACCTCACGGACACCAGGACCCTCGCCCACCTGCTCAAGTACGACTCGATCCTCGGCAACCTCGACGCCACGGTGGAGTCGGGTGACGGGTGGATCAGCATCAACGGCGACAAGTTCCAGGTGCTGGCGCAGAAGGATCCCGCACAGCTGCCGTGGAAGGACCTCGGCGTGGAGGTGGTCTTCGAGGGCACCGGGCGCTTCACCAAGCGCGAGGATGCGGCCAAGCACATCGACGCCGGCGCCAAGCGCGTGATCATCACCGCCCCTGCCACGGGTCCGGACGCAACGCTGTTGATGGGCGTCAACCACGAGATCTACGACCCCGCCAAGCACGTGGTGGTGTCCAACGCGTCCTGCACCACCAACTGTCTGGCGCCGTTTGCCAAGGTGCTCCACGAGCAGTTCGGCATCGTCAAGGGCTGGATGACCACCATCCACAGCTACACGAACGACCAGCAGCTGCTCGACCTGCCGCACAAGGAC
>JAEZCY010000039.1 GCA_023429845.1 Acidobacteriota bacterium
TCGCTCTCACGGTGTCAGGTCAGGGTGCTGAGGTCACGGGCACAGAGAAGCTGAGGGTGCCGATGGTGCCATCGTCACCAAGGTGCGTGACTGTCACACCAACCCGGTGAGCCTCATGGTCGAGGCGAGAGGCTCGCCGGGGTTCGCGATGGCTGAGTGGGCGTGGCAGTCGAGCCCCCGCACCTTCGCTCCTCCTTGAGCCCGGACCCTTTCAGGCGTACTCTCCGATCCACAACGCACAGTATTCGGTCGGAGGGCGCAGACCTGAACCGGAACTCTCCGGTGAGCTGCGCCTGGGGCGCTGCGCAGGCACGTGAGCAGCGTCACACAATCCGGGGCACGTTGGTGTCCAGCCACGCCGCCTGCCGCGTGGCTTCGGATGGAGGTCACGATGCGTCACACGCTCGTATCCGCAGTGCTTTGTGCCTTCGGCGCCAGCATGCTGCCCGGTGGGGTGCTCGCGGCGACGATCATCCCCTTCGGGGGGGTCGGCAACGTGCTCGCGGGCCTGTGCTCGCCCATGCAGACCGATCCCGCAGCGTGCTTCGTCCTGAGCGACTCCACCAACGTGTTCAGCGTGGGTGGCGTAGCGGGCTATCGGTATGAGTTCGCCGGTGTGCTCGTGCCGAACCCTGATCCGGATGCGTTCCCTTTCCCCACATACGACGTGGGTTCTCCGTATTCGCAGAGCGGCGAATTCGTGCTGCAGGTGCCGGAGCCAGGGACGTTCGGGCTGTTGCTTGCCGGGCTCCTCGGTTCGGCGCTCCGCAGACTCGGGAGCAACTCGTGACACACACATCACCATCCGTGTTCGGCGCACTCCGGCCGACGCTCCGGGGACGCCTGCTGCTGCCCGCCGACGACGACTACGATACGGCCCGCGCTGTCCACAACGGCATGATCGATCGTCGCCCGGCAGCCATCGTGCGGTGTGCCGGGATCGCTGACATCAAACGGGCGGTGGCATTCGCTCGGGAGCATGCGCTGCCGTTGTCAGTTCGCGGCGGTGCACACGGGGTACCTGGCTTCGCCGTCTGTGAGAGCGGTGTGATGCTCGACCTTTCGATGCTGACCAGTGTGACGGTCGATCCGCAACGCCGAACGGCCAGGGCCGAGGGCGGCACGAACTGGGGCCAGTTCGATCACGAGACGCAGGCCTTCGGCCTGGCGACAACCGGAGGGCTCGTGCGAACGACCGGAGTTGCCGGCCTGACGCTCAGCGGGGGCCATGGGTTCCTGATGCGCAAGCACGGCCTGGCGTGTGACAACCTGCGCGCGGCCACGGTGCTGACCGCATCCGGCGACCTGGTCCGGGCGAGCGCTGATGAGCACCAGGACCTGCTCTGGGCCCTTCGCGGCGGCGGTGGGAACTTTGGTGTCGTCACCTCACTCGAGTTCCAGCTACACGACCTCGGCCAGGTGTTTGGTGGACTGCTGATGTTCCCGTTCGCCGCCGCAAGGGACGTGCTGGCGTTCTACGACGAGTTCGCCTCGTCCGCTCCGGACGAACTGGGCGTCCTGGCCGCGGTCGGCACGTTGCCGGACGGCACGAAGGCTGTGGTTCACCCCACTTGCTATGCCGGGGACGTGACCACGGGCGAGAAGGTCCTCGAGCCTCTGCGTACGTTCGCCACGCCCCTCGCCGACCAACTCCAGCCGCTCCCGTACACCGCCGTCCAGAGCATCGTCGAACACTTCAACCCGTCCGGAAAGCGCAACTACTGGAAGATGGTGTACGTGGACGAACTGCCGGCGGAGGCAATCGCGGTCATGACGGAAATGTACGAACGGGTGCCCGCCCCTCTCACGCACATCGTCATCTACACGCTGGGAGGCGCGGTGAGCCGGATGCCACGTGACAGTGCCGCCGTTGGTCGTCGAGACGCGCGGCATGCCGCAATCGCGATTGGCATGTGGGATCGTGCGCAAGACGACGAGGTGAACATCGCGTGGGTGCGGGAGTTCTACGCACGGATGCAGCCGTTTTCCTCGGGCGGCTTCTACCCGAACTACGAAGGTGATGCGAGCACCGACCGGCTTGCGTCGGCCTTTGGACCAGAGGCTCATGCGCGCCTGGGTGCGGTGAAGGCTAGCTACGACCCGGACAACGTGTTCTGCATGAATCAGAACGTCCTTCCTGCGCCGACGCTCTCGTCCTGAGCGCCTGCCGGCAAGTTGTTGCATGCGGATATGCAGGCCGCATCCATCCCTGTTGGTGCCGTCCCGTCGCTCAGCAGCGCCTCATACCCTCTGGCGGGAGGGTGGCCGCACGGCGCAGCGTCGCCGGGTCGTAGCTCCCGCAGCACTCACGCTACTGCACACGTGCACGCCACCCGCGTCGTTCCTGTCCGGAGCGACGGACCAGTGACCCCGGGCTCGATGCCACCGTCCCCGCGCAAGCTGACCGCCCAAACAGCCCGGGTCGGTCGCCCTATTGACCCGCCCGCCGCCGCGCCGCCCGTCCACCGATCGTCACGAGCCCCATGCCGAGGAGTGCGAGAGAGGCGGGTTCAGGGACGCTCGCCAACTGCGCCTCGACGTTGTCGAGAGCGATCGCCTGGAAGTCGCCAAACGCACTGCCGGCCGTGAAGAACTGATCTGCCGCAACCCGGAGTTCGTCGAACCCCGAGGCGTCCGTCCAACCCACGACCACGCCGGTGATCAGGTTTGGTGCGAAGCCGCCGCCCGTCTTCACTCCGTTCGATCGGACTTCCCACAGGAGACCGTTCGTGCCGGCGCCATAGCCGTCGCCGAGTTGGAACTCGATCGCCCTGAATCGTGCGCCATCGGTGGCCTTGATTGTCACGAAACCGTCATTGCCATCGTCCCCGTAGAAGAAGCCGGTCGTGCTCCCGTTGCCGAGCGCATCAAAGCCGATGAAGCTGGTATCTGGCGCGCTGATATCGAGGCCTCCCTCGCTGTAGGCCGACAGGTCGATGCCGATGGCGTCGAGGGCATCGAACGTCGCACTGCGATCGACCGTGATGACAGCGGAGCCGGCGCCGGTCGAGAAGATGGGCGCCGCGCCAACATTCCCGGCGAGCCCTGCGAACGTCAACGAGAGGATGAGTGCCTTCGTGGTGAGCGACATGTCGTTGTGCTCCTGGGGAAGATGAAGGACTGGCACGGGTGGTTCCGGCGACCACGCAGGATGAAAGCCAGCAGTTGACGTTGCGTAACGCGGGCCGGATATCGTTCGATGCTGACCTGACCGGTAGCGCCGATGCGCTCAGCACCTACGTCGCAACGAACCGTAAGGGGAAGGGAACCGCAACGCTGCGGTCGGCTCGTGGACGTCGCGGTGCAGAAGGCCACCGCTGCATTGATTAACGGCGAGGGCAGCGCGGGCGAACGAGACCACCACCGCCTGATGCCGTGAGACAGATTGCGACTTGGCCCCGGCCTTGGCCGCTCGGGGCTTCGGCGGGCAAGCAACGCGTCGAGGCGACCTCGCTCCGTTAACGCACCAGTCGCCCGGCAGGGCTTGGACGGTCGAACTTGCGGCCCCCGGCTTAGAAGGCTTTCGGGAGCGAGGCCACTGGAGGCCGCAGCAGCCTGCTGCGGCCTCACCTCTGAAAGCCGGATCACTGCTGCAGGCCACCCGAAGCAGCTCGAAACAGCCTCGGATCGTCCGTCAATTGTCAGTCGAGCTCAGCAGTTAGCATGGCTGGCAGTGAGCCAGCGGGTGCTACGCTGGCGCTGCGATGGGCCGGGCGCAGCGAACCCTCGATCGACTGCTTCGCGGGCAGTCGGACGCGAACGTCGAGTTCGCGGATCTGAATGCGCTGCTGCAGGCACTCGGGTTCGAGGAACGTGTGCGAGGAAGTCACCACATCTTCGTACGACCAGGCATCGACGAACTGCTGAATCTCCAGCGGGATGGATCGAAAGCGAAGGTCTATCAGGTGCGGCAGGTTCGCGCCGTCATCCTCAAGTACAATTTGGCTCTGGAGCCGTGACCGTGCCGCACAAGTACGAACTCATCGTGTTCTGGAGCGCGGAGGACGCCGCCTTCGTGGTGGACGTGCCCGAACTTCCTGGGTGCATGGCGCACGGCGCCACGCCACCCGACGCGGTTGCGGCGGCGCAAGACGCCATCGAGCTCTGGCTCGAGGCTGCAACCGCCGCGGGGCGTCCCATCCCCGAACCCAAAGGCCGCCGCCTCCTCTACGCGTAGGACGTTCCCGTCACGGTGCCATCGGTCTGTACTTTCAACGGGCAGCGGCGGCCAGGTCGGCTTCATACGAGTCACCGGGCGACGCCTCGATGCCATTTGTTGGTACCGTCAACGCTTCCAACATGACGCGCGGTCTGGTGCGCCCCACGACGTTGACGGGATACTGACGTGGCACGACGCAGCCAGCCGTCGAACCCAGGGCCCTCCCCGGATCTTCGCGATCACAGTTTCGCGCGCGAGTTCCTTCTCGCTGCCCTGGATCGAGGGCTCGCCGTCCAGCCGGCACTCGGCAAGGTGATTCGCGCAACCGGTGTGCGGGCTTTCGCGGCAATAGTCGGCATGGAGGCCTCGAGCGTGCGGCATGCGATCGCGCCGCGACGCTCGCCGAGTGTCGCGACCCTGAATCGGCTGCTTGCCCCGTTCGAACTACAGCTGGCTGTAGCCTCCGCCGAGCAACGGCGAGCGCCTTCCGGAGACACTCCGTTGACGCCCAGCAGACGCCTCGCCACTCGTATCGCGGCGGGTGAGGCCGGCGCCAGCTCGAAGCTGAGTGCGCACTACACGTTCTGGGGCACTCCGGCGAGGGTGGAACACATGGTCGATGGGACGACACCGCCCAAGCGACATCACGCGTGGCGGAAGGGCGACGTGAGGCCCTGCGGCGCCACCAACAAGACCTCGGGTGTCGGCGTCGACATCGGTGACTTCGCCGACCCAAGCGCGCTGGTCCGAGCCGTCGATGCCTTTCTGCGAAGGAACGATCAGTTCCTGCGGCGTGCCGCTGCGTACACCGGGCATCGAGTCTGGTCGGAGCTTCTGATCATGCAGTTCGTGTATCCATTCGTGCCGACCGGCGTGTCCCTGCCGCCCCGCACGCTGGGCAAGCTCGGCGAACTCGGCGTCGACCTGCGCTGTACCGGCTATCCCTGCGAGGAGTAGCCCGAGTGCACGTCGCTCGTACAGCTCAACCCGTAAGTGAGAACCGACGACTGACAATCGACTGACCCACCTTCGCCTCTTCGAGGCTTCGGCGGGCAGGCAACGAGACGGGCATCGTCATCCGAGCGAGCATCGACCTACTTGCCAAGGAACCGGGGGTCGCAGACCCCAGAAATGAATAGCGAGAATGCAATAACAAGCGGTTGCGTGTTAGCCGGCGCTGCATTTCTGGGCCTGACCGGGATGAACCAGCGGCTCAAACTGACCCGTCTTCGCGCCTGCGGCGCTTCGGCGCGCCCGGCAGGGCTCGACGCGATGACCGAGCCCGTAAGGGCGGAGGTCTCGCGCTGAGGCATGGCGTGGGGGGAGCAACTCGCCAAGGCGGCG
>JAEZCY010000195.1 GCA_023429845.1 Acidobacteriota bacterium
TAGTGCGCGATGCGCTCGAGACGCCAGAAGGCCAGCAGCGCGAGCGGGCCGATGACCACGAGCTCGCGCATCACGGCGGTGAGGTTGTGGGCAAGGAAGCCCGGCAGCCAGTAGCGACGCGAGATCGGCAGGAAGAGATGGAGCGTCGACTCGTAGAAGTCCGAGGTGATGGGCCAGAGGGCCATGATGCCGATGGGGGGCGTCGTGTCGTTGCCCATCCAATCGAGCAGGATGTGCGAGGCGTAGGCGGCGGCGGCGGCCACCGCCCAGCGCCAGCGCCCCGTCACGATGCGGGCGACCCCGAGCACGATCGCCGCGGCGCCGATGCTGTGGGTGTAGGTGGAATGGGTGCCGAACAGCAGGTCGGCGTCGGGTATGACGCCAAGCAGCGCGAAGGGGATGATGGCGAGCATCGCGGTGTCGATGGGGCGACGCGCCGCGGGCGGATCGAGCGCGCGCACAAGTGATCGCGGCCCGGCCACGAGGACGCCGAGGGCGACTCCAGCCAGCGCATGTCCCACGGGGCTCGGCACGGCGCTGACATTAACAATCCCGCATCGAGACGGCAAACGCAGCCGTGCAATTTCTGCACGCGCCCGTGTGCATGGCGAAAGCCATCGTTGACGTCAAGTGATTGCGTGACAATCGTTTGCGGCGCCTTACGCCTTCGACTTTCGCTTGACACCGGGCTGGCACGCCCCTAGAATGCGAAAGGCTGCGCGCGGCGCAGTCGCCGCCCTATTCGAGGAGACCTGCATGGCCGCTGATGACATCAAGGAACGCGTTCGGGCTATCGAGATGGCCGTGGGCCAGATCGAGAAGCAATTCGGCAAGGGCTCGATCATGCGCCTCGGCCAGAAGGACGCCGTCGCGATTCCGAGCATTTCCACCGGGGCGACGAGCCTCGACTATGCCCTGGGGGTGGGCGGCGTGCCCCGGGGGCGTGTAATCGAGATTTTCGGACCGGAATCGTCGGGCAAGACGACGCTGGCGTTGCAGGTGATCGCGCAGGCGCAGAAGACCGGCGGCATGGCAGCCTTCGTGGATGCGGAGCATGCCCTCGACGCCACGTACGCGCAGAAGCTCGGCGTGAATCTCGAAGACCTGCTCGTGTCGCAGCCCGACAACGGCGAGCAGGCGCTCGAGATCGTCGAGGTGCTGGTGCGGTCCGGCAGCGTCGACGTGGTCGTGGTCGACTCGGTGGCGGCGCTGGTCCCGCGTGCCGAGATCGAGGGCGAGATGGGCGACCAGCAGATGGGCCTGCAGGCGCGGCTCATGTCGCAGGCGCTGCGGAAGCTGACGGGCGTCGTGGCCAAGAGCCGCACGTGCCTCATCTTCATCAACCAGCTGCGCGAGAAGATCGGCGTCATGTTCGGCAACCCCGAGACGACGACCGGCGGGCGTGCGCTGAAGTTCTACTCGTCGGTGCGCATCGACATCCGCCGCATCGGCGCCATCAAGGACGGCGACCGCGTCACCGGCGGGCGCACCCGCGTCAAGGTGGTCAAGAACAAGGTGGCCCCGCCTTTCCGCGAGGCCGAGTTCGACATCATGTACGGGGAGGGCATCTCGCGTGAGGGCGACCTGCTCGACCTCGGCGTCGAGTACAAGATCGTCGACAAGAGCGGCACCTGGTTCTCGTATGGCGGTGAGCGCCTCGGCCAGGGTCGCGAGAACAGCAAGCAGTTCCTGCGCGACAATCCCGAGGTGTACCGGCGCATCGACGAGCAGGTACGCGCGCAGCTCGGGCTCGCGCCGGCGACGGCATCGCCAGCGGCCGAAGCGGTCGCCCCCTGACCACAACCTGCACGGGCGGAGGCGGGCGCCATGCTCGTCTCCGCGCGGTGTTTCTGCGGCGCGTCGCAGGGCTCGGACGGTCGCGCGTGCCAGCCGGCCGGCGACGCCGATGTGCACCCCGCCTCGCCTTGTGAGGCCGGGCGCCCCGTGGTATTCTCTGGCGGTTGTTCCGCCTGCCTCACGGTGTGCCGAGGTAGCTCAGTTGGTAGAGCATACGACTGAAAATCGTAGTGTCGCCAGTTCGATTCTGGCCCTCGGCACCATCACTCCTCTCCGGTGACTCCAGCGCGCTGATTCTTCGCGGAATTGCCTGCAATTTCGTGCGGACCTGGTCTCTCACAGTCTCAGGTGCGGCCCGGGAACCATCTCGAGCCCCTCAAGGGAGATCGCCGCGGGCAGCACAGCATCCGGATCAACGATCAGTGGCGCGTGTGCTTCCTGTGGAAGGACGGGGATGCACACGACGTCGAAATCGTGGACGACCACTGAGAGGCGCCCATGAAGACCACCAAGATGCTCGACCCGATTCCGCCAGGCGAGATCCTCATGGAAGAGTTCATGCGGCCGCTGGGCATCAGCATCAACGCGCTGGCCCGCGACCTGGCGGTGCCGCCCAACCGCATCAGCGGCACATCAACGGCACGCGGGCGATCACGGCCGATACGGCCCTCCGGTTGGGCAAGTACTTCGGCGTGTCTCCGGAGCTCTGGCTGGACCTGCAGTCAGATTACGAGCTGCGGGTGGCACGCCAGACGACCTGGCCTGGCGTTGCGGAATTGGTCAAGCCCCGGGTCGCTTAGTGGAGTGTTCGCGGCTGACCCAGGTCGATGTCGGCACGAACGGTGGCCATGTGGTGGTCAGTCGATTATCAAGTCGCAACGAGACGGTCGTCTCCACAGTCGAAACGACCGTTTTCTTGTCCCGCCACTCGCGACCATTCTTCGCCAATCACAGGTACCACGCAGCCAGTTCGATTCTGGCCCTCGACACCATCTCCCCTTCCTCTTGCAGCCACGTCAGCACGCTGAGCCCCCTCGTCGCGGCGGGCTGGAGCGATGTGGAGTCTTCGTGATCTCCCCCGCACGCGGGAGAGTCAGTCTGCTCGCGTCCTTGCCGCCGCGCGTAGATCCAGCTGCGTGAGCACGTCATCGAAGATCGCGTCGGCCGCGCGCACTGGCCCATCGTGCCAAGGGCCCTGTGTACCGCCGTCATCGAATGACCAATGCCCGGGGCACGCATCGATCGCTCCCGCACGGAAGGAGAAGTTCAGTTCTGTTGCGATGTAGTCGGACCCGCGCCGCATCACGTCCACGGCAACGACCTGCGTCTTGAGCCGCTGCGCGACCGTGAAGCCGAGGCGCACGGCTTCTGGCGCAACCGCGCGCGGATCCCAGTCGATGTTGCCACTCCCGCTTGCTCGGAAGTCGTCGGGCCGGTTGCGACGGCGGAACGCGAAGACACGTCGGCCTATCACCGTGACACGCGTGTCGAACGCGTTGTCCGGCAGGAACTCCTGCACGAAGAAGTAGCCTTGCTCTCGGAAGTCATCACGCCTGCGGAGCATGCGCATGACCGTGCTCGCCTGCCGCCGACGCCGAGCCAGCCAGGAAGGGACTGCCTGTTCCAGACGCCGCACGCCTTGGCCGAAGAGCTCTCCGATCCAGTACTCGGCCTCGGCGCGGTTGTGCAGCAGCGCCACGTTAGCGCTGCCGAAGCCGCTGGCCAGCTTCAAGACCAGCGGGTAGGTTGCGGTGTCACAGAAGCGCCGCGCGGCCGAGGCGTCCCAGAACAGCCAGCTATCGGGGTACGGCAGTCGCGCCGCCCGCAGCAGAAAGTGTTGGGCGAGCTTGTCTTCAGCCCACCAAGTCTGGCCATAGGCCGGGAACACGGGCACGTTCAATCCCTGCTCGAGTGCGGGCAGCAACTTCTTGGCGAGGTCAACGTTCTCCCGACGCGCACCAAACCGCCAGAGGAAGGCGTCACAGTCGGCGACCTGGTCGATGAAGCCTGGTGCCCGAACATCGACCACGAGGGTCTCGATGCCGCGTTCGGCAGCCAACTGCAGCCAGCGTCCGGAAAAATCCGCACGGTCCGCGGGGGCAAGCCCAATCCGGTCTGCCTGAATGGCAAGTCGAGCCATATGCGTTCCTGCCGTGCTCGGTCTACTCAGCTGACGGTGGCCGCGCGAGGCTACCACGACGGACGTGCGCTCGGAACGCCGACACGGCATGGGGAGTGTACGGCCTCCCCATCAATTCGTCGAAGCGCCCCGATCCGCAATCCTCGTCACGATCCCGCCTGCGCAAGGCGTTGCACCGTGCGCATGCCGCCAACCCGCTGCAAGCCCGGCACGAAGCACTGCTGCTCCAGGGTCGCGTCATCAGACGGGAGCGAGGCGACGTCGAACGCGAGCGTGTGCCGACCGCCCGTGGCCGCCACGGCGACCGCCGCCCAGTAACGGGCTGCGCCCGTCGCGACGATCTCTGCGCTCGCGTCCGCTGGCAGCCACGCGAGCGCCGTCATGATGTCGTGGACGCGCGCCTGGTCGTCGCTCGCATTGAACGTCAGCCAGTGGTCGTGCGCCCGGTTGCGCGGTGCCACCGACGTCCCGGTCTGGAATACGCCGAGCACCAGCACGGGCCGCTTCGCCTTTCGCGCCGCCGCGACCTCCGCCACCGCTCCGCCGGCCGCCAGTCCGTCCGGATGCACGACGACCAGCGGACGCCCCTTGCCGGGCGTCCACGCACTCGACACACGGTCGCCGTTGCCGCGCGAGATGACGCCCGCACCGTCGCGTCCGACCGTGGACGCAGGCGGCAGCGCCACGACATGGCGAAGTCGCGCGCGCAGCCGCTCGAGATCCTGTGTCGCGCTGGCCTGCGACGTCGCCATCTCACGCCACGAGGCGAACAGGCCCTCGTAGTCGACTGCGTTGGCGGGTCGCTCGCGGTTCATCAATGCGAGCATGTCACCGAGCTTCTCGATCGGCGCCGAGCGCTCCTTCCCGTCGTCCGCCTTGCCGAACGCCTGCGCGTCGAGGAAGCGATAGACCGCCTCGCGTGTCTGCTGGTTGTAGTTGTGCGGGGCATCGACCTGGGCCTGCGTGAGCGCGTCGCCCGCGCCGAGCCCGGCGTAGATCCGCTTGATGGCGGGATACTCCTCGCTGGGAACGTGCTTCGTCCAGTCGCCGGTGGCCGACATCAGCAGCATCGGCTTGGGCGCGAACGCGGCCGCGATGTCCAGGTTGCTGATGCCGTGGCGCAGGCCGGGCGCGTTCTCGCAGTACGACCCGCCCTGCATGTACGCCGAGACCATGTTCACCGGAGCCGCATAGGCGATGCGATCGTCGACGGCCGCCAGGAGGAATGTCTGCGTCGCGCCGCCAGACGCGCCCGTCGCGCCGATGCGTGTCGGGTCGACTTCCGGCAGCGAGGCCACGTAGTCCACGACGCGGAGCGAATTCCAGAGCTGTAGTCCCAACGGGCCGAACGCCCACAGCGCCTCGCGGGCGCCATGGAACGAATGCGGCACCTGATTCGTGTCGTTGTAGCCGACCATGTCGTAGATCAGGACCACGTGCCCACGCCGGGCGAGATTGGCGGCGCGCATCGGCACCGAGGCGAGCGGCTGGTGCTCCAGCCGACCGTAGTTCCAGTGCCCGTGCGGTGAGACGACAACGGGATGCCTGCCGGGCCGCGCGGGCACATAGAGGTTGGCCCCCAGATAGAATCCGGGCCACGTCTCCAGCAGCACCTTCTCCACCGTGTAGCCATCACGTTCGAGCTTGCCGAACCGTTGTGCGTTCAAGGGCGTGCGGGCAGGCATCGGATCGAGGCCCGCACTGGTGAGGATTTGCTGTCGCACCCTGGCGCGATGCGCTTCCCACGTCGCCCGGTCCGGGAACGAGCGGAGCACCACGTGCGTGTCGGTATCGGGCACGTCGACGTTCCGGCGGTCGCCGGTGGGGGCGACGGCCGATTCGCTCGCGGCGGACGCCGTCGGCTGGACCGCCGCGGCCGACGCATCGGCCCGATCAGGGTGACGGCCATCTGCCAACAACAGGACGACGAGGAGTGCGAGCATGACGCGCACTCTATGCAGGCGCGCGGTGCCGCGCAAGCTTCTGCCGAGCTTCCAAACCGATTGCAGGTGACGCGGCCGGGTGGTACCGTCCTGCTTTGGAAGGACAGCCAGCCTCTACGCCACGAGTTTCGAGGTCGCCTGACTCGATTCCGCTCGCGTGCCTGTGAGCGGAGGCTCGATGCCTCCGGCAGCTTCCGAATGGACCCCGTGCGCGTCCGGCGCGTCAGGCAAGGAGGAAGGTCAGCGTGGCCAAGAGCCTGTTCGTCGGGAACATTCCGTATCAGATCAGCGAGCCTGAACTCGAGGAGATGTTCTCGCAGGCCGGAACGGTCGACAGCGTCACCGTGATGCGCGATCGGATGACTGGTCGTCCTCGTGGTTTCGCGTTCGTCTCGATGACCAACGACGACGAAGCCGAGAAGGCGATTCAACAGTTCGACGGCGCCAGCATCGGCGGCCGGACGATTGCCGTCAACGAAGCACGGCCACGGCCTGAGCGCGGCCCCGGCGACTTCGGCGGCGGCTTCGGAGGCGGCGGTGGTCGGCCCGGTGGCGCAGGCGGAGGTGGTGGCCGGCGGCCTGGTGGTGGGAGCCGCGGCGGTGGGTACGGCGGTGGCGGTGGCGGTGGCGGACGCCGCGAGCCGCGTTGGTGAGACACAGGCCGGCAGGCAGACTGCCGGCCTTCGTCGTCTGAACGAACGCTGTCGTCCTCAGCCGCCTAGCACTCAGACAGGCTGAGCGGAATCTGCAAGGCCAGCCCGCCGTCCGCCGTTTCCTTGTACTTCACGCTCATGTCCTGCGCCGTGGACCACATGGCGTGAATCACCGCGTCGAGCGACACCTTCGCATTCGCCGGATCACTGGCCAGTGCGAGTTGCGATGCGGTGATCGCCTTGATGGCGCCCATCGTGTTGCGCTCGATGCACGGGATCTGGACGAGGCCCCCCACCGGATCGCACGTGAGTCCGAGGTGGTGTTCCATGGCGATCTCGGCCGACATCAGCACCTGGCTCGGCGAGCCGCCGTGCAGTTCGGTGAGTCCGGCGGCGGCCATCGCCGACGACACGCCGATCTCCGCCTGACAGCCCCCCATGGCCGCGCTGATCGTCGCGCCCTTCTTGAACAGGCAGCCGACCTCTGAGGCCACAAGCAGGAATCTCGCGACACGATCGGCCGACGGCTGGGGCGTTCGGAACACGAGATCGTACGCCAGCACCGCCGGCACGACGCCAGCCGCACCGTTGGTTGGCGCCGTGACGACGCGGCCGAAGCACGCGTTCTCCTCGTTGACGGCGAGGGCAAACGCGGTCACCCAGTCCAGGGTCCACGTGAAGTCGTCGCGGTGGGCGCGTATCGCCGCGAACCAGGCGTCGATGTCGGCACTGGCGGGCGCAGGAATGCTCGGGCAACCCAACGCGGGCGCGTCCGCCTCGAGCCGGGCGGACCCCTGACGACCAAGCAGCTTGGCGTTGATGTCCGCGGCTCGACGGCGCACGTTCAGGCCGCCCGGCAGCACTCCCGGCGTGTGGCACCCGCGATACATGCACTCGCGCATCACCTGCCAGGCACGATCGACGTACGCGTCGGTCTCCTCGTCCGAGCGCCACGCGCGCTCGTTGGCGCGCACGAGGGCCGACACTGATAGTCTCTCCTCGCCGCACCACCGCAGTACGTCGGCTGCGGTGTCGATCGGATACGGCAGGCGCGGGGGCGGACCGCCCGGCCCCTCCTCGTCGTGCCAGGTGACGAAGCCACCCCCTGTCGAATAGCAGGTACGCGCATCGCGACGACCGTCGCACCAGGAGGCCTCGAAGCGCAGGCCGTTGGGATGCGCGGGCAGGGCCTCGGCGGGATGGAACACGACCTCCATTCCGACGCGCGGCCCCCGGGGTAACTGCACGGTGCGTTCCGCCAGCGCAACCCCGACCCGTGACTGGACATCGCTCATGTCGCAGGTCTCGGGATCGGCGCCCAGAAGACCGGCCACGACGGCGACGTCGGTGCCATGCCCGCGTCCGGTCTTGGCGAGGGATCCGAACAGGTGGACGGCCACGGTGTCCAGGCCGTCCAGCCCCTGAGTCTCACGCCATCGCGAGAGGCACTGCTGCGCCGCCCGCCACGGCCCGAGCGTATGGGAACTCGATGGACCGACACCGATCTTGAAGATGTCGACGATCGAGAGCCGTTCGTCGGTCATGCTCAATCGCGCGGCAGTGCGTGCTCGATCTCGGCAAGCTCGGGTTCCGACAAACGGAACGCCATCGCACCGACCACTCCGTCCACCTGTCTGGCCGAGCGACCGCCGACAATGGCTCCGGTGACCGCGGGCTGGCGCAGCGTCCAGGCAATCGCGACCTCGCCCGGGCTGCGCTCGTGCCGCGCGCCGATTGCCCGGAGCACCTCCACGAGCGCGAGGTTGTTCGAGAGGCGCGGCTCCTGGAACTCGCGATTGTTACGACGCCAGTCGCCCTCGGCCAACTGGCTGACGCGCTCGCGCGTCATGGCGCCCGTGAGCAGCCCCGACAACATCGGGCTGTAGACGATCACGCCGATGCCGTGATCCTCGCAGTACGGCAGCAGGTCCGCCTCGATTCCGCGACGCAGCATCGAGTATGGCGGCTGCAGGGAACCGACAGGCGCGATGCGCTGCGCCGTCTCGAGATCCTCGATCGTGAAGTTGGAGACGCCGATGTGGCGCACCTTGCCCTGACGCTGAAGGTCGGCCAGTGTCTCCCATGCCTCGGCGACGCTGCCGGGTGACGGCTCGGCCTGAGCCGCCCAGCGCGGCCAGTGCATCTGGTAGAGATCGATGGCCTCGACCTGCAGGCGTCGGAGGCTGTCCTCGACCTCGCGTCGGATGGATGCCGCGCTGACGTCGTGCCGCACGACCCGGTCCTCGCCCCACACGAGCGTGCACTTGGTGAATACGTAGGGCCGCTCGGATCTCGGGATGTCGGCAAGGGCGCGCGCGACCACCTCCTCGGAATGCCCGAGGCCATACGCCGGCGCCGTGTCCACCCAGTTCATCCCCCGGCTGACGGCCTGTCGAATCGCCGAAATCGACTCCGCATCGTCCTGCGGTCCCCACCCGAAACGCCATTCACCCCCGATCGCCCAGGCCCCGAAACCGATGGGCGTGATGCGGAGGTCCGTGCGACCCAGCTGCCGTGTGTCCATGCTTCGATTCTAGCGCCGCCGTTCCATGAGCAGCTCAGCACCTCATGGGTGGCGAACGCCGCTGGTCGGACTGGCCGAGCAGGCGCGACCGCTTCGCCGCACGCCACGGGCACCGCTGCCCCACCCTACGGCAACGGCGCGTTGACGATGACGGTCGCCGGAATGGGCGCCATCGACTCGGCTGGAGCGTTCACCAGGAACCGGCGTCCGTCGCGCATCGTGCCGAAGTGATACCGCATGTCGTAGCCCAGGAACGGAATCTGGAACATCCCTGCGGCTGTGCCAATGGTCGGCACGGGGCGGCTCGTATCCATCTCGACGCGCATCAGCGTCCTGTCGAGGCCATGGAAGAACAGCGTCCGTCCGTCCGCACCCCACTCCGGCTCACGACCGTAGTCGGACGACACGCGCCAGCGGCGTCCGTCGAGTGGCACGGGCACGACGTATACCTGCCGCCCCCCTGATTCCGGCGATGAATAGGCCAGGAATCGCCCGTCGGGCGACATCGCCGGATCCTGGTCGTTCTGGGGAGACCGAACCAGCGGCACCGGCCCGGCGCCGTCCAGCGACCGCATCCAGATATCCCATCCGCCCTGCTGGTCGTGCTGTTCGTAGATGACCGAACGACCGTCGGGGGTCAGGTCGTGCGGGACGACCGGGCCCGAAAAGCGGAACAACTCGTTCTCGTGCTGGCCACCCTGTGCCGACGTCGCAAACAGCGTGTACCGCATGTTGCGCCGCGAGAGGTAGTAGACGGTGCGCCCGTCGCGCGACCACATGGGCGCGATGTCGTCGGCGTCGTGCTGGGTGAGGCGCACCCGCGACCGGCGATGCAGGTCCAGCACCCAGATCTCGCGGGTGTTGGTCTCGGGATCGACCTGTTCGTATGCCACGTGCGTGCCCTGCGGCGAGACCCGCATGTCGCGCGTGTCGAGGACGCCGAACTCGTCGAGCGTGCGCCCGGTGGCGTCCACGATGCGCAGGATGCGCGCGCTCGGCGCCGTCGAGACGAACGCCACCATTCCGTGGGTGCCGCCAGCGCCGCGGCCCGGCCCGGTGATCGCCACGGCCACGTCGGCCTCGCCGAAGGCGTACGGATTGACGCGGACGCCCTCGGCAACGGTCACCGGCTCCCCTGTCAACCGACCCGCGGCCAGATCGAGGTGCTGTGCCTTCACCCGGCCACGGTTCGTATAGAAGAGACGCGTCCCGACGACGATGGGATTCGAGTCGATCTCAAGGAGTTCCCGGTCCACGGCATCGGGACCATCGCCCGTCCGTGCCAGGTACAACATGCGGCGGCCCGTGCGGGCGCTCACGGCCGAATAGACGAAGTGCGAGCCGTCTCCGACGTAGGACGGCCACCACAGAGCCGTGCGCGCGCCGGGCTGCTGCGCCCGCACCACGCGGGGCGTTCCGCCCGCCGCGGGCACCGTCATGAGTGTGGTGCCGTTCTCGATGGAGAACAGGAGCGACCCGTCAGGGCCCCAGGAGCCAGACGACGGACGCCGCGCGGAAGCGACCGTCTGCGGCTCGCCGCCCGAGGCCCTCACCTTCCAGAGCGACACGCCCTTGAAGAAGGCAACCCATTGGCCATCCGGCGACCAGAACGGGTCGCGCGCCCCTTGCGACTGTTCGATCTCCGCCGGTGCGATGTCGTTCATCCGGCGCACGTGCAGCCGACCCGCCGAGGTGTACGCCAGGCCGGATCCGTCAGGCGCCAGCGCCACGCTCTCCACTTCGTCGCGAGGGCCGGCGGGGTACACGCCGAGTCGCACCTCCCGCGGCTCCGCAGGCCGTGACCACCACCACCATGCACCAAGCGCGCTGGCCGCGATCAGCGTGCCGGCCGCCATGCCTGCCAGCAGCATCGTCGTGCCCTTCGAGCGCGCCTTCTGCTGCGGCTCCACCGGCACGAGCAGGCCTGCCAGCGCCATCTCGAGCGCGCCAACGCTCGCGTAGCGGTCGCCCGCCTCTGGTGCGAGCGCCCGCTCGACGACGCGAGCGAATGCGAGCGGAAGGTCGCTGCGCACGTCGGTCAACTGCTTGCGGGCGCCGGACTGGTGCGCCAGCTTCAGCGCACGGGGTGAGTGTGCTTCGACCGGGACCGACCCCGTGACGAGTCGATACAACAGGACGCCAACGCTGTAGATGTCGCTGTGGATGCTCGCCTTGGCGCCCTCGAACAGTTCTGGCGCCATGTACAACGGCGTGCCGACTTCGTCATGGACGAACGCCCCGGCACTCGGCTCGACGTCGCGGCCCGTGCCGAAGTCCATCAGCACCACACGCCCGTTGCGATCGCGCATGACGTTCTGCGCCTTGATGTCGCGGTGCAGGAGCCCTGCGCCGTGCACGGCCGACAGCGCCGCGCAGACATCGATTCCGACGAGCGCGGCTTCACGCGCGTTGAAGCGGCCGACGCGCAGCAGCATCGTCTCGAGCGTCTCGCCCTCGATCAGTTCCATCCAGAGGCCGACGAGTCCAGCGCGCCGCTCTGCTCCGTACACGGTGGCGACGTTGGGGTGCTTCACCCGCGCCAGCAGCCGCGCCTCCCCGATCACGTCCTTGCCGCCTCGTGCCTCGTCCTTGTCGGAAGTCAGCTTGAGTGCGACCTCGCGATCGAGCTGCGGATCCCAGGCGCGGTAGACGTGCCCGCGCGCCCCCCGACCGAGCTCGCCGCGGATCGTCAGATCTCCCCAGTTGTCCCCCGCCTGCAGCGGGGCCGGCGGCAGCAACAGCGACGAGCTGGGGTCAGGCAGCGTGTCGCGGTGCAAACGCGCCACCTCGGCGAGCACGCGCAGCTCTTCGACGATCGCGCGGGTCTGGGCGTCGCCGGTGCGACCGACCGTGTCCCAGTCCACCGTGTCGCCGTCGGCGACGGCGCGGGACACCTTCTCGAACAGGGCATCCGGATCTCGAGCCATGGCGGGGCAGATAGTGTACGACGCGGGACGAGTACCCGGGTACCCGGGACCGGAATCGAGCAGCGCGAGCGCGGCGCGGGAACACGGCGGCGCGCTGCCGGGCATGGCTCACGCCGAGTCGTCGTCGAAGCGGCAGGTCAGCGGGATCGCGGCGGCCAGTCGCTCCAGGTACTCCGCGCGCGGGATCTCGACGCCGCCGAACTGCGCCAGGTGCGGCGTGACCCACTGGGTGTCGAGCAACGTGAACCCACGCGCCTTCAACCGTTCCACCAGCGCCACCAGCGCGACTCGGGATGCGTCGGTGACCGAGTGGAACATCGATTCGCCGAAGAACGCGCCTCCCAGGGCCACACCGTAGAGCCCGCCCACGAGCGCCTCGTCCTGCCACGTCTCCACGCTGTGCGCGAAACCGAGCCTGTGCAAGGCGACGTAGCTGCCGACGATGTCCTCGGTGATCCACGTCTCGTCCCGTTCGGCGCAGGCGCGCATCACCGCTTCGAACGACGTGTTGATCCTCGTCGCCAACTTCCCGGCACGCACGACGCGCTTCAGCCGGGACGGCGTGTGGAAGTCGTCCAGCGGCAGGATGCCGCGCGGATCGGGAGAGAACCATTCGATGCGACTGCGGCGTCCGGTGCCCATCGGGAACCAGCCGAGGGCATAGGCACGCAGCAACAGCTCGGGGTCGAGGGTCTGCCGGGCACGGGAGCGCATGGATCCTATGGGCTAACGATACCTGCGGCGGACGCCTATCGCATGACGTCGCTCATCCTGGCACCACTGTATCCGGTCATCTCCAGGTAGCCGACGCCCTCGAGGCGATCGCCTTGCGACGTTCCCGCCACGCGCACCGCGCCTTCCCAGTACGTCACGTTGGTGGACCGGCGCGTCCGCAGTTCCTGGGCGTCCACGGCGGCGGTCACCGCCAGTTCGAGGCCCGCTGACGGCACGCGGACGTCCCAGTGGACCGGGTAGGTGGCTCCGCTGGCACTCGACGTCCAGGTTCGCCTCGGCGTCAGGGTGAAGTCCTTCGCCGAGAGGTGCATCGTCGTCCCGTCGCGTGCAACGAGCGTTCCGGCCGAATACCGACCGGTCGAGCCATCGTCCTGCCGGAGCTGGAACAGCATCAGTTCCCGTCCATCGGCGAGCTGGAGGGCGAACCAGTCCCAGCCGCGCGTGCCGACATCGAGCGCACTCGTTCCGAACTCGTGGTCCATCCAGCTGGCGCCGCGCACGGCCACCGTCCGTCCATCGACGCGGATGGTGCCGACGGTCGGCATGCGCGTCAGCGAGTAGTAGTGCGAGGCGTTGCCCGGATCCCGCCCTTTCCTGCTGTACCCGCGGTCGCCCTGCAGCACCGGCGGCTTGCCCGGATCGAGCCTGAGATCGAGCGCGAACCGACCTGCGTCTGCGACGAGGTGATGTCGCCCCGCGTCGTCCAGTGAGGCACGCCACTGCTCGTTCCACACCTCGTACCGATCCGGGCGCGCGCCTGCCCAGTGCACACCCGCCCGATTCAGCCGGTCGGCAAATAGATGTCCCACGCCATCGACGTCGGTCATTGCCACGTGCGTCATGTAGAGATCGCGCACCGTGAAGGCCGATGGATTCCGCGGCGCGGCATCGACCCCCACGCGAAAGAACGTCACCTGGTAGCCGTACGCTCTGCCGTCGTCACCGCGCAGGTTCCCGGTGTAGTACCACCACTCCAGGCGGTACTCGGGGTGCGCCGCGTGGTCGTCGGGGAAACGGAGTGCCCGCTCGGGCGACGCACGCCGCCACTGTTCACCGCCCCCGGGCCGCGCCGGCGGCGCAGCAGGGCTCTCCTGCGCGATTGCCGCGCCGGCCCAGGGCATCATCACGGCCAGGGACGCGAGCAGTCCCCCTGCGAGGCGCGTCATTCCTCCTCCATCACCGGCGCGCGTTCCTGCATCGCACGATGCGCCGGGTACACGCCGGCAAGTAGCGTCGCTGCGGTGACGAGCACCCACATCTGCGCGAGCGGCATCCAGGGAATCATCAGGTGAATCGTCCAGCCGAAGCTCTGGACGTTGACGACGTACACGAGGATTACCGCGAGCAGCAGACCGATTGCCAGTCCGGCAACCTGGCTGATCGTCCCCAGCATCGCCGCCTCGGCCACGACCATCGCCCGCACCTGCGCCCGACTGGCGCCCACGGCGCGCAGGATGCCGAGCTCGCGGCGCCGTTCGATGACCAGCGTCATCAGCGTGCCGACGATGCCGAGCAGCGCCACCATGACCGCCACGGCCTGGAGCGCGTAAGTGATTGCAAACGTGCTGTCGAAGATCCGCAGCACCTCGTCGCGCAGGGCACGGTTGGTGAAGATGTGGACGCCGGCCGTCCCGTCGAACCGCTCCATCAGCTCGCGCCGCACGGTCGCGGCGCGCGTCACGTCCTTCAGGTAGACGGTGAGCCCGGTCGGCCGCTGCTCTCCGAAATGGCGCGACAGAGTCTGGTTGTCCATCATCACCACGCCGCGATCGCTCGAGTAGTCGTAGTAGACGCCGACGATCGCGAACGACGTCGGGCCGTGAGGCGTTGCCAGCACCACGCGCTCGCCAACCCGCTTGCCGTACCGCGTGGCGAAGGGTTCGGAGACGAGCACGATGTCGGCGGTGCGCGCCGACGCGAGCACCTGCGCTGCATCGCCGGCCAGCGCCTTGAACCGCATGCCGCCGTGCTGCAACTGCACGGCGAAGTCTCCGGAGCCCATCGAGATGAGGCTGCTCTCGTAGGGCACGGTGACCGACCGGAAGGCGTCGACGGCGAGCACGTCCGGATGCGCCCGCACGACGTCCTCCACGCCGCGCGAGACGGTGGGCTGGCGCGCGCCCTCCCGGCGTGAGGCAGGGCCGACGAAGAGGTCGGCCTGGAGACTCTGCCCGACCCAATCGATCACCGTCTGCCGGAAGCTGCCCACCATGACCGTGATCGCGACCATCATCGCGAGGCTGACGGCGAGTGCGGCCACACTGACGGACACGCGACCGATGGCGCCTCCCAGGGCTGCATGCGCGAGCCAGCCGCCCGCCCGGAACACGCGATACCAGAACGCGCGCCCATGTCGTGCACCGGCCTGAAGCAACGTCGGCACCAGGAGCGCCGCGCCGAACACCAGGGCCACGCACGCGAGGTAGCCCGCCAGCGGCATGCCTGCGACGACGGGGAGCTGGCTGAACGCGGCGGCGAGCACGAGCAGGACGACGGCCGCGATGCGGGTGCGGGCCTGGTTGGACGTACGAGCCTCGACGCGGTCGGCGCCACGCAGCACCGCGGTGGGGGGCACGGCGGCCGCTTCACGCGCCGGCAGCCAGGCAGCGACGAGCGACAGCGGCACGCCGATCCCCGCGGCCACCGCGATGTCGGACCAACGCAGTGCCGGCGGTGCAGCCGCCGCCGCGACGTACAGCGTGTTCACGGTCGCTGACGTCAGCGACACGGTGATGTCGGCGAGCGCCCGCGACAGCGGCAGGCCGACGGCGACGCCCAGCACGCCGAACACGGCGGCCTCCCCGAGAAACAGCGCCTGCACCTGTCGGCGCGACACGCCAAGCGCGCGGAGCGTGCCGATCTCCTGGCGGCGCGCCAGCACGGAGACCGACACCGCGTTGTAGACGAGGAACAGCCCCACCAGCAGGGCTATGGAGGACAGCGCCGACAGGTTCAGATGGAATGCGGCGAGCATCTGCTCCACCTGTTGTCCACGGCGCGAGGGCCGCTGCACGACGAGCCCCGGAGGGAGTGTCGCGGCGATGGCCCGCTCTGCCTCACCCACGTCCACGTCGTCGTGCAACTTCACGTCGATGCGATCGAGGCGTCCGAGCCGGTCGAACGCCCACTGCGCGGCGGCCAGGTCCATGAGGAAGAAGTTGCCGTCCAGCAGCGTCGCCGGGCCTTCCGCCTCGAGCAGCCCGCGCACACGTAGCTCGAGCGGCCGGTCCCCGACGACAACCGGCAGCCGATCACCAACCGCAAGCCCGTGCCGATCGGCGAACGCCCGGGTGATGACCACAGCCTGCGGGTCGCTCAGGAGCGCGAGCACGTCGAGCGCCGTCTCCGGTGGTGCCGTGTCCTCTCCCGTCGCCGCAACGTCGTAGTCGCGGACGGGAAAGTCGCGCAGCATGTCCACGCCCAGCACGCGAACCAGCTCCCATCGCCTCCGGTCCTCGGTCAGAGACCGAGGGCCGATGTTCACCAGCAGGTCGCCGTCGATGACGGGGCTGGTGGTTCCGTAGGCGCCGACCGCGTCGATCGCCGGAAGGACGCGTTCGTCGATACCGAACCCCGAGCCGACGATTTCCAGTGCGGCACGTCCCGAGGTCAGTTCCAGTGCCGCCTCGAAGCCGTTGACCGCGCTGGCGTTCGTCAGCCGGATGGCGAGGACCACGGCCACGCCCGCCGCGACGCCGACGATCGTGATCAGGCTGCGGAGTATCTCGGAGCGCAGCTGGCGCAGGATGAGCTGTCGGAACAGGCGGAACATCAGCGCTCTGGGGTCGGGTCGGGTTCCAGACGTCCGTCCCGCATGTGCAGCGTGCGGTGGGCGGCGGCGGCAATCTCCGGCGCATGGGTGGCAAGGAGAATCGTGAGGCCGAGCGTGGCATTCAGCTCCGACAGGAGCCCGAGCACGCGCAGCCCGTTGCCAGAGTCCAGGTTACCGGTGGGTTCGTCGGCGACCAGCACGGCCGGCGCATGGACGATGGCGCGGGCAATCGCTGCGCGCTGCATCTCCCCGCCCGACACCTGTGCAGGATACGCGTCGAGGCGCGGTGTGAGTCCGACGCGCTCCCCGACGGCGCGGGCCTGCCGGGCGGCATCTGCCGGCCCGCGGCCGTCGAGGACGAGCGGAAGCGCGATGTTCTCGGCCAGGGTGAGAGTGGGCAGCAGGTTGAAGAACTGGAAGACGAAGCCGATCCGGCGGCGGCGCACGAGGGTCAGCGCGCTGTCGGTGAGCCGTGCCAGGTCCACGTCGCCCAGCAGCACGCGCCCGGTGTCGGGTCGATCCATTGCGCCACAGAGGTGGAGCAACGTTGACTTTCCGCAACCCGACGGCCCCATGAAGGCGACGAACTCTCCAGGTTCAGCCGTGAACGAGACCCCAGCCACGGCGTCCCGGTCCTGCCCGTCGTAGCGTTTCGTGACATCGGTCAGGGTCAGCATGCAGTGAGGCTCTTAGACGAACTGTGGGCGTAGGAGGAGGCTCTTAGACGAACTGTGGGCGTAGGAGGCTGTGCGTCCCACGCGGCCCGGGCATCAACTATCGATAGCGAACGACCAAAGTCACCCCCATGGTAGGCTTTGTTTGCCCGGCCGTGCGCTTTTGACCTACCTTTCGTTCTCTGGAGGTGGAGCGGCCACCTCGCCCGCCATTGTCGAAAATCAGCCGTCGCGCCGATTACGTGTGCGGCTTAGAGGCCCGCAGGCGCGGGCACCCTGACTGAACAGGCATGAAGAACCCAGAGACCGCACAGCTGATCGGTGTCAGCACGCAGATGATGGAGCTCAAGCTGGAGATCCAGCGGATTGCGCGCTCCGACGCCAAGGTGCTGATTACGGGCGAAAGTGGCGTGGGCAAGGAGCTGGTTGCCCGGGCCATCCATACCCATAGCATGCGGGTCGAGCGGCCGTTCATCGCCATGAACTGCGCCGGTCTCCCCGAAACGTTGCTGGAATCCGAGCTCTTCGGCCACGTCAAGGGCAGTTTCACGGGCGCGTATCGCGACAAGCCCGGAAAACTCGAGTCGGCCGACACCGGGACGATGTTCCTCGACGAGGTCGGCGAGATGACGTTGCGGATGCAGGGCCTGCTGCTCCGTTTCCTCGAGACCGGCGAGCTCCAGAAGGTCGGCGCCGATCACGGCGGACGCAAGGTCAACGTCCGCATCATTGCCGCCACCAACCGCAACCTGCAGGATCTGATTGCCAAGGAGCTCTTCCGCGAAGATCTCTATTACCGCCTCAATGTCATCCATTTCATGGTGCCGCCGCTGCGCGAGCGCCGGGAAGACATCCCGCAGATGATCGAGCACTTCCTCCGGCTCTACATGTCGCTCGGAGGGGGCAATCTCGTGCGTGGGTTCGAGCCGGAGGCGTTCCAGGCGCTCGTCGAGTACTCGTGGCCCGGGAACGTCCGCGAACTGGAGAACGTCATCGAGCGGCTGGTGGTGACCGGGCGGAACGAATTGATCCGCGTGGAAGATCTTCCCCAGGAGGTCAAGACTCAGCGGGGCATGACGCTTCGGCCGCGGCGGGAGCGTCGGCGGACGGTGGCCGACGATTTGTATAGGAAGCTCGTCGAAGAGAAGCAGTCGTTCTGGACTGCCGTCTACCCGCTCTACATGGAGCGGGAAATCACCAAGCAGAACGTGCGCGACATCGTGCGCCGGGGGCTGGAGGAGGCCCGCGGAAACTACAAGATCGTCTGCAGAATGTTCAACATGGACCAGAACGACTACAAACGGTTCCTGAACTTCCTGCGCAAGCACGACTGCCAGCTGCCGTTCAAGGAGTTCCGCTGACGCCATGAGGATGCTCACGATGAGGATTTCCGCCGCCCTTGCGCTCGCCGTCCTGCTCGCCAGTCCAGCCGCAGCGCAGCAGCCGGTCGCCACGGAGCCGGCCGCTGGCGGGCAGCAGTCGGTGCAGTCCGCCCCGGCCCAGCCAGGCGTCCCCCAGCCGGCAGCACCCGTGCAGCCCGGGGCGATGCAGCCCGTCCCCACTGCGGCGACGGTCGTGCCGCCCGACTACGTCATCGGCCCGGACGACGTGCTGTCGATCGTCTTCTGGGAGCAGAACAACCACGGCGGCGACGTGATCGTGCGGCCGGACGGAAAGATCACCCTGCCACTCATCAACGACGTCCAGGCCGCCGGGCTCACACCTGATCAACTGCGCCAGGCCATCATCACGGCGTCGGCGAAGTTCCTGCGCGACCCGAACGTGACGGTGATCGTCAAGCAGACCAACAGCCGGCGCGTCTATGTCACCGGCCGGGTGAACCGGCCCGGCACCTACGTGATCACGACCCCGGTGACGGTGCTGCAGATGCTGGCGCTCGCTGGTGGGGTTGGCGAGTTCGCGAAGAAGGACGAGATCGTCGTGATGCGAACCGACGGCGGCCAGACCGTCAGTCACAAGTTCAACTACAAGGACGTGATCAAGGGCAAGAAGCTCGAGCAGAACATCCTGCTCAGGCCGGGAGACACCGTCATCGTCCCGTAGGGGACGGCACGGGGCGGTATGTTCTCTTCTCGGTGGACACGCCTGGGGCTGGCGTGCGTGATGTGCACCCTGACGGCGGCACTTGCGCAGGCGCAAACCGGCGAAACCAACACGCGTGTCTTCTCCTCGCTGTTCGGCGGCGCGGCCGGCACGCGCGACAGCGTGCAGGCACTCGACATGAACGCCGCCCTGTTCGGCGCCTATGACGACGACATGCTGGCCCGGGGCAGCAACTCGCCGACTGCCGCGCAGAATCGGCTGTCAGGCACGTACATCGGCACGCAGGCCTCGCTCGGGTATCGTCGGCAGCTGGCGCGGGGGGCGTTCAGCGCCGGGGTGCAGACCAGCTATCGCTACCTCACGGACGAGCAGGTGGTACTGCCGACGTACCACGCGGCCTCGCTGACGTACGGTCTGGCGTTGAGCCCGCGTACGCGTGTGTCGTTCAGCCAGCGCGCCGCGTACCGCCCCTATTTCAGCATCGTGCCGTTCTCCACCGGCTCGACCATCGGCCCGAGTGTCGAGCCCGACATCGGCGGCAGCGAAGACCCGGGCGAGGGCCCGGTCGTCGATCCCGGCGGAGACTTTTCGCTGGCGTCCAACCGTGATGCGGTCACGTATGCAGGGGTGGCGTCCCTCAACCGCGACATCACACGGCGCTCGGTGGTGCGGTTCGCCGGGCGCTATTCCACGGCACGCTTCCTGTCGTCCGACGTCGAGCAGTACGACAATTTTCGCTGGAGCGTCGCGGGCGACTATACCTACCGGTTCTCGGAGTATCTCGGTGCCCGGGTGGGATACGGATACCGCCGCTTCAACGCGCGCACCGGCGCCGACAGCGACAACCACGACATCAACCTGGGGCTCGTCTACAACCAGCCCTTCGTCTTGGGGCGGGGGCGAACGACGCTGTCGTTCACGACGGGCTCGACGATGCTCGTGCGCGAGCAGGTCGACGACGAGGGCACGAGCCGCGATCGTTTCGTGTGGCGCGCACTTGGCACGGCCACCCTGGCTCACGATTTCGCGGGACCGTGGCAGGGACAGTTGTCCTATATTCGAGCCGTCGGCTTTCTGGACGGCCTCAACGAGCCGTTCATCGGCGACCGGGTCATCGCCTCGCTCGGCGGGCTCGTCGGCCGCCGCACCGACATCCTCTTCTCGGCCGGGTACGTCACGGGATCGTTCGGGTTGAGCGAGCGGAACTACGACACGGCGACCGCCGGGGCGCGCATCCGGACGGCGATCACACGCAATCTTGCGCTGTTCGCGCAATACTTCTATTACCAATACCACTTCGACGAGTCGGTCGCCGAGGACCTGTTCGTCCCCGACGCCCAGGAGCGTCAGGGGTTCCGAGCCGGCCTCACGGTCTGGGTCCCCTTGTTGCGGCGGTAGGAGCGAGAACCATGTTGCCCAGTCAGCAAATCACGCCCGAGTGGCTCCTCACGGTGCTGCGTCGCCGCTGGTGGATGATGGTCATCCCCCTGGTGGTCGGCGCCGTCGGCACCGCCATCTACGCGCAGACGCTGCCGAACCGCTACGAGTCGCAGACGGTGATTCTCGTGACGCCGCCGACGCTACCGTCCAGCTACGTGCGGCCCACGGTGACGCTGCCGCTCGTCGAACGGTTGCGGATCCTTCAGCAGGAGGTGCTGAGCCGGGCCCGTCTCGAGCGCATCATCCTCGACCTCGATCTGTATCGACGCGAGCGCGAAGCCGGCATCATGGAGGATGTGGTCAGCCGGATGCGCTCGAGGGACATCAAGGTCTCGTCCCCTCGATCGGCGGCGCGGCGCAGCAACGCGGCGTCGTTCACCGTCGGCTTCCAGGCCGATGACCCGCGCATCGCGCATCGCGTGGCCGAACGCCTGACCTCGCTCTTCGTGGACGAGAACACGCGCCAGCGCGAGACGATCGCCGAAGGCACCGATCAGTTCCTCACCGCGGAACTGCAGTCGGCCAGGGCTCGCCTCGAGGAGACCGAGGCGAGGCTCGAGGCCTACAAGCGGCAGTTCGGTGGCGAACTCCCGCAGCAGATGCAGTCGAACCTCTCCGCACTGCAGAACATCCAGATGCAGGCGCAGTCGCTGGCGGAGTCGATCAATCGCGATCGTCTCGAGCAACTCGCCATCGAGCGGCAGATCAACGACCTCACAGGTACGGGCGCCGGCGCGAACCAGGACCTTGCCGACGTTCCGCCACCGGCAGTCAACCCCTTCGCCGACGCGCTCGCCAAGGCTCGCGCGAACCTGGACGCGCAGTTGCTGCGTCTCACGCCTGACCATCCGGACGTGATCCGCCACCAGCGGATCGTCGCCGAACTGGAAGAGAAGTCGCGCGACGCAGAACTCCGCCGCCCCGTCTCGGCCGGCACCGCTGTTGCGGTCGTCACGCCGGCCCAGCGCGCGCGTGCAAACCAGCTGCAGGAACTGCGCCGACGTCACGAGCAGATTGGCGAGCAGATCGCCTCCAAGCAGCGGCAGATCGACACCCGCCAGGCCCAGGCGGCCACCTATCAGGCACGGGTGGACGCTGCGCCTGCACGCGAAGCCGAGCTCATTGGGCTCACGCGCGACTACGAAACGCTGAAGAACCGCTACAACAACCTGCTGACCAACAGCGAGCAGGCAAAGGTCGCGGCGAACATGGAACGGCGACAGGTCAGCGAACAGTTCCGCATCGTCGACCCGCCGCGGGTGCCCGAGCGGCCCACCAGTCCTGACCGCGCCCGCCTGACGCTGATGGGCGCCTTCGGGGGCGCGGCGTTCGGCATCCTGCTCGTCGGCCTCCTCGAGTATCGCGATCGCACGTTCCGCACCGACAGCGACGTCGTGGCCGCTCTGGCGCTGCCCGTGGTCGCCGTGGTGCCGCTGCTCCTGAGCCGCGCCGAGCGACGCGCCCGCTGGAAGCGCCGCTGGATGCTCTCGGCGAGTGGCGTGGTCGCGTTCGTGCTGTGCAGCGCCCTCCTTTTCTGGAAGTTCGGACTGTAGGCATGTACGAGAAGTTCTTCGGGCTGCGCGAGCGGCCTTTCGATCTCACGCCGAATCCGCGGTACCTGTTCCTGACCGCGGCATACCGGGAGGCCCTCAGCAATCTGATCTATGGATTGAGCGGCCGCAAGGGGCTCACCGTGCTCACTGGCGAAGCCGGCACGGGAAAGACCACGCTCCTCACGGTGGCCCTCGCGCAATGGCGTGAAGAGGGGCACCTCGTCGCGACGCTGCGCAATCCGACGATGGAGCGCGCGGAGTTCCTCGAGTTCCTGTCGCACGAGTTCGGCCTCAGCGAGAAGGCTGCCGCCTCCAAGACGGTGCTGCTGCGTGAGTTCGAGACGCTGCTGCGCGAACGGCATGCGGCGGGCAAGCTCACGGCGCTGGTCATCGACGAAGCGCACAGCATGCCCACGGCCCTGCTCGAAGAGGTGCGGCTGCTCGCCAACATCGAGACGGCCGACGTGAAGCTGTTGCCGCTCATCCTGCTCGGCCAGCCCGAACTCGCCGACCGTCTCAACGACCCGAGCCTGCGGCAGCTGAAGCAGCGTGTGGCGCTCCGATGCTCGCTCGTGCCGCTCGACGTGCGCGAGGCCGCGGCCTACGTGGCCAAGCGCATCCAGTTGGCGGGCGGCGACAGCCTGCAGCTCTTCACACGCGAAGCAGTCGAGGCCATTCATCACGGGTCGGGAGGCATCCCGCGCCTGATCAACGTGCTCTGCGACAACGCGCTCGTGAACGCGATGGCTGCCGGCGTCAAGCCGGTGAGCCAGGACATCGTTCGCGAGGTGTGTGCCGACTTCGACCTCCCGGTGCTGGCGGCAAGGACACAGCGGCCGCGGCAGCCGGTGGCAGGCGACGCGCTCGCCGGCGGAGGAGCGGGTACGGCGGCGACCCTTCAGATGCCTCGGGTCGAGCCACAGACGGCCCAGAACATGCCGCCCGTGGCTGTCCGGCGACAGGACGTCGAGCCTGCCCTCGGGGCTGCTGGGGCCATCCTCTCGCACGCGCGCGTCATTCCGATTAATCCGTCGACGGTGGTGGGATTCGAAGCGCCCGATGACGCCTCCTGGCTCACGCGCCTGCTGCGCTGGCCACTCCGCATCTTCCGTTCGAGGCAACGCGCATGAGCCGAATCGATCAGGCCCTGTCCAAGACCAACGACGTCGGCACTGCCGATGCGCACGACACGACGCCTGCCAACCCGTGGGACATCGACGAGGCGGCGGTGCAGGTGCCTGCATCGCCGGCCACGGCAGCCGGCGACATCGCCGTACTCGGGTCACCAGCCGTCACGAGTGAGGTCAAGCGTCGCGAGTCGCCCGCCGCACCGGCGGCACACCCGGTCGCGCCCACGATGGCGGATCGCGTCATCGGGG
>JAEZCY010000243.1 GCA_023429845.1 Acidobacteriota bacterium
GCCGCGCGTCGCGAGACGGCGCGGGACGGGGCGCAGGTCGTTCGGCCTTGCGCATCGTGAGAGCGATTCGCTTGCGGGGGATGTCCACCTCGAGCACCGTCACGCTGACGATCTGGCCGGCCTTGACGACGTCGCGCGGGTCCTTCACGAAGCGATCCGCGAGCTGTGACACATGGACGAGACCGTCCTGGTGCACACCGATGTCCACGAACGCGCCGAAGTTGGCGACGTTGGTCACCACGCCCTCGAGCGCCATCCCGGGATGCAGGTCGGAGAGCTGCTGCACCGATTCCTTGAACTTCGCCGTGCGGAACTCCGGACGCGGGTCCCGGCCCGGCTTCTCGAGCTCGGCCAGGATGTCACGCACGGTCGGCGTGCCGAACCGGTCGTCTGCAAACGCCGCCGCGTCGAGCGTGCGCAGGAACGCCCCGTCGCCGATCAGCGACGGCAGGTCGCGCCCCGTGACCTGCGCGATCCGCTGCACCACCTCGTACGCTTCCGGATGGACTGCCGACGCGTCGAGAGGATCGGCGCCGTTGAGGATCCGCAGGAAGCCTGCCGACTGCTCGAAGGTCTTCTCGCCGAGCCGCGGCACGTCGAGCAGTTCACGGCGCCGCGTGAACGGACCGCGCTGCGTGCGGTACTCGACGATCTGCGCAGCCAGGCGGGCGTTCAGGCCCGAGATCCGCGACAACAGCGCGGGCGACGCCGTGTTGACGTCTGCGCCGACTGCGTTCACGCAGTCCTCCACCACACCATCGAGCTGGCGCGCCAGCGCCGACTGACTGACGTCGTGCTGGTACTGCCCGACGCCGATCGAGCGTGGCTCGATCTTCACCAGTTCGGCCAGCGGATCCTGCAGGCGCCGCGCGATCGAAACGGCGCCGCGCAGGGTGACGTCGAGTTCCGGCAATTCCTTCGACGCCAGCTCCGACGCCGAGTACACCGACGCGCCCGCCTCGGACACGACGACGCGCGTGAGCGGAATCTCGGGGTACTTCTCCATCAGGTCGGCGGCGAGCTTCTCGGTCTCGCGCGACGCCGTGCCGTTGCCGATGGCGACCAGTTCGACCTTGTGGGTGGCGCAGAGCGCCGCGAGCACCGCGATCGATCCGTCCCAGTCCTTCCGCGGCTCGTGCGGGTAGATCGTCGCCGTCGCCAGCACCGCCCCCGTGTTGCCGGTCACCGCCACCTTCACGCCGGTACGGATGCCCGGATCGAGGCCCATCGTGACGCGCGTGCCCGCCGGCGCCGCCAGCAGCAGGTCGCGCAGGTTGGTGCCAAAGACCCGAATCGCTTCGTCCTCGGCCATCTCGCGCAGCCGCGTCTCGACGTCGTTCTCGAGCTTGGGCTGCAGCCGTGCCTTCCACGCGAGCACCACCGCGCTGCGGAGAAGATCGTCGGCCGGGCGTCCCTGGTGCGACACTCCGACGAAGGCCGCGATGCGACGCTCGGGTTCGCCGAGGGCGGCTCCGCTCTCGTCGTCGGGCAGCGTGATCGACAGCTTCAGCACGCCTTCCTTGCGGCCGCGCAGCAACGCCAGCACGCGATGGGACGGCAGCTTGCTCACCGGCTCACTCGCGTCGAAGTAGTCGCGGAACTTCGCGCCCTTCTCCTCCTGGCCCTCCACGACCCGCGATCGCAGCGTGCCCTGTTCCCACACGTAGGTGCGGAGGCCGCCCACGAGCTCCGGCGCTTCCGCAAAGCGCTCGATGAGGATGGCGCGAGCGCCGTCGACGGCGGCGGCAACGTCGGCCACGCCGGTGGCTTCGTTCACGTACTCCGCCGCGGCCTCGTCCGGCACCAGTGACGGATCGGCGAGCAGGGCGTCGGCCAGCGGCTCGAGCCCCTGCTCGCGCGCGATCTGCGCCTTGGAGCGCTTCTTCGGCCGGTGCGGCGCGTACAGGTCCTCGAGCCGCGTCTTGCTGTCGGCGCTGCGGATCGCATCCTCGAGTTCCGGGGTCAGCTTCTGGCTCTCCACGAGCGAGGCGAGAATCGCCGTCCGGCGCTCCTCGAGTTCGCGAAGGTAGTGGAGCCGCTCCTCGAGCGTCCGCAACTGCGTGTCGTCGAGCCCGCCGGTGGCTTCCTTGCGGTAGCGCGCGATGAACGGCACCGTGGCGCCTTCGTCGAGCAGCGCCACCGCTGCCGTGACCTGCGTGGCGGCGACCGACAGCTCCTGGGCGATCCGGTCGAGGATGGGGGTGAACACGGCCGCGGATCCGGCCGGAGTGGTCGTCATTGTCGTCGTGCCTTCTGGCGCGTTCGGGGAACGCGCGCTGCCTGCGTGTCCAGAGGGCGCACGGCCCTCGCAGCCAGGAACGCGTCCTAGCGTGTCAACTTGCGGTACTTGACGCGGTGCGGCGTGTCGGCGGCACTGCCGAGCCGACGATGACGGTCGGCCTCGTAGTCCTGATAGTTGCCTTCGAACCACACGGCGGTGCTGTCGCCCTCGAACGCGAGGATGTGGGTGGCGATGCGATCGAGGAACCAGCGGTCGTGGCTGATCACGACGGCGCACCCCGCGAAGTCGAGCAGCGCCTCTTCGAGCGCGCGCAGCGTATCGACGTCGAGGTCGTTGGTGGGTTCGTCGAGCAGCAGCAGGTTGGCGCCGCTGCGCAGCAGCTTCGCCATGTGCACACGGTTGCGC
>JAEZCY010000329.1 GCA_023429845.1 Acidobacteriota bacterium
GCGCTCCGCACACGCCGGCGCGCACGGAGCTGACGCGCCCGGCCGCGGGACGACGTCACGGGGCGGGTCAGGCCGCCACGACGCCGTGCTCGGGGCGATGACGTGGTCGTCGTCGGATGGCGTCTGGTGGGCGCATCGCGGCGACGAGTTCCCGTTGCGCATCGCGGGGCCCGAGGAGGGCCCGACGGAGCGACAACTCGAACTGGCGCGCATGGTCCGTCAGCGCAGCTTCGAGGTGTCGCTGCGCGGGTCGGAGGCGGCCCGCCCGGCAGCGCTCGCCCGAGGTGTCGGCCTCCCACGATTCTCCATCGCCGCGGCCGTCGTCGGTCGCGACGCGGGAAGCGCCACGCCGGTGACGGTGCACCTGCGTTCCGATGGTGACGCCACCGACTACGCGGTGCGGTCGGCCGACGGCCTTTCGACCTTCAAGGCCATGTGACCGGAACGTCTGTACGCAGCCGTCGGTCCTTGCGGTCATTTCGTACGTAGCCGTCGGGCCGAGTGGCCATCTCGGACGTAGCCGTCGGGCCGTGTGGCCATCTCGGACGTAGCCGTCGGGCCTTGCCCGACGGGCAGCCGCTGCCCGTCAATCGTCGCGCGTTCACTGGCGCACGCGGGCAATCGAGTGCTGAAGTTGGCGGTAGACTCACCGCAGCGCTCGCTTCGAGCGAGTTCACTGCGACGGGAGTCGATTCGTGCAGCACATCACCCTCGACCGGGAAGAAGGCATCCTCGTCATCACGCTGGCGCGCGGCAAGGCCAACGCGCTCAACTGCGAGATGGTGGACGAACTGCAGTCGGCCCTCAACCATGCGCGCTCCGACGAGCGCACGCACGGTGTGGTGCTGACCAGCGAGACGCCGAAGATGTTTTGCGGCGGCTTCGACGTGCAGGAGGTCTTCGCGTACACGCCCGACAAATTGACCCGGTACATGGCGCGCTTCATCCGCATGTTCGACACCCTGCGCAACCTGCCCAAGCCCGCGGTGGCTGGCATCTCCGGGCACAGCTACGCCGGCGGCTCGATCCTGGCGCTCGCCTGCGACACGCGCATCATGGCCGAAGGCGACTTCAAGTTCGCCCTGAACGAGGTGATGCTCGGCGTCGTGCTGCCCGCACGCATGCTGCAGGCGCTGGCCGCCGCCGTACCCGGTGCCACGGCCAGGCAGATGTTCCTCGAAGGGCATGCGTGGCGCGCCAGCGACGCCCTGGCGCACGGCATCGTGCAGGAGCTGGTGCCGGCAGGCAACATCCGTCACCGCGCGCTGACGGTGGCGCGTGAGCTCGCGTCGAGGCCGCCGCGAGCCTTCGCCCTGCACAAGCAGGCACTCGTCGAGGGCGCTGGCGGCGTGCCATACATGCCGGATGAAGTGGAACGCATGGCCGCCGAGTTCGCCGCCGTGTGGTTCGACGAGGAGTGCCAGACCTACCGCGACCTGCTTGCCGCGAGGCTGCAGACCGACTGACGCGCCCGGTGCCATCGGGCGCGAGGATGAATCAGTTGCTCCTGCTCGGCCGGCGCACCGCTCTATCAGGAGTCAGCCGACCGGGGGCGCGAAGTCGTAGAGGCCCGGTGTGACGAGCAGGCGGCCGTCCGGCGCGAACCACATCGAGGTCGGCGAGATCGCGCCCGCGCCGAGCAGTTGGAGTGTGCGGATCTTCTCGCCGTCGGCGTCGTACACGTACACGTGCGCCGTCGGCGTCGCGACGAACAACCGCCCTCCTGGATCGACCGCTGCCGTGAGGATGGTCGGGCGGACCAGTGGATAACGCACGTCGTCCACGTTCCGGCGCGGCCATTGTGTCGGCATGGCCATGACGATCGGATCCAGTGCCCGACCCTGGATGACGCGTTCGAACTCCAGGATGCCTGCCGATGAGTACTTGCGGAACGCCGGCGGGCCGGCGAGGAACACCACGTAAACGCCGCCGTCCGGCGCGGGCAGGGGCAGCGCCGTGTTGAAGGCCATGTGGACGTCGGCGTCGTGTTCGAAGCCGGTGGGCCGGAGCGTGCCGATCTGCCGCTGCACCGCTCCGGTGACGCTGTACTCGGACACGAGCACGCCGCGCTCCGGCTGATTGAGCAGGACGGTCACGCCCGTGTACCGCGCCGCGCCGATCCCGTTCAGCACGAGGTTGCCGATCGTGAGGCGAGGCGTGGCCGTTGCAGCCACCGAGAACGTGTTGAGCACCTTCCCGCGCCCGTCGAACACCGACACGCGCGGTTGGCGTCCGGGCGCGTCTGCGACGATGAAGTCGCCGTTGGGGGCGGCGTCGAACGACGTCGGCCGCAGCACCCGTCCCACCTCGAAGCCGATGTCCACGAGGGGCGTCACGGTCGTACGCGCGGCGTCCACGGTGTAGACGCGATGACGACGCCGGTCGAAGACCAGCGCGCTGCCGTCCGGGCGCAGGGCATAGCCTCCGGGCTCCTCGAACTCGCCGGCCAGGAAGGGCGGGACGCCACCCGCCGAGCGCACCGGCTCGACAGCGGCAGGTGCGGCGACGCCGGCTGCGCGCAGGCCGCCGTCCGTGGGCGCCGCGGCGACCGCGATCAGGCAGAGCAGGGCCCCGCACGCCGCGCCCATTACGCTGGTCGCGAGCGGAGTGGAGCGTGGCGCCCCGAGCGAGGTCGAGGGGCTAGTACGCGGCGAGCTTCCGGATCGCGGCAAGGACATCGGCCGACTGCGGCAGGATCTCTTCCTCGAGTTCCGGGTAGTACGCGACGGGCGTGTCCATGGCGGCCACGCGCAGCACGGGTGCGTCGAGGTGCTCGAAGAAGTGCTCGACGATGTATGCGGCGATCTCGCCGCCGAAGCCGGCCGTCAGCGTGTCCTCGTGCGCCACGACGATGCGGTTGGTTTCGCGCACGGCGTCGCCGATGGTCGCCCAGTCGCACGGCGCGATTGTGCGCAGGTCGACGACGCGGACGCTGATGCCGTCCTTCTCCGCCTGCTGCGCGGCGAGCAGCGATCGCTGCACGAGCGCGCCCCAGGTGATCACGGTGACGTCGCTGCCGTCGCGGCGCACGGCCGCGCGCCCGAACGGAATCGTGTAGTCCGGCCCCGGGTACACGGCCTTGTTGTAGGTCTGCCGGTACAGGTGCTTGTGCTCGAGGAACAGCACGGGATCGTCGCAGCGGATCGCCGTCCGCAGCAGGCCGGCCGCATCGGCGGCGTTGCTGGGGAAGACCACGTGGATCCCGGGACAGTGCGCGAAGATGCTCTCGCCCGACTGGCTGTGGTAAGGCGCGCCGCCCCGCAGGTACCCGCCGATGGGCGAGCGGATGACGAGCGGTGCCGTGAACGTGTTGTTGGACCGGTAGCGCAGCATCGTGAGCTCGTCACGAATCTGCATGAACGCGGGCCAGATGTAATCGAAGAACTGGATCTCGACGACCGGCTTCAGGCCACGCGTCGCCATGCCCGTCGCGCGACCGACGATGTTGGCTTCCGCGAGGGGCGAGTTGAAGACGCGCTGGCCGCCGAACGCGCGCTGCAGGCCGTGCGTGACCTTGAACACGCCGCCCTTGCCGGCCACCTCGGCGAGTGCGCCCTCGCGGCTCGCGTCCGCGACATCCTCGCCGAAGACCACGATGCGCGGATTGGCCGCCATCTCGTCCTGCAGCGTCCGGTTGATGGCCGCCACCATCGTGTCCGGCTTGCCCTCGACGATCGGTTCGGCGTTCCAGTCCGGCGAGGTGACGTCCACGTCGGGCGAATAGACGTACAGCCCGGCCGTCGACCGAGCCGGCTTCTCGGCCCTCAGGGCGATGTCGGTGGCGGCGTTCACTTCGCGATCGACCTCGGCCTGCATCGCCTCGAGTTCCTCACGCGTCGCGAGGCCCTCGGCCAGGAGGTACGACGCGGCCAGCGTGATCGGATCACGTGCCGCCTCGCGCGCCCGCTCCTCCGCGGTCTTGTACAGCCGCTCGTCGTCCGACAGCGAGTGCGAGTAGTGGCGAATCACCTTCGCGTGCACGAAGGCCGGCCCCTCGCCGCTGCGTGCATACGCGACGGCCTGCTCCATCGTCTCGATGCTGGCGACCAGGTCGGTGCCGTCCACGCGGAAGATCTTGAGGTGGGGAAAGCCCTCGACGAGGCGCGAGATGTCGCCGCCCGGTGTCTGCACCTCCACGGGCACCGAGATCGCGTACCCGTTGTCCTCGATGAGGTACACGAGAGGCAACTGCCCGTTGCTGGCCGTGTTGAGCGACTCCCAGAACTCGCCCTCGCTCGTCGTGCCGTCGCCGACCGACACGTACGTCACGGCGTCGGCGACAGGGCGTTCGGCATCGGGGATGTCGGGCAGTTCCGTCAGCAGCCGCGTCGCTTCGGCGCAGCCCACGGCCTGCAGGCACTGTGTGCCGGTGGGGCTCGAGCCCGACACGATGTTCCAGCGCGTGTGCCCCCAGTGCGAGGGCATCTGGCGGCCGCCCGACGCCGGATCGTCCTTGGCGCCGACTCCCTGCAGCAGCATCTCGAGCGGCGTCACGCCCAGCGCGAGGCAGAACGCGCGATCGCGGTAGTACGGGTACGCCCAGTCCACACCGGGGCGCAGCGCCAGGCCTGCAGCCACGAGGATTGCCTCGTGGCCGGCCCCGCTGATCTGGAAGAAGATCTGGCTCTGGTTCTTGAGTTGAATTTCCTTGTCGTCGAGCCGGCGCGACAGAACCATGAGCCGGTACGCACGCAGGAGCAACTCGCGCGAGTGGCGCGGCGTATGGGCCTGGCCGGAGGACGGGGACGGGTAGGCCGCGGTTTTCATGACGCGGCGTGCGGGCCGTCCGGCAGGGCAAGGTCGGACTCGAGCATGAGCGATGCTTTTTGTCTGGGCGGGCCCAGGGGGAGGGCGGCCGCCCTTCTACTGTACGCCAATCGGAAAGTCAGCCGTCAGAACTCGATGGTTCGGCATGATCGCCTGTCGCGAGCGCCCGACAGGTAAGGGGCAGCCGCCCGCCGGGACCCCTACAATGCCTGCATGCCGTTGTACCGGTGGGACGAGATCGCGCTCGAGAAGGTGACCGAGATGGTGTCGCGGAAGGTCGTGCGTGGGGAGCGCGAGATGCTGACGCAGGTCTACCTGAAGAAGGGCGCGCTCGTTCCGCTCCACGCGCACGACGAGGAGCAGATGACGTACGTGCTCCAGGGCGCGCTGCAGTTCCTCGTCGGAAGCGAAGACGTCCGTGTCGAGGAAGGAGAGGTCCTGCACATCCCGAGCGGCGTCGCGCACCAGGCCGTGGCCCTCGACGACACGTTCGTGCTCGGCGTGTTCAGTCCGGTGCGGGCGGCGGGCTGACAACCGCGGAAGTGCAAACTGCAGAATGGCTCAGCGCCGCGAGCCTCGGGAAGGTCGGGCGGCAGGCTCTTCCCTCAATGCACGTTCCATCCGCCGCCGCTGCCGCTCCCACGCCCGCCCTGGTGGATGTCGAACCTGCGTCGGGCACGGTGCAGGCGCCACTTCGTGTAGCGGTACTTGAGCTCGGCCATCGGTCCGCCGCGACCGCGCATCAGCAGCGCCCATCCCGTCGCGAGGCCGCCGAGGTGCGCCAGGTGCGCCATCTGCCCGCCCGACGAGGTCACCGACAGCAGGAGGGTGATGCCGCCGGTGATCAGCACGAACACGCGTGCCGGCACCGGGAACAGGAAGTACATGTAGATGGGGCGATGGGCGAACAGCACGCCGTACGCGGCAAGCAGGCCGTAGATCGATCCTGATG
>JAEZCY010000307.1 GCA_023429845.1 Acidobacteriota bacterium
GCGCCAGAACGTGGGACCCGAGGCCGAGGCGAGCCGGGCGCGAATGGCCGACAGATCGATATCACTCATGGTTCGCAACGAAAGCCCGCAGCACATGCGGGCGGGCAGACGACCGTACGGGGGCGACGGGTTCTGGCCGCCTCGCGCCTGGCACGTTTGATCTTCACCGGTGGCACGTCGAGCAGGTCGTCAGGCTCTGAATCTTGTATTCCTGCACGAGCCTGCGCCCGATTTCGAGCTGGTCGCCGTCCGGCACGTACCCCATCGTGAAGACCTCCTCACGCGGGCGCACGTACTTCTCCGGACTCCGATGACAGTCGAGACACCACTCCATCTGCAGCGAGCTCACCTGCTGGATGCCGGGCATCTGGTCGATCCGACCGTGACAGGTTTCGCAGCCGACGCCCTTCTTCACGTGGACCGAGTGATTGAAGTAGGCGAAGTCCGGCAGATCGTGCACCCGGGTCCACACAAGGGATTCCCCGGTCTCGAAGCTCGAACGCACCGGCTCCAGATAGGCGCTCTGCGCCCAGATCTGGCTGTGGCAGTTCATGCACGTCTTGGTCGGGGGGATGTTCGCCGACGCCGCCTCTTCCACCGACGTGTGGCAGTAGCGGCAATCGATGCCCATGCCGCCGACGTGATGGAGATGGCTGAACTGCACCGGCTGATCGACGTTCGTGTTGGCGCGCGTGACGTAGTCGGAGCGCATCGACATCCCCACGATCGACACCACCAGGCCTCCGAAGAGGAGGAGGCCGACCAGAGAGAAGCGGGCAATCGCGTTCGCGCTGCGCGGGAAGATCTGGGCCATGGGTTCAGGAAGCGGACACGCCTGGCGCGGCACGCGAGGCGCGCGTATTCTGTCACAAGATCGTTGGCAACCGGCGCAGCGGCGCGTCCGCTGCGGCCCATCGGACTCCCGCGGCGCGGATCGGACGGGTCGGCTGCAAGCACACGGGCGCCACCAGCTGGATCCGGTGCCCGAGGGCACACCCGTCCGCTGCAAGGGCGCTCAGCCGCCGCGTGCAGATGATGTGAAATGTTCCACAAGGTGTCAACGGCGCTACAATAGGTCGGCGTTCGACAACGAGTCGCCGCGTGCGGCACGCAACCCTTCGCTGAACACCTGCCAGAACGGCATCAACGGGCGGCAGGACTCGACGAACCACTCGGCGAAGGCGCCCGTGAACAACTCGGGCGGATGCGACCCGAGCGTCCACCCACCCCACACGCCGCGATAGCGAACGGCACGGTCGCGCACCGTATCCAATCCGCGAAACCCGTGCGGTGCGCGAAGCAGCGGCGTCCCGTACCACTCCACACCCGCACCGGCAGCCGCGTCGATCGTGGCGAGGAAGCGCGCAGCGTTGTCGCGCTCGACCAGCCATGAGCGGAATTGCGGCAACTGCTGACGAGGCACCTCCGGCAAGCCGACGCCGAGCTCGCCGCCCGTCGTCGCGATTTGGATGTAGAACGATGGCAGTTCCATCCGACCCCCTCCGCGGCCCGGTGCGCCGACGACGCCTGCGTCCAGCGGCCCGGCGTCCGCCCACCACAGCAGCGCGAGGTGTGCCTTGTACGGCGGAGCGTCGGGCCGGAAGCGTCGGTCGCGCGCGATGCGGAATATCGACCCGTTCACCCGCGGGTCGGCGACCACCTGGCACCCTGCCGCCACGAGAGCCTCGCCGACGGCGACGACGGCCGCACGTGCGGGCGTGAGAATCGACGCCTCGTAGCGCGCCCGGTTCGTGCGCATCCACTCTTCGCTGTTGTTGCGGGCGAGCGCGCGCAGGAATCGGACCGTGTCCTTGGGAAAGCCTGCGAATTTGCTCGTCATGTCGCGGGCACGCAGCACTGACGCGACGCCGCTGCCAGCCCCCGCCGCCCCTCGCGCTTCGGCTCGACGGCCGCGCGTCACGCCAGCGCTCCGCCGCAACTCGACCCCGCACCCGCCGTACAGCCAAAGCAGTGCGGGCCCGTCGCCACGCGGCGAGCGAGGAACCGCGCCGGGGTGAAGTCGCGGATGTGGCCGCCGCTCTCCCGACTGGCGCCGAGCCCGAGCGCGTAGTTGAAGTCGCAGTCGTACAACCGTCCGTCCCAGGCAACATGCAACTGGTGCCGGCACATGAGGGTGTCCACCGTTGCCGGATTGAAGGCCTGCGCCAGCATCTGCAGATACGGCCCGAGACGCTGCTCACGCTGGAGATCCCGCGCGAAGCGGCCGATCGGCATGTTCGTGATGGTGAGCAGCCGCGTGAACGCGATGCCGAAGTCCGCGTCGAGGCGCCGACGGTAGTCGGCCTCGAGGGCCGCCTGCGGTCCCGGCAGTCCGCTCCCGCCCGGGTTGTAGACGAGGTCCAACGGCAGATCGGGTCGGCTGCCGTATCCGACGGCGTTCAGCGCCTGGAGGGCGGCAATGGACGAGGCGAACGTGCCGCGTCCACGTTGCGCGTCCACGTTCTGCGGCGTGTAGCAGGGCAGACTCGCCACGAGATGCACGCGCCGCCCGGCCAGCCACGCCGGCAGATCCGTGTAGGCGGGCTCGAGCAGGATCGTGAGGTTCGTCCGCACCATCACGCGCACCCGGAGCGCAAGCGCGGCGTCCACGAACCACCGGAACTCCGGGTGCATCTCGGGTGCGCCGCCCGTGATGTCCACGACGCCGGCTCCCGAGGACTGTACCGCCGCCAGCACCATCTCCATCGTCTCGTGCGACATGGCCTCGGTGCGCTTCGGTCCGCTTTCCACGTGGCAGTGCAGGCAGGCCAGGTTGCACGCCAGGCCGATGTTCACCTGTACCGTGGCGAGCGAGGCGGCGCGCAAAGGCGCGCCGGTGGCCTCGACGACGGTGCGATGGAACGAGAGGCCGGACTCGGCGGCATGTGACATGGCCAGAGTCGAATCTACCGCACCCTGAGAACCACGGGCATGGACGCGTCGGCGAGACGTCCCTGCCACCCTGAACCCGGTACCCGATACCCGGTAAGATCGGCGCGTGAGCTACTTCAGCGACGAGGAGATGCGGGCGCTGACCGAGCGCCTGTCCGGCATGACGAACCCGGTGCAGCTGGTGTTCTTCACACAGACGTTCGGCTGCGAGACCTGCGCGACCACCAAGCGCATCCTCGAAGACCTGCCACGCGCCAACCCGCTGGTCACCGTCGACGAGAAGAACATGGTGCTCGACACCGGCGACGTGGAGCGGTACGGCATCATTGCCGCTCCCGGCGTGGCGATCATCGGGGATCGCGACAGAGGATTGCGCTTCTATGGCGCGCCGGACGGCTATGAGCTGATCTCGCTGCTCGAGGGCATCGTCCTGGCGTCAGCCGGCGATTCCGGGCTGAGCGAGGAGTCGCGGGCGCTCGTGGCCACGCTCGAGGAGCCGCGCACGCTGCAGATATTCTCCACGCCGACATGCCCGCACTGTCCCCGGGCGGTCCGCCTGGGATGGCAGCTGGCGATCGAGAGCGACCACGTCACCGCCACCGCGGTCTCGGCAGTCGAATACCCGGATCTCGTGCGCCGGTTCAGGGTGTCGGGTGTGCCCAAGACCGTGATCAACGAGAGCGCCGACATCCTCGGCGCCGTGCCCGAGGCACAGTTCGTCGAGGCGGTCGTCTCGGTGTCGAGCGTCAGCTGAGTCCTGTCAGTACTTCGGCCTGAGGTCGCGGATGCCCTCGTACACGGGCATCCGGTCCGGGCCGGCCTCTCGCGAGACGGCCTCGAACAATTTCTCGAGCTGCGCGCGGTGCGCGGCGTGGGCCGGGTCGTCGATCAGGTTGCGCAGCTCGTGCGGGTCGGCCTGCACGTCGTAGAGTTCCTCGGTGAACCGCGCCGGTGTCTGGTCGCCATTCGGGTAGCGAATGAGCTTGAAGCGATCGGTGCGGACCCCGCGCACGTTCGGCGTGTACGGGAACTGCGGCTCGTAGTTGTACTCGTAGAGGAACGCCGTGCGAAGCGAGCGCGACCCATCGCGCAGCAGCGGCACCAGCGACCGCCCCGAGATGCCGGAGAGCGGCGCGGCTGCGCCGAGCTCCACGAGGGTCGGCGCCACGTCGTGGTTGAGGACCATCGCGTCCACCACGGTGCCTCCCTTTACCAGGCGCGGGTAGCGCACGAGCAGGGGCACCCGGATGCTCTCCTCGTACATCGTTCGCTTGTCCACGCGGCCGTGCTCGCCCAGCACGAAGCCGTTGTCGCTGGTGAAGACGACCACCGTGTCGTCGAGCTGGCCGGACCGCTGCAGCGCTTCGTAGACCCGGCCGACGCTCTCGTCCACCGAGAGCAGCGTCGACAGGTACGCGCGAACGAACGCGTCGTGCTCCTTCAGGTCGTAGAGCGGGCCCTGCGCGCCGTGCCACGTCTTCAGGCTCTGCTCGAGCCACGCGGGCTTGCCGTCCGCAGGCCTGTAATTGTCGTAGTTGACGGGCGTGCGGATCGGGAACGCGTCAAGCGCGTCCGCCAGTCGCACCTCGGGCTCGATCGGACCGCCGTGCGGTGCCTTGTGACCGAGCACGAGCAGCCACGGGCGCTCGTGACGCCTGCCGATCCACTCCACTGCATGGTCGGTGACCACGGTCGTGTAGTAGCCCGGGACCTGCCGGCGCACCCCGTTCACGTTGAACACGTTGTCGTTGTAGTTGCCCTGGCCCCGATGGCTCACCCAGTGCTCGAAGCCGGGGCGGGCGGCGTCGTTGTCCTCGCCCATGTGCCACTTGCCGATGTACGCGGTTTCGTAACCGGCTTCCTGGAGCCGCCGCGGGTAGCTCGGGAGCTGCTCGGGGTACTCCGTGAAGTTGTCGCCGACCCGGTGGCTGCGCGCGTAGCGCCCACTCAACAGGGAGGCGCGGCTCGGCGAACACAGCGACGTGGTGACGAACGCGTTGCGGAACCGTGCGCCTTCGTGCGCCAGCCGATCGAGGTTCGGCGTGCGGAACCACGGAAACAGCGCGGCATCACCCTGCTCCTGCTGCACGACGCCGAGCGCGTCCCACCGCTGGTCGTCGGTGAGGATCACCAGCACGTT
>JAEZCY010000345.1 GCA_023429845.1 Acidobacteriota bacterium
CCTCCCAGGAGGAACGTCCGGCCGCGCGGCGAACGCCGGCCCGCAAGGGCGACATGGCGGAGCCGGCTGACGCGCAGGCGGCTGCCGGGATGAAGGCAACGCGAGGCCGCTCACGCGGCGCAGCGGCGGCCACGGCGGCCGAGACCGGCCTTCGACCGGAGGGCGCACGCGGTGGTCACAATCGCACGCCATCGCGCAGTGACGCGCCAAAGGGCAACAGCACCGGCCGCACATCGCGAAAATAGCTGCGGACGTTCGCCATGGGGGGCCAGCGCTCCGAGCCATGTCCACCGCGGCCACGGAGGTGTGAGCCGGTCCTCCTGACGTGTGGTCTGGTCAGCGAATCGCTGACAGCTGCATGAGGTCGCCGAGGATGCGGTCCTTGGCGGCCGCATCGGCGGTGTGGCACCACGTCACGCGCCGGCCGTTGTCGGTCGGCGCGCTCGACACCAGCAGCGTCGGCGTGCCAGTGGCGGTGCTCACGGAGGCCGAGGCGTTCTCGCAACGCAGCTGTCCGGGATGTGCGGCGACGTCAACGGCGAGCAGGGCCGGCACCTCGAAGGCTGCCTGGTCGCCGTGGGTCGTGACCTGCTGCAGCCAGGCCCGGGCGGACGGGACCACGAGCCTGATCGGGCCTCGCACCTCCTCCAGTCGATCCAGATCCGCGGAGTCGAGTGCGACGCCAGTCGAGAGGCCCGGCGCCACGAGCGTGATCGCAACCGGGCTGTCGAGCAGCACCTTCAGGCTGCCGATATCCGCGCTGATGCCGGTGGTGCCCGGCTGTCCTGCCGTGCTCGTTGCCGCGGCGTCGGCGTGGTGTCCCCCGACAAGGATCACGCGCGTGATCCGCTCGGCAGCCTCCGGACGCCGCTGCAACACGGAAGCAAGCGTCGTGGCCGGACCGAGCGCCAGAATCGTCAGCGGCTCCTTTCGCAATGCTTCTTCGAGCAGTTCCGTCGCTTCGGTCGGCGCGGCCCGCTCCTCGGGGCTCGAGGCGCCTCGCCAGGGCCGCAGGAGGCCGGTGTCGATACGGCTCATCAGCTCCTGCGCAACGGGGTAGCCGCGAACCATGGCGACGTTGCCGAACGTCACCGAGACGCCCCGCACGGCAAGACGACCTGATCCGTACGCCTGCAGGAGTGCGAGCGCGTCACCGGGATCGCGAGGCGGATCTCCATAGGACGGGCTGATGTCCATCCAGGCGGCGGTTCGCCCGTCGGCCGTCGGCGCTGCATCACGGCGGCAGCCTGCGGGAGCGAACGCAAACAGGACGACGGCGAGCAGCGGAAGCAGACGGAGGGCTGTCACAGCGGCAGTTCCACGGTGGCCCGGCCTCGCAGCAGCCGCGCCGCATACTCGAGCTCGGCGTCGACGCGGTCGGCAGACGGTTCACCCGGGACGGGGTGGCGCCCGAGGCGCCCTCGCACGATCTCCAGCCCGACACAGGCACTCACTTCACCCAGATCGATCGACGCGTCGCGCCGGTAGCGATGGAGCACGCCGCACACGACTGCGTGCGGCTGCCCGGCGAGGAGCAGATGGGCCACGAAGAAGCCCACGTCGAGCGCGGCGGGACCCGCACACGCGTAGCCTGGCGCCAGCACGCGCAAGCCGCGCGCCGATCGGACCCAGCGTCTGGGCCGGAAATCCCCGTGCAGCAGGCCCCCCCGGCCCTCGAGGAACCGACTCCCGAGATCGCGCATCGTCGCGCGGATGTGAAGATCGGTGCGGAACAGATCCACGTGACGCTCGAGGCGTGGGACGCGCGTCGCAAGCGCTTCCACGCGCGACGCCGCGATGGGTTCCTCGAACCTGTCCGCGTGTCGCGTGAGCCGGACGCCGTCAGTGGGAAGCGGACCGAAGTCCTCCTCGCCCACCTCCACGGCGTGGAGCGCGACCAGGTATGCGGTCAGGTCGGTCGCATCGTCCTCGCCGAGGACACGTTTCGCGTCGAGGTCGTCCAGCGAGGTCACGTCGCCGAGGTCTTCGAGCGCAACGATGCGCTCGGTACGATCCACGCCGAGGCAGGCGGGCATGCGGTCCACGACGGCGGTGCGGGCCTGGACGAGGCGGTAGAACTCGCCTTCGACGGCGAGGCGGTCGGCGGGTGGCATGGCGCGGCGGGTGTGGTTGCCCGGCGACGTGCCCTGCTGCCGAAGGATGCAGGATGTGCCGGTGTCGGTGGTCACGCGCAAGGTCGCCGTGCGTCGGCCCTCGCCGAGGGGCACACGGTCGGTGACCCGCGATGCGGGCGGGATCCATCGGCGCACCGTCAGGAATTCCGTGAGTGACTGGAGAGAAGCCGTCGCGACGTGCACTGCGGCTCAGTATGGCAGGAACGGCAGGTGTACACTTGGTGTGTGGATACCCCCAGGGGGTATGTGAGCGCGAGGAGGCGCGGCTCGGCTATGGCAACCAAGGCACTCGATATTCAGGGCATGTCGTGCGGGCACTGCGTGAAGGCGGTGACGCTGGCGCTCCAGCAGTTGCCGGGCGTGGACGTCCGGGACGTGTCGGTGGGGCGAGCGGTCATCGACGTGGACGAGGGGGTGGTGACGCCGCCGCAGATCGCCGCGGCGATCGACGAGGCCGGCTTCACGCTCGCCGCAACGGCTGACGTGTGATAGCCCGGGGCGTCAAGGCCGAACACGCGTCGCCGCGGCACCGGGTCGCCGGCGACCCCAAGGTGAAGGCCCGCACGCTGGCACGGCTCCGGCGCATCGAGGGGCAGGTGCGTGGTGTGCAGCGCATGGTGGACGAGGACCGCTGCTGTGCGGACGTGCTGACGCAGCTGTCATCGGTGCAGGAAGCCCTTCGCGCCGTTGGCCGCGAGGTGCTGCGCCATCACCTCAAGCACTGCGCCACCGACGCCATACGCACCGGCGATGCTCCCGCCGACGCGATGTACGACGAGCTCGTGGACCTGATGTACAAGCACGTCAGGTAAGAACGTCGAACGACGAACGACGAACGACGAACGTCGAACGTGGCATCGCCGCCGTCCGACCCGTTTGCCGGAGCCGCGGCGGGGGCAAGGCCCGGCCACGAACGTCACGCACGATGGATTCCACATACGTAGCCGTCGCCCCCTGGGCGTCGGACGGCCCGGTCACGCCGCTATGATGCGGGCATGGAGGGGCACCCCGTACCCGAAGGCGAGCATCGTCTGCGCTGGTCGCTCGGCGCCCTTCACTTCCTCGTCATCAGCGCCTTCACCTGGGCGCGCATCGTCCGGGACGGCTCGCTGCTGAGCCGCGTCTCGGTCGAGTGGATCCCGTACCTGACCGTGGCGGTGCTGGTGTGCACCGCCTTGATCACGCCGGTCGTCGGCTGGATGACGAGAGGTCGTGACGCCCTTCGCGCCTTCGCGCGCGTCGCGGTCGTCACCGGGGTGTCACTGCTGGTCTGGGAAGCGCTGCTGCGGGACCAGCGTGGCTGGACGGCGGCCGCACTGTACGTCTGGGTGGGCGCCTACGGCCCGTTGCTCGTCGCGCAGTTCTGGCTCGTCGTCCACGGCATGCTCGACGCGCGGCAGGCGCGCAGTCACATCGGCTGGATCGGCGCCTGCGGCATCCTCGGCGGGGTCTTCTCCGGGCTCGTCGCAACCGGCATGGCGGCATCGCTGTCGCTGCGCGAGGTGCTCGGCCTCACCGCCGTCGCTCACCTCGGCGCCGGCGCGCTCGCCCTCGCCTCGACGTCTGCCACGGGCGTGACGCCGGCCGCGGAGGTGGACGTCGCACGCGGTAGCCCGTGGCAGGTGTTGCGCGACGCGAGCTACACGCGATTGCTCGCGCTGGTCGTGCTGCTCGGTGCGGTCACCGGGGGCATCGTGGACTACCAGTTCAAGTACGCGCTGCAGCAGCAGTCGCAGGACCCGTCGGACCTGGGACGATGGCTCGGGTTGTTCAACGTCGCGGTGAGCGTGCTCGCACTTGGGGCACAGGCGGCGACCGGGGTGCTGCTGGCGCAGTTCGGCTCGAGATTGATCGCGTTCGTGCTGCCCGTCGGCGTCATCGCCGGTGCCGCGGCCGGCCTGGTCGTGCCTGCGACGTGGCCGCCTGTCGTCACCCGCTTGTGGGAGATGGGCGCGAGGCACTCGCTCGCCAGGACGGCACACGAGTTCTTCTTCTTCCCGCTTCAAGGCTCTCAGCGCGCCTCCATGAAGCATGCGGCCGAAGGACTGCTCACACGGAGCGGCGAGGTCGCGGCGTCGATGCTGCTCGTCGTCCTGGTGCAGGTGGGGCGGGCCGACACCTGGCATCTGTCCCTGCTGACGATCGGCACCGGCGCCATCTGGGTCGTCGTGCTCGTGTGGCTTGGGCAAGCGTACGGGCCCGCCTTGTCGCAATCGCTCGACCGTCTTCTCCGGCCAGCGCAGGAGCCGCGCCCGGACGTGGACCGCGGCCTCGCGGTGCCCGAACTGGCCAAGATGCTGCGCAGCGGCGATGAGCGACACGTGATCTTCGCCCTCGACGAACTCTCCGCTGCCGACCCGGATCGCGCTCGTCACGAGGCACGGGCCTTGCTGGGACACATCTCACCCGCAGTGCGGGCGCGCGCCCGGCGTGAGGCTGCCCCCACCCGCGTCACGGCGCGCACTGCGACTCGTGACAACTGGGGGGGCCGTCACTCGGATCAGGAGATCGTCGCCGCGCTTCGTTCGGGCGACGCCGATCGCGCGCGGGAACTTGCCGAGGCACTCGTCGCTGCGCGGGATCGGCATGCGCTCCCCGCCCTGCTCGACTGTCTCGACGGGCCCGCGCGTCCACTGGTGCATGGCATCCTCGTGCGGCTCGGCGACACGGTGGTCGGCGCCATCGGCGACGCGCTCGTGGACGCCCGCGCGCCGCTGCGCGTGCGACGCGACCTGGCGATGGTGCTTGGCCGCATCGCCAGCCCCGCAGCCCTGGCGCAACTGAACCGACTGCCGCCTGACGCGCCGCGCTCGGTGATGTCGCGCGCGCTGCGTGCGCTCACCGCCGCCCGCAAGCTGGAGTTGCCGCTACTGCTCGACCTTGCCCGGGTGCGGCTGGACATCGAACGCGATGTGCAGGAACTGCGGAGGCGCCTGGCGCAACGCGCCACGCTCCGCAGCAGCGGGGCGGCGATGGGGCTGCTGCCACGAGCGCTCGACGAGGTGGTGGCGACGACGCGCGAGCACGTGTTCCGCCGGTTGGCGCTGTTGTACCCTGCGCGCGAGATGCTGCGTGCTCATCGGGGCCTGATCAGCGGCGACGACCGCATCATCGCCTTCGCACTCGAGTACCTTCAGGCCGAACTGGTGCCCGAGGACCGTGATCGCGTGCTGCCGTTGCTGCACGCATCGGCGATCGACGGCGCGTCCGAGGCCGATGCCGGGGGCGATCTCGACGCGGTCTTGCGCGATCTCGCGGGCGACACCGACGCGTGGCTTGCCACGCTGGCGGCGCACGCAATCGATCGGCTGCCGCGGCAGACTGCGATCAGGACCACGCACGCAGAGGAGGCGGCGCAGCTGCGCCTGTGACGATGGACGGAGACATGCCGTTGACGACGGTCGAGAAGGCCGCGCTGCTGATTGACGTCGATCTGTTCCAGGCGGTGCCGAGTGACGCGCTCGCCGAGTTGGCCGCGCGTATGGATGAAACCAGCCACGAGGCCGCAGAGGTGCTGCTCGAATCAGGTGCCCCGGATGCTCGACTCTGGGTCATCGTCGAGGGTGTCGTTCACGTGCAGCACGGCGATGGACGCATGGATCCCCTCACGCGCGGAAAAGCGTTCGGACTGCTCTCGGTGCTCGGTCTGGACGAGTCGCAAACGGTGGTGGCTGCCTCACCGTGTCGCATGCTGTCGGTCGCGCCCGACGAATACCTCGATGCGTTGGCCGACAGCACGGCATTCGCGCTCGCCAATCTGCGCGCGCTGGGTCGCCGACTTCAGGCGTGCCAGGGGCGGCCGGCCGGTTCGGATTGAGGGGCGACGAGGGGGGCGGGGCCACCCTCGTCGATCGGGCTCAACGGCCCACTTGCAGGTTGTTCGTCACGCGGTAGCCGGGGGCCTTGGCCGCGGCAATGCTGGCGGCCTTGGTCTTCTCGGCCGTGCTGCGCACCCGGCCCTTCAGCGTCACGGTCTTCGTGTCCGCGTCAGTGTCCACGTCGATGTCCGAGGAATCGATCGCCTCGTCGGCCATCAGTGCCGTCTTGATCTGAGCCGTCTGCTGCGCGGCGTCACCAGCGTCGGCGACGTCGCGGGCCGCGCCGGCCACTGCCGCTCCTGCGT
>JAEZCY010000352.1 GCA_023429845.1 Acidobacteriota bacterium
ATCGCGAACAGCCGGCTGTTGGCGCGATCGACGTCCGCGCGGCGTGCCCCGCGGAGCCGGTCTTCCTCGGCCCGGAGCGAGTTCACCGCCTCGTCCACGCCGTCCATCAGTTGCCGGCCCTTGGTCACCACCTCGCGTTCCGCCTCGGGCGGCAGGCCTCCGCGCCCGGCCAGCGAGAGCGTGGCGTCATAGTGCGCGAGGATCTCGGCCGTGCGGTCCTGCAGCTGGCGGACGCGGGCGTACTGTCGAGGGTTGTCCTCGGTCAGCAATTCGAGTTGCCGGAGCGTGCCGGGCAACTCCGCACGCGCCCGGTGATACGGCGCGAGGAAGATGAACTGCCTCGCGATCAGGAAGCCGCGGATGCCCGCCTGCGCCTCGCTGAGGTGCACGTGCAGGTGCTGGGCATGCCCCAGCACCTCGGTCGTGCGCATCGACGATCGCAGAGCCTGCGCCTGGCGCCGCTCGGCGAGCATGAAGGCCACGAGCAGGCTCACGAGCATGAGCCCGGTGACCGCCACCAGGATCAGGGTTCGGCCCAGGATACTCGTCGGCCTCATCGCGCCGCCCCGCGGACGGGCAACGAGCGCGATCGACCACACCCCCTACGCGAGTACCGTGTCTCCCTGCGTTCGTTCCCTGCGCCAGCGAGAAAAGTCATCGTCGACGTATCGGACCTCGAACCCCAGCCGTTGGAGATAGGCACTCGCCAGCGCTGCCCTCGAACCCTGGGCGCAATGCACTGTCAGCGGCCGTCCCTGCGGCAGGCGCTGTTGTTCGACCGCGAGCCGGCTCTGCGCGACCTGCACGGCTCCCGGCATGTGGTCGGCGGCGTATTCGGCCGCGCCCCTGACGTCCAACCAGGCGCTATCCTCGCCCGGCGGCGTTGTTTCATCAAAGCTCAGCCGCGGAATGGATGCGGTGACGCCGCCCTGCGCGCGCCACTCGTCGAGGTCCGACGCTGCGATCCAGCCCTCGATGTCGTCGAGCCCGATGCGCACCAGCGCGCGGACGAGTGCGTCCACATCCGCGGGTTCGGCGAGCAGCACGAGCCGTTGTCCAGGCTGCACGTAGGCACCCGCGGCCGATGTGAACTGCCTGGTCGCTGGCGCGTAGAGGCTGCCCGGCAGATGCGCCGCCATGAACGCCTCGCGGTCGCGTCGCGTGTCGAGCACCAGCAGCGAGGCGTCGGCAGTCACGGTGCGGATGTCGAGTCGGTCGGGAGAAGGCACGCTGCCGAGCAGGGGGGCGCCGTCGCGGTTCAGCTGCTTCATGCGCGCGAAGTAGGGCGGCGGCTCCGGCTGGCCCGAGAGCACCGCGTCCACGAAGGCCGGTCCCTGCTCGCGGGCGAGCGAGAGCGAGCCGTTGAAGCGACGCTCGTAGCCGACGGTGGAGAACGGCACCGCGCCCAGGGACTTCCCGCAGGCGCTGCCCGCGCCGTGCCCGGGCCAGACCTGCATGAACTCGGGCCACGCAGCCACTTTCGAGAGCGATGTCTGCAGCTGTTCGGCCGAGGGGCGCATCTGGCCTGCCTGCCCCGCTGCCGTCTCGAGGAGGTCGGGGCGGCCCACGTCGCCGACGAAGAGGAAATCGCCCGTCGCGACGCCGATCGGCGCGTCCGCGCCGCCGCCGCGGTCGGTCACGACGAACACGACGTGCTCGGGTGTGTGCCCGGGCGTGTGACGCACCTCGACGTCGATGTTGCCGACGTCGAAGCGGTCGCCGTCGCGGACGAGCATGTAGGAGGCGAGGCCGGCGTCCACCCACCGGTACTGCCACTCGACTGGCCCTGCGTTGGACAGCACGATGCGTACGCCGGGGCGCTCCGCGTACTCGCGGGCACCGGAAAGGAAGTCGGCGTGGATGTGCGTTTCGGTGACGGTGGTGATGCGCAGGCCTTCCTCGGCCGCGATGCGGTCATACCGGTCGATGTCGCGCTCGGGGTCGACGAGGAGCGCCTCGCCCGTGCGCTGGCAGCCCACGAGATAGCTGTATTGCGACAACCCCGGATCGGCAATCTGGCGGAACAGCACGGGAACCTCCGGGGCTTACTGTAGCGCGCGGAGAGCGGGTTCCGGGTGCCAGATGCCCGGTCCGCCCGCGGGAACGCCGCGCGTCGGGCAGGGCCCGACGCCTACGTACGGCAAGGACGGGTGTGCGTCACCGCACCGGTTCGGGCTCGTCGGCCTGGCCCTTGCGTCGGCGCGGACGGATGTCATAGCGCTTGATCATCTCGTTGAGCGTCGTGGGCTTGATGTGCAGCAGTTCCGCGGCGCGCTTCTGCACGCCCCCTGCGGCCTCCAGCGTCGTCTCGATGAGGCGGCGCTCGAAGTCGCCCGTGACTTCCTTGAACGAGATCCCTTCCGGCGGAAGCACGAAGTTGGGGATCTGGAAGCGCCGCGTGGAGCGGACCGTGTCCGGGATCAGGTCGGGCCCGATACGCGAGCCCGGGCACAGCACCACGGCGCGCTCGATCACGTTCTCGAGTTCGCGCACGTTGCCGGGCCAGTCGTAGTCGAGGAGCAGGTCCAGCGCCTCGGGTGCGAGCTCGAGATCCTTCCTGTTGTTCTCCTCGCCGTATTTCTCGAGGAAGTGCTGAACGAGCGGCGGGATGTCTTCCTTGCGCGTCCGCAGCGCCGGCAGGTTGACGGTGATCACGTGCAGCCGGTAGTAGAGGTCCTCGCGGAACCGGCCTTCGTCCACCATCGTGCGGAGGTCCACGTTGGTCGCAGCGATGATGCGGACGTCCACCTTGATGTTGTCCACGCCGCCGAGGCGCATGAACTCCCGCTCCTGGATGACGCGCAGCAGCTTGGCCTGCGTCTCCAGCGGCACGTTGCCGATCTCGTCGAAGAAGATGCTGCCCTTGTCGGCAACTTCGAACAGCCCCTTCTTGGGAGCCACGGCGCCGGTGAACGCGCCCTTGACGTGCCCGAACAGGTTGCTTTCGAGCAGGTCGGGCGGCAGGTTGCCGGAGTTGACGGTGACGAAGGGCTTGTCGGCGCGCAGCGAGTTGTTGTGCAGCGCACGCGCGACCAGCTCCTTGCCCGTCCCGCTCTCGCCGTAGACGAGCACGGTCGATCGGCTGGGCGCGGCCTGGATCACCAGGTCGAACACCTGCCGCATCCGGCTGCTGCGACCGATGATGTTGGCGAACTTGTGGCTCTGCGTCTGCAGGTTCTGGCGGAGGACGCGGTTCTCGCGCGCGAGCCGTGATCGCTCCACGGCATTACGCACCACACCGGCCACTTCGTCGTTCTTGAACGGCTTGGTGATGTAGTCGAAGGCACCGCGTTTCATCGCCGACAGCGCGGTCTCGACCGAGGCAAACGCCGTGACCATCACCACGGGCAGTTCCTCGTCCATCGCCTTGAGTTCACCGAGCACGGCGAGCCCGTCGATGCCGGGCATCATCACGTCCACGATGGCGGCGTCGAACGACTGCGCGCGCGCCAGCTCGAGCCCCTCCAGACCGGTCACGGCCAGGCGCACGTCGTACCCCTCGCGCTCGAGCAGCGCTTCGAGCACTTCCCGCATCACCTCCTCGTCGTCGATGACGAGGATCTTTCCTCTGGGAGTCGTCATTGCTGTTGGTGACGCACCTCAGCGCGCCTACATGCCCGCGGCCTCGCCGCGGGACGTGGTCATCGCCGGGAACGACAGCGTGAACCGCGTCCCCTGGCCGACCTGGCTTTCACAGACGATCATCCCGTCGTGCTCCTGCACGATGCCATAGGTGATCGACAACCCGAGCCCAGTGCCCTGCCCAATCGCCTTCGTCGAGAAGAACGGATCGTAGATGCGCGCCAGGTGCTCGGCGGGGATGCCGGCGCCGGTGTCGCTCACCGAGATCAACACCTGATCGCCCTCGCGGCGGCTCGCCACGGTCACCCACCCGCCCTTCGGCATGGCGTCGCGCGCATTCAGGAACAGGTTCAGGAACACCTGCTGCAGCTTGTGCTCCACCGCACGGATGATCGGCGCCTCGGCATGCAGCTCCTTCCGCACCTGGACGCTGGCCGTGCGGAACTGGTGCTCGAGCAGCGACAGCACGTCGTTGACCACGACGTGGACGTCCACCGGGCCCGTCTCGCTCTGCACCGGCCGTGAGAGGTGCAGCAGGCTGTTGACGATCTTGGCGGCACGGAACGTCTGCCGCTCGATCTTCTCCAGGAGCCGGGTACGGGGATCCTCGGGGTCGGCCTGTTCGAGCAGCATCTGCGTGAAGCTCGAGATGCCGGTCAGCGGCGTGTTCACCTCGTGCGCCACGCCCGCCGCGAGCAGGCCTATCGACGCCATCTTCTCGGAAATCTGCAGCTGCTCCTCGAGCTGCACCCGGGACGTGATGTCCTCGATCATCAGCACTGACCCGACCTGGTCGGTGGTGGACGTGCGCAGCGGGTGCATCGCGGCGTTCACCAGCCGCTTGCGCGGGCCGTCGGCATGCCGCGACACCAGCGGCGCCCGGTAGACGGTCGTCGCGTCGGAGCCGTCGCGCTCGCCCATGCGCACCGTGGCCAGGAACTCCGGATCGAAGAGCTCGTCGATGCGTCGCGCAATCGCCTGCGACGCCGGCACACCGACGATCTGCTCCATCGCCGGGTTCCAGTGCAGCACCGCGCCCTGCAGGTCGATGACGACGAGGCCATCCTGCAGCGACTGCACGATGTTCTCGTTGAACTCGCGCAACCGGTTCAGTTCGTCGGCCTTCTCGCGCAACGCCCGGTAGAGCCGCCCGTTCTCGATCGCCGTTGCCACCTGCGCCGCCACCGCGTTCAACAGCGTCAGGTCTTCCGAACTGAGCGGCTCGCCACTCGGACGCGGGCCGAGAGCGATCACGGCGATCGGACCGTCCTTGGCCAGACACGGCACGAAGTCGTACAGGCCATGATCGCGCCAGAAGCGCACTTCGTCGGCCGAGAACCGCCGAGCGGTGAACGGGTCGTCCAGGCTCACCGCCTGTCCGCTCTCGAGTCTCGTCCCGATGCCGGAGACGCGGCGCAGCGGCGGCACGGCCTGCGTGCCCGCCCCGAGCGTCCTGTGGGGCACGTACCCCTCGTCAGCTCCCGACGCCACGAACAGCGAGATGCGGTCCACCCCGAACGTGTCGGCGAGACGCTGCACGAGGCGATCGGTGAGCCGATCGAGGTCGAGGTCGGCGTTCAGGTCGCGCGCGAACGCGAGCAGCGCGCGCCGGTAATCGTAGCGGTCGCGATAGTGCGCGTAGTCGAGTGCGGTCTGGATGGCGTTCTTGACCATCGGCGCCAGCAGCACGACGAGCAGCGTCGAGAGGATGGCGATGGCCGAGTTGTGCTGCTCGGATCCGCCGAGGAACATCTCGCTCGCCAGGCGCAGCGTGATCGTGTAGATGGTGGCAATCGCCGCGAGCACCGTCGCGTAGACGACGGTCCGCTTGATGATCACCTCCACGTCCATGAGGCGGTAGCGGACGACCGCCGAGGCGAAGGCGAGGGGCAGCAGCGCGAGCAGCACGACCAGGACGCCGAAGACGTCCCACGGCTGGTAGCCCAGCGCATACGGAAGCCCGTAGAACATGGCGAACGGCAGGGCGCCGGCCAGCGTGCCCCACACGATCCACCGCAGCTGCCGGCGCGCGGTCACCGAACGCAGGCGACCCAGCGTGCGTGTGGTGATGGTCTGGCCGACCACGAGCGCCGTCACCAGCTGCAGCATCTCCAGCCGGTCGAGCCCGACGATCCAGCGCTCGAGCACGTCGCCTGGCAGTGCCGGCCGGGACAGGACGAGCGCGCGCGACACGCCGAGCACGAGGGCCGGCGCATACAACAGCGGCCATAACCGTCGGCCGCGCGGCGACTTGACCCAGGCATCCACCCGCTCCGGGAACACGAGCGCGAAGTGGACGAACAGCGGTGGCAGGGCGAGCATCGCCACCACGTCGGCCCAGTAGAAGATCCAGTCGAGCCGATCGAGCCGGCCGCTGTAAGAGAAGCCGCAGACGCCGAAGAAGGCGGCCGTCAACCAGAAGAAGTGGAGCGTCGCAGGATCGTGCGGACGCTGCACCCGGACGGAGCAACCCACGAGCAGCGCGAAGATCGCCACGGACGCGAGCGCGTAGTAGAGCAGGCGGTCGCCGTCGGGGATGGGCTGCAGGTCGAGGCGAAGCGGTCGTTCGACACCGGCGCGCGACACCACGTAGGAGAGCGGCCGGCCGCGCTGGCTGCCATGCTGCGCGTCGAGCACCTGCTCCACGCGATCGATGCCACGGCCGTTGATCGCGACGAGCACGTCGCCAGGCTGAATGCCGGCCTCCGCACCAGCCGCCCCCGGCCCCACCCGGGCCGCGACGACGCCTTCGGCCCGCGCCTCCCAGAGGATGCCGTCCTCCACCTCCACCCACGAGAAACGGGAGGCAATGTTGGCCGCCACCAGCGCAAGAAGGACCGCGGTCACGGCAACGGCAAGCGCCGCGCGTCCCCATTGGGCGCGACGCGGTCCTTCAACAGCAGGTTGCCAGAATCCCTCGGTCATCGGTGGTCAGCACGCGATGGCCGGGGAGCCGAGCCGATCAGCGTAACAACGCATTTAGCAAACGACGTTCCACCGAGGTAGCGCCCCGGTCAGTAGAAAGACGCCCCAAAACGCGACTTTCCGGGCAGGCTTCGCCTCTCGCGACGCGTCGAACCAAGGTTGATTCAACGTTCGGGATCATCGCCACGGTTTTCTGGATTTGCTGAAACCCGGCCCCTTCGGCCGGCCCGGGACGAGGGACGAGCCGGTGCTCAGAACTTCACGAGCACGCCTCCGACGATGCGCTTGGGTGGACGGACGACGAGCAACTCGTCGTAGATGGACCCGACCTGATCGACGTCGCGGAAAAGGTTGCGCACGGCCACCACGAACTCCCAGTCGGCGCCGGTGCCGCTCAGGAACGGCAGTCGCTGCGACACCTGCACGTCGAACCGTGCGTCGGTCGCCGCCTCGTCGAGCAGTGGGCTGCGTCGGGCAAACGCGGAGTTCACCTTCCACGTGGCCGACACGCGCGTCGCGGTCTCGGGCACGTCGGTGACCACGCGCGCGGTGACATCGTGGATGCGCTCGCTGCCGACACGGTCGGCCGAGGGCGCGAGCACGGCAATGACGCCGCGGTCGCCGCTGCCGAGCCACTCGGCGCGCGCCACCGTGTACTCCACGCCGCCGCGGAAGCGCGGCCCCGCGTCGTGCGCGACGCCGAACACCCAGCCCGAGGCGTCGAGGTTGCCGCCGTTGGCGACCATGTAGTGGCCGAGATCGGGTGCGAGCATACCGCCGCCGATGCCGAACATGGCGACGAGCTGGTTGTCGACCACCTGCTCGAATCGCCGGACATTGAGCACGAGCTGGCCGATCTCGCGCTCGAGGCCGACTTCGAATTGCCGCATGCGCTCCGCGCTCAGGCGGCCGTCGCCCGAGGCCGAGGTGAACGTGCGCTGCGGCGGCACCGAGAAGGCCGACAGGTTGCGGGCGTCGAACTCCTCTGCCCCTGGCGCGAGCATCTGCTGGGTGACCGCGACGCGGACCCAGGTGCGGTCGAGCGGCGACACCGATGCCGAGACGCTCGGGCTCATCAGCGTCGGGCGGTCGAGGTAGTCGTGATACGCGTACCGGGTGCCGTAGGTGACTACGGCGCGGCGGTGGAGGCGCCACGTGTCGAAGGCGTGGATGGAGCCCGCCGCACGCCGCTTCTCGTCCACGCTCATCAACGCCGCGGGCGTGTGATCGGAGAAGTGCTGCAGCGCGAACGACGCGCCCAGGTCGAGCGCGTGCCTGGACTCGGTCGGGCGCACATAGGTTCCGGCCACCATCCAGGACGAGAGGTCGCCACGTCCGTAGCCGCCGCGGACCGACCAGGCGCCGGTGTTGCCGATTGGCGCGCCGACGGTCGCAAAGGCCACGCCGGCTGGCGCCTCGGCCCACTCGGTCGCCTGACCCGACCCGCCGTCGTCGAACGCGGTGGCGGTGAGGAACTGGATCTGCCCCGACAACGACGCGTCACCGAAGAACGACGTGGTGCCGCGCGCCGACGCCTCCCGGGTCGACACCGGCACGAGGCGTTCCTCGAGCCACGCGAGATCTTCCTCCACGGCCCCGAGCGCCAGTTGCCCCTGCGTCTCGCGCAGGACGGACCGCTTCATGTGGCGGAGCCGCCACAAGCGCGGGCTGTGCTCGTGGTCGTCGGCGTCCACACGGCTGCTGCTCGGAGCGGGCGCGATGGTCGAGGATGGCGTGCCGAAGCCCGCGGCGATCAGCGGCTGCTCGTCGGCCGCGACATGGCCGGCCACCGGATCCGGCGTGCCCTGGAGCCGCGACAGGCGGACGTGATGGCGCGCGCTGCCGCCGGGCGCCACTTCGATGAACTCGCGCGGCGACGCTCGGTACCCGGCCCGCTGCGCGCGAATGAGGTACGAGCCGACGGGCACGGCCGAGAACACGAAACGCCCTGTGCGATCGGTGACGCCGAAGAGGGCGTCCGGCCCAACGGCGGACACGGCGACACCGGGGATCGGCATGCCGGCCACGTCGGTGACCACGCCTTCGATGCGTCCGGCCACCAGATCCACGCCCGGCGCCACCGCAGCGCCCCCGGTGTGAGCACGTGCCTGCACGAGGGGCTGCGCCGTCGCCGTGGAGGCGAGACTCAGTCCGAGCGCGAGCGCCGTCAGCGACACCGATCGGGACATGGAAACTCCAGTGGCACGTCCGCTGCAGCCGCCCCGCGAGGAACCTCCCCGCGGGCGCCGGCCTCCGCCGCCGGCTAGGAGCCGGCCACGGTGAAGGCCACGTCGTGAGTCAGGGACTTGCCCGACTTATTGTCCGTCACTTTGATGGCCAGGCGGTAGTCCCCCGCCTCGAGGGCCGATGCCGGGATGCCGTTGATGCT
>JAEZCY010000363.1 GCA_023429845.1 Acidobacteriota bacterium
CTCGCCGGCCGGCGACGAGCGGATCAGCGCCCGTCGGGTGTTGGTTGCCACGGCGACCTCCGGGGGCGCCGCGGCTCTCGGCGACGGCGCCGTCTGGGCCGGCGGTACCGCGGGCTGCGCGGCACGCACGCGTGGTGCGGCCTCCTGCACGGGTGCTTGCGGCACGATCGCGCGTCCGCTGTCGGGTGGCGTGGCCCGGCCGGACGGTTCGGTCGGCGGCGCCGCTGCCTGTGCGGCGGGAGGCTGCGGCGTCTCGTCCGGGGCCGTCGGCGCCTCCACATCGTCGGACGCGGTGGTGACCGGCGGCGCGTGCAGGCTGCGCCATGTACCGTAACCCACGGCTGCGAGCATCAAGAGCACGACGACGAGCAGCCACGGGCGGCGCGACGGTTCCTCGGCTGGCGGGTCCCAGCTGCGCGGCGGCTCGACGACGGTCGGCACATCCTCGTCGGAGAGGCGCCATTCCGCCTCAACCGGAGCGGCGACCGTGGAGACGTCGATGGGCGGATGTTCGGTCGGCGGCGTGCGATAGCTGAGCGGCTCGGGTTCCTCGACGGGAACCGGATCCGAAGGCACGTCGGCCACCAACCATTCCTGTTCGGGCTCGCTCTGCTCTTCAAGGGGCGCCGCCTCAGCGACGGCGACGTCTCCGGTGGGAGCCGCCTCGCCGATGCGGTCCTCCTCCGGGAAGAGCGACAGGGCAACGCCTTCCGGGTCCTCCAGGGACTGGAGTTCGACGGCTCGGACGGGGTCGTCCGTATCGGCACTCGCGGGCAGCGCGATGATCACGCCGTCCCGGGCGAATCGCGACAGCGGCCCTTCCGCGTCCGCGCGCTCCGGGCCGGCCAGCGCCGCCAGCCACTCCGCGAGCGACCCATACCGCTGGTCGGCATCCGGATGCAGCGCGCGGCCGAACACTTCGTGCAGCCGGGCGTCCTCGGGCGGCGTTTCCGCCAGGGTCCACCGATCGAACGCTGGGATCGTCCCGGCGATGAGTCGGCGACCCGACAGCGCGTCGAGTACGAGCATCGCCAGCGAATACTGGTCGGCGCGCGCGTCCCAGCGGCGGCCCGACGCGCGTTCCGGTGCGGTGTAGGGCACGCGAATGGGCGCCTGGAGCGAGAGATGCTCGAGTGCGGGCGCCACCCCGACGCCCGTGAGCACACCGCCGTCCTCCGGGACGAGGATGTCCTTCGGGTGAATGGCGCCGTGCCAGAGTCCCGCGTCGTGCGCCGCCTGCAGGCCAGCCACGACCGGACGCAACCAGGCGAGCGTGCCATCGAGCGTCTGGCGTCCGCCGCGAAGTCGGCCCTCCACCGTTGGCGCGTCAACCAGGGGTGACGCGACATACACGCTGTCGTCGGCGATGCCGACGTCGGTCACCGGCAGGAGACCCGCATGGGCGGGCAACTGCGTGCGCACGTGTTCGAGCACGTCGGCGAGCGCCGGCGCGTCGGCCGCGATGTCGGAAATGAGCTTGAGGACCTGAAGACGTCCGCGATCGTCCTCGACGAGCACGCGAGGGCCAAGCGTTCCGGACGCCAGGACCCGTCGGACGCGATAGGGTCCGAGTGCCTCGGGCAGCTGGAAGAGAGGCGGGGGGTCGTTGGTCAGGGCGGGGACTCTCCTGCGCGGGAGCGCGCGGGCAGACGAGCAAACATTATAGCAAGCAGTCACGTGAGCGCGGTCGCTCGCGAGCCCTCCTCGCCTTGACACTGCCTGAGCGCTTTGCGACAGTGGACCCCCTGTGCGCTCAGACTCGACCACACAGGCGGCGCAGCCACAGGGCATCGACCTCCGACAGTGGTCCGGCTCACGCCTGAGCCTCGACTACACGTTCCAATACCACCGCCTCGCCGCTTATTACGCGGGCGATCCGTCGGAGCCCGACGCCTGGCGCGGCGCCATCGCGCGCGCCCAGGCGCATCCGCGGCAGCGCGACCGCATGGTCGCGATCCTGCAGGCCCAGCTGGCATCGCGCGGTGCGCCCGAACAGGCACGAGCTGCCGTCGGCAAGCTTGCCGACCCGCGCACGGTCGCGATCGTCACGGGTCAGCAAGCCGGCCTGTTCGGCGGGCCGCTGTACACGTTGATGAAGGGCCTCACGGCCGCGAAGCTGGCCGCGGAGATCGAGGCGCAGTTCGGCGTGCCCTGCGTCACGGTGTTCTGGAACCACGCCGAAGACCACGACTGGGACGAGGTCGCGTCCGCGTTCGTGCTCGATGCGGAACTCCAGCCGCAGCGAGTGACGGTCGAGGGCGTGGACGGCAACGGGCATCTGCCCGTCGGCCAGGTGCGTCTCACCGAGGACGTCAGACGGGTGATCGGGGACGTCGAGGCCCAGTTGCCACGAACCGAGTTCACCTCCGAGGTCATCGCGCAGCTCCGGGCCTGTTACGAGCCTGGCGTCGGCATGGCCGACGCGTTCGGGCGCCTGCTCGACCTCCTGTTGGGTCCACTGGGCGTCGTCGTCTTCGACGGCAGCGATCCGGCCGCCAAGCCGCTCGCCGCCCCACTCTTCTCACGTGTCCTCGCCCATCCCGGGCACACCAGCCGGCTCGCAGCCGCGGCGGGCGACGCGCTCGCCGCCGACGGCTACCACGCGCAGGTGGTGCCTCAACCGGACGCAACCGCGCTGTTCTCGATGCTGGACGGCCGCACGCCGATTCGGTTTCGCGAAGGGCGGTTCTTCGTGGGCGAGGAGGCGGTCGATGCCGCGGCGCTGCGCGCCGACGCCGAGGCGCAGCCGGAGCGGTTCAGCCCCAACGTGCTGCTGCGCGCCGTGGTGCAGGACGCGCTGCTCCCGACAATCGCTTACGTAGCCGGGCCTTCGGAACTCGCTTATCTCGGCCAGCTCAAGGACGTCTACGCATTCCACGAGACGCCAATGCCGCTGATCGTGCCTCGCGCCACGGGGACGATTCTCGACTCCGCCTCGCTGCGCTTCCTCGCGCGCACGTCCCTCGAGCTGCGGACGCTGCAACCGCAGGACGAACACGTCCTGAATCAGTGGCTGGAAGCGCAGCTCCCGCCCTCGATCGAACAGGCCCTGCACGATCTGGAGCTGGCGCTCGAAGGCGGCGCCGCCACCCTGCTGGACGCGGTCCCGGCCCTCGACCCGACGCTGGAGGGGGCCGTGCGGTCCACCCAGGGACGGATCGCACACGAACTGCAGGCGCTGCACGGCAAGGTGATCCAGGCGGCCAAGCGGCGCCACGAGACGCTGCGCCGGCAGTTCGCGCACACGCAGCACCTGGCGTTCCCGACCGGCGTGCCCCAGGAACGCGTCGTGTGCCTGGCGTGGTTCATGAACCGCTTCGGCCCTGCGCTCGTGCCGCGACTCTACGACTGCCTGCCGATTGACGGCGGCAAGCACTGGTTGCTGCAGATCTGACACGGAGGATGGCCGCCCTCCTCCCTTCTTCCTGTCTCCCTTGGCTCGCCGCCCCCGCCGCCCCCGCCGTCGCTGGCTGAAACTGACCGCCGCGGTCCTGGTGGGCCCGCTGCTGGTACTCGGCGCGGTGTTCGCGTTCATGTACCAGAGCGTGGCCATCGAACTCGACGCACGCCTCGCGGGGTTGCACGAACGCATCGCGCCCCGGGTGTACGCGCGGCCCTTCGTGCTGCGGGTCGGCCAGGCCGTGACCGTCGAGGAACTCGTCGAGCGTCTGGACGATGTCGGATACACCAGGCGGGAGCGTGCCACAGCCCCTGGCGAGTTCGACGTCCACGGCTCGACGATCCGGCTGATCCCGCGCGGCGGGCCGGCCGCGGAACGCCTGGTGGAAGCGACGCTGGCGATGGATGCCAGGGGCGGGAGCGGCCGCATCGCCGGCCTGGAACTGCAGCGGACCGGCCGCGTCTCCGACGTCCAGCTCGAGACGCCGCTGCTCACG
>JAEZCY010000097.1 GCA_023429845.1 Acidobacteriota bacterium
CCTGGGCGTCGAGCGCCTCGGCGGCCTGTCGCTCCACGTCGCCGTCCGGGCGCGGCGCGTCTCCCGCCGGGCGGTCGGCCTTGCCCGCGTCCTGCGGCGCGGCGGTGCCGGCCGATTCGCCCGACACGGTGAAGATCACCTGCCCGACGTCGATCCGATCGCCGTCCTTCACCTTCACCTCGGCCACGGTGCCCTCGACACTCGACGGCACTTCGACGGTGGCCTTGTCGGTCTCGAGTTCCAGCACCGGCTGATCGTTGGCCACGGTGTCACCCGGCTTGATCAGCACGCGGAGGACATCCCCCGCCTTTATGTTGTCGCCCAGCGCGGGCAGCCTGAATTCGTTCGCCATGAGGGTCTTGTGTGATGCCTGATGACTGATGCCCGACTACACGGTCGCGGGGTTGGGCTTGTCGGTATGGACACCGAGATCGGCGATGGCCGCCTGGGCCACCTTGAGGTCGATCTGCTTCTCGCGCACCAGCAGCGACAGCGTCGCCACGGCCACGTGCCGGGCATCCACCTCGAAGAAGTCGCGCAGCGCCTCACGGCTGTCGCTGCGGCCGAACCCGTCGGTGCCGAGCGCCACCATCGGCTGCGCGATGTGGTGGTCGATGCCGCGCGGCAGCGCCTTCACGTAGTCGGAAGCGGCAACCACCACGCCGGGAGCGCCGCCCAGACTCTGCGCCACCCACGACGTGCGCGGCGTCTCGCCGGGGTGCAGCATGTTCCAGCGGTCCACGGCGAGGCAGTCCCGCTGCAGTTCGACGTAGCTCGTGACGCTCCAGACGTCGGCCGCCACGCCGTACTTCTCGAGGATGGCTGCGGCGTTGATGACCTCGGGCAGGATCGCGCCGCTGCCGAGCAGCTGCGCCCGCGCCTTCGGCTTCTTCATCTCCGACGCCTTGAACTTGTAGAGCCCCTTCAGGATGCCGGTCTCCGCGCCCGCGGGCATCGGCGGCATCGGGTAGTTCTCGTTCATCAGCGTCAGGTAGTAGAAGACGCTCTCGTTCTCGCGGTACATCCGCCGGAGGCCTTCCTTGATGATCACGCCGATCTCGTAGGCGAACGCGGGGTCGTACGGGATGCAGTTGGGCACCGTCGAGGCGACGAGATGGCTGTGGCCGTCCTGGTGCTGCAGGCCCTCACCGTTCAACGTCGTCCGGCCGGCCGTGCCGCCGAGCAGGAAGCCGCGCGCGCGCATGTCGCCGGCGGCCCAGATCAGGTCGCCCACGCGCTGGAAGCCGAACATCGAGTAGTAGATGTAGAACGGAATCGCCGGAATGCCGTGCGTGGCGTACGCGGTGCCCGCCGCGATGAACGACGCAGTGGACCCGGCCTCGGTGATCCCTTCCTCGAGGATCTGTCCGTCCTTGGCTTCCTTGTAGTAGAGCAGCTGGTCGCTGTCGATCGGCTCGTAGAGCTGACCGAGCGCCGAGTAGATCCCCACCTGCCGGAAGAGCGCCTCCATGCCGAAGGTGCGCGCCTCGTCCGGCACGATCGGCACCACGAGCTTGCCGATCTCCTTGTCGCGCAGCAGCTTGGTCAGGATGCGGACGAAGGCCATCGTCGTGGACAGCGAGCGTCCGTCCGAGCCCTGATGGAACTCGCCCATCACCTCGTCCACGCCGGCGAGGCCGAGCGACTCGGCCTCCACGCGCCGCTGCGGGAGGTAGCCTCCGAGCTGCTGCCGGCGCTGCTTCATGTACGTCAGCTCGGCGCTGTCCTCGGCCGGCTTGTAGAACGGCATCTTGACGACGTCGTCGTCGCTGAGGGGGATGTTGAACCGCGTGCGGAAGATGAGCGCTTCTTCTTCGTTCAGCTTCTTCTGCTGGTGCGTCGGGTTCTTGCCTTCGCCGGTCTCGCCGAGGCCGTAGCCCTTGATCGTGCGCGCAAGGATGACGGTGGGCTTGCCCTTCGTCTCGGTGGCCGCCTTGTAGGCGTGGTAGACCTTCTCGGGGTCGTGCCCGCCGAGGCGGAGCTTCCGCAGCTGATCGTCCGAGAGGTGCTTGACCAGTTCGAGCAGCTCCGGGTACTTGCCGAAGAACTGCTGGCGGACGTACGCGCCGTCCGACACCGACAGCCGCTGGTACTCGCCGTCCACGACTTCGGCCATGCGGCGCGCGAGCAGGCCCGTCTTGTCGCGGGCGAGCAGCTCGTCCCACTCGCTGCCCCAGATCACCTTGACGACGTTCCAGCCCGCGCCACGGAAGACGCCCTCGAGCTCCTGGATGATGGAGCCGTTGCCGCGGACCGGGCCGTCGAGCCGCTGCAGGTTGCAGTTGATGACGAAGATGAGGTTGTCGAGCTTCTCGCGCGACGCCAGCGTGATCGCGCCGAGCGTCTCGGGTTCGTCGGTCTCACCGTCGCCGAGGAAGGCCCACACGCGGTTGTTCGCGCTTTTCTTCAGGCCGCGCGCTTCCAGGTAGCGCCAGAAGCGGGCCTGGTAGATCGCCATGATCGGGCCGAGGCCCATCGACACCGTGGGCACCTGCCAGAAGTTGGGCATCAGCCACGGGTGCGGGTACGACGAGAGCCCGCCGCCGTCGGCCAGCTCACGACGGAAGTTCTCGAGCTGGGCCTGACTCAGGCGTCCCTCGAGGTACGCCCGCGCGTACATGCCGGGCGAGGCGTGTCCCTGGAAGAACACGAGGTCGCCGCCATCGGCATGGTCGGGCCCCTTGAAGAAGTGGTTGAATCCCACCTCGTACAGCGTCGCCGACGAGGCGAACGTCGAGATGTGGCCGCCGATGCCGTCCGAGTTCTTGTTCGCGCGCACCACCATCGCCATCGCGTTCCAGCGCACCAGGCTCTTCACCCGGCGCTCGATCTCCCGACTGCCGGGATATGGCGTCTGCTGATCGGGCGGGATGGTGTTGATGTAGGGCGTGTTCGGCGTGAAGTCCAGCGGCACGCCCTTGCGCCGCGCGTGCGTCTCGAGATCGCGAAGCAGCTGCGCCACCCGGGCGGGCCCGCCGTTCTGGATCACCCACTCGAGCGAATCGAGCCATTCCTGCGTTTCAATGGCGGTGACGTCCTGGACGTCCTGTGGGCCGTTGGTCATGAATCTGCGTCCTCTAGCCAGGCGGGCTGCGCGGTCGAGTCCGCTTTCGGACCCCCCGGGGGTATGAACAACGCCTTACATTATCATTCGCGACATGACACACACCAGTCGCGCGGCGCGCCCGCACGCCCTGCTGCTCCTCGCGCTGGCAACGCTCGTCGGCACATCGGCGGCGTGCGGCCGCAACGCGGCGCCCCCGTCTGCCGACACGCGCACGGCGTCCACCCCGGCAGCCGCGCCGGTTGACGACCTCGCGACGAAGGCCGCGCGGTTCGCGCCAGCTGATATCGGCGCCGACGTGTCCGCGCTTCCCGAATCCGAGCGCACGACCCTTCGCCACCTGATCGAGGCCTCACGGGTGCTCGAGGGCCTGTACCTCCGCCAGGTGTGGGCCGGCAATCCGGCGCTGCTGCTCACTCTCGCGCAGGACCGCGCGCCGCAGGCCGACTCGCGGCTGCACTATTTCATCCTGAACAAGGGTCCGTGGTCCCGGCTCGACGGCGACGCGCCGTTCATCGGCGGCGTCGGCCCGAAGCCGGGTGGGGCGAACTTCTACCCGGCCGACGCCACGAAGGCGGAGATCGAGACGTGGATGGCAGGCCTCCCGCCAGCCGAGCGGGCACGGGCCCAGGGCTTCTTCACGACGGTGCGGCGCGGGCCGGGCGGCCGATTCCAGCTGGTGCCGTACTCGATCGAGTACCAGGGAGAACTGTCGCAGGCGGCTGCGCACCTCCGTGCCGCGGCCGCCGCCACCACACAGCCGTCGTTGAGGGCCTTCCTCGAGTCGCGCGCCGACGCCTTCTCCAGCGACGACTATTACGCGAGCGACGTCGCGTGGATGGAGCTCGACGCGTCGATCGAGCCCACGATCGGCCCGTACGAGGTCTACGAAGACACGTGGTTTGCCGCCAAGGCGGCGTACGAGTCGTTCATCACGCTGCGCGACGACACGGAAACCGGCAAGCTGCAGAAGTTCTCGGGGCACCTCCAGGGACTGGAGGACCGCCTCCCCATCGACGCGGCGTTCCGTAATGCGAAGCTCGGCGCGATGTCGCCGATCCGGGTGGTCAACGTGGTGTTCGCCGCCGGCGACGCCAACCGCGGCGTGCAGACCGCCGCGTTCAACTTGCCCAACGACGAGCGCGTGGTGGCCGAGAAAGGCACCAAGCGCACGATGCTGAAGAACGTGCAGGAGGCGAAGTTCCAACTCGTGCTGCAGCCGATTGCCAAGGTCGCGCTCGCGGCCGGCGACCAGGAACGCGTGCAGTTCGACGCGTTCTTCACGCACATCCTGATGCACGAGTTGATGCACGGCCTCGGCCCCAACACGATCCGCGTGCAGGGACGGCCGACGACCGTCCGCGCGCAGCTGAAGGAAACCTACTCGACGCTGGAGGAAGCGAAGGCGGACGTCTCCGGGCTGTGGGCCCTGCAGACGCTCGTGGATGACGGCGTGATCGACAAGGGTCTGGCCGACACGATGTACACGACGTTCCTGGCCTCGGCGTTCCGGTCCATCCGCTTCGGCACCTCGTCGCCGCACGGGCGCGGCGTGGCGCTGCAGTTGAACACCTTCCTGGACGCCGGCGGCGTGGTGGTCAACGACGATGGGACCTTCCGCATCGAGCCGTCGAAGATCGGCGACGCGGTGCGGGCGCTGACCGCCGAGATCATGACCGTGCAGGCAACCGGTGACTACGCGCAGGCGCAGGCGCTGCTCGCCCGCGCCACCGTGCGCCCGCAGGTCCAGGCGGTGCTCGACCGTCTCTCGGACGTGCCGGTGGACATCGCCCCGCGTTTCTCGACCGCCGACGCCCTGGTCGGCCGCTGAGAGGCGACCGATGGAGACGCCGATGACGTCCGGCCCTGTCGCACGCTCGATCACGTTCTGGCTGATTGCCGGCACGGCGCTGGCGTGGAACCTGCTCGGCGTGTTCATGTTCCTGCTGCGGGTGACGATGAGCGCCACGCAGGTCGCCAGGCTGTCGCCCGAGGATCAGGCCATGCACGCCGCGACGCCGGGCTGGGTGCTGAGCGCGTTCGGCGTGGCGGTTGTCGCGGGCGTCGCCGGGTCGGTCGGCCTGCTGATGCGCCGCAGCTGGGCGGTGCCTGCGTTCGGCGTGTCCCTCGCCGCGCTCCTGCTGCAGGTTGCCGGCACGTTCACCGTGACGCCTGCGTGGCAGGCCTATGGTCCGCCGGGCCTCGTGATGCCAGCCGTCCTCGTCCTGGTCGCCGCACTGCTGCTCCGCTACGCCCGACGCACGGCGGCGTGAGCGACCGTACCGCGCGCGCCGGGTTCCCGAAACAGAGGGTGGGGCCCCACTCGCTCGTCCGTGACAGAATCTCGCGCATCGTGTTCCTGCCCTCTCCGTCGTCGCCCGTCACGCTCGCACCCGTTCGCGCTCTCACGTCGTCCGAGCATCGATCGTCCGTCTGGTCTCCGTCGCGCACGTCGGTGTTCACGCGCGCGGGGGCCGGCGTCATCGTCGCCCTACTCGCATTGGCCACACCGTCTGCTGTTGCGGCGCAGGACGGCACGGACGTCGTCCGCCTGTTCAACGGCAAGGACCTGAGCACGTTCTACACGTGGCTCGTCGGCGATCACCGGACCGATCCCGACAAGGTCTTCACCGTCGTGGACGCCGTCGATGGCGCGCCGGCGATCCGCATCAGCGGCCAGAAGTTCGGCGGCCTCACGACGCCGGACGAGTACGAGACCTACAGGCTGGTGGTGGAGTTCCGCTGGGGCGCGGTGACGTGGAAGCCGCGCGCCGACCGGGCGCGCGACAGCGGCGTGCTCGTGCACTGCCAGGGGCCGGACGGTGGCACGCGGGCCGATCTGAACGGCCCGTGGATGCGGTCCATCGAGGCCCAGATCATCGAAGGCGGCACCGGCGACTTCCTGCTGGTGCCCGGCTTCGAACGCGATGGCACGAAGCACACGCCGGAGATGACGGCGACGTTCACGCCCGACCGCGATGGCGAGTTCGTCTACGACGCCAATGGCACGTCGCGCGTGTTCAGCAACGGCGATCGCGTCAACTGGTCGCAGCGCGACCCCGACTGGGTCGATCGCCTCGGCTATCGCGGCGCGCGCGAGGTGGAGAAGCCGGCCGGTGAATGGAACCGCCTCGAAGTCGTCGTCGAGTCGGGCCGCATCACGAACATCCTCAATGGCGTGGTCGTGAACGTGGGTACGAACCCGAGCTACACGCGCGGGAAGATCATGATCCAGTCGGAGGGCGCGGAGATGTTCGTGCGGCGCGTCGATCTGTATCCGCTGCCCGCGAAGTGAGGAGCCCGTCGGGCAAGGCCCGACGGCTACGTACGGGTCAAGTCCGACGGTTACGTACGGGTCAAGTCCAACGGTTACGCACGAGTCGAGGTCCGACGGTTACTCGTGCAGTCCGACGACCTTCCGGATCATCCCGTCGCTCTTGGTCAGGACGTAGAGTTCGCCGTCAGCGTCTTCGGCCAGTCGCATGTCCACGCGGCCGCGGCCGGAGATCGGCGCCACGCCCGTGAGTGTGGCCACCGACCCGCCGCGCTCGCGCATCGTCGTCTCCGCGATGCGGCGGAGATCGGCGTCCACCTCCTGGATCGGCGCCACGGTCCCGGCGACGCCGTCGTTGGCGCGCAGCACGTCCGCAATCTCGGCGTACCACATCCGGCCTGTCGTGATGTCGCCGAAGAGCAGCTTGTCCTTCAGCGCCGGCACCTCTGTGCCTCGATAGACGAACCCGCTGGCGATCGCGTCGCCGCCCGACGCGAGGTGCGGGTACGCGATGACGGGATACGTCGGCTTCACGGTGCCGCGCGTGGCGGTGTCGGAGATGTGGACGGGAATGGTGTCGTCGGCCGGCAGCGGCGCCATGCCGGCAGGCGTCATCGCCTGCGTGCCCTCGCGGAACGGATAGCCGTAGTTGGCGCCGCGTTCGACGATGACGATGGTCTCCCATGAGTGCAGGCCGATGTTGAAGGCGAGCAGGTAGGGCGAGCCGGGGCGATCCGGCGCCGTGTACCAGGTGAACCGGTGCGGGTTGCGCAAGCCGACGGCCCAGATCTCCGGCCGTGCCCCTGCGACATCAACGAATGGATTGTCGTTCGGGACCCGGTACCGGCCGTTGGCGCTCACCCGGCTCGACGGCATGTGCGCATCGAGGTCGGGGATGATCCTCAGGATCTTGCCACCGAGCGTGTCGAGCCGCTGCGGGTTGAAGCGCCGGACGTCGCGCTGCTCGCCCGTGCCGGCGTCGCCGCTGCCCACGTACATCACGCGCCAGTCGGCGTCGCCCGGCCGCGCCGCTGGGTTGAAGGTGAACTCGCCGAGCGGGTGCGACACGCCGGGCAGCTGCAGCCGCATCAACTCGCGCGCGGTGCCCTCGAAGGTCGTGTTCGTGATGTCGCGATCGGTCCACTCGATCAGCACGGCCTCGCGAGCGATGCGTCCGTCTGCCGTCGGCGTGACGATGGCCGGCGTCGTCGTGTAGCCGCGCAGGTCGAGACCCGGCACGGAGTCGGCCTTCGGCGGCGCCGGTGCGGGCGTCGCCGGGTCCTCCATGTGGATCGTGTAGAAGATCCCGTTGTTGCGGTAATCGGGATCGAACACGAAGTTGGTCAGGCCCATCGCGAAGTTCTGTTCGAACGTCAGCTTCGGGAAGAGTCCCGGCCTGCCGTCGCGGCCGTTGAAGTCGAGGTACGTCGTGAACGCGCGCGTCTCCTTGTCGAGGATGTAGAGCGGCCCGTTCAGGTCGTTGACGAAGAAGCGGGCGCCGCCGGGCTCGTCGCGCATGAAGTTGAGGCGCGCCAGCAGGCCGCGCGTCAACGTCGCACCCGGCTGGCCGGTGATTGGCGCGCGTGCGTACTCGGCGAGCTGCAGGCGGGGACGCGGCGCTTCGACGGCGGCGGCCGTGGCGGCCACGACGAGCGTGGGGTCGGCGGCGAGCGCGCGCAGGTAGGTGACGATGCTCCAGATCTCGGCGTCGGGGACGCGCCCGTCGTAGCCGGCCATCATGGTGCCGGGGACGCCCTTCTTGATCACGTCGAAGATGTGGCCGTCCGAGCTGCCGTGGTCCCACGTGGCATCGGTGAGTTCGGGCGCCTGGCGGCGGCCCTGCTCCTGGATGATCGACAGGATGAGGCCGGCCTTCTCGGCGCCCTGCGCGCGGTTGCCGTGGCAGGCCGCGCAGTAGGTGTCGTAGGCGGCCTTGCCGGTGACGAGCGCCTGCTGCGTCGGTGTGACGGGATTACGTAAGCGTGCGGCGTCTGGCTGCTGCGCGGGGAGGCTGCGGTGGAGCGCGACGCCGAGCAGGACGATGAGGAGTGCGCCGATGGCGAGTGGCTTGGCGAGCGCCCTGTGCATGATCGGACCCAGAAATCAGACGGCAGCGTAGCACGTCGCAAAAGGCCGTTGAACCATGCTCGAACGCCGTATCGGTCGGCACTTACCGTATAGACGTCACCTGCCAAGGTGGAATCAACCATGGCCCTAAGCATCAAGCATCCCGACGCGGATGGCTGGCCCGTGAGCTCGCACGTCGGCAGGGCAGGTCACTCACCGACGTCGTCATCCACGCGCTCGAGATGGAACTCGAGCGCGAACGGCGGCGCGTTCGCGCGGTCGGTGTCGCCGATGCGCTGTTGGCGATTGCCCTACGGCACGCCGCATTGCCGCTCTTGGACAACCGTTCCGACGACGAGATTCTCGGATACGTTCCTGACAGGCTGCCACGCTGATGGTGATCGACTCGTCCGCGGTGCTCGCCATCCTGAGAACGAACCCCGAAGCCAGCGCCTTCGCCCTGCGCGTGGAACGGGCGGAGCGCGTCCTGGTCTCAGCGGTGTCCGTGCTGGACGTAGGGAGCGTGATCCAATCACGGCGGGGACGAGGGCGCCGGTGATCTCGGCGTCCTGCTCCGGACGGGCCTGATTGAAGTCGCCGCATTCGACGCCGACCAGAGTGCGCTGGCTCGCCAGGCGTTCACCGCGTTACGGCGAGGGTCGCCACCCCGCGGCGCTCAACTTCGGCGACGGCGCGGTCTACACGCTGACGACCTCGGGCGAGCCACTCCTGTACAAGGGCAACCACTTCTCGCACACCGGATGTCTTCCCCGCCGACGGACCTGAGAACGCGTAGAGCGAAACACTGAAGGTCAGCCGAGCTGAGGCCGATGCTCTTCTCATCGGCTCATGCGCAGCATCTACCTTGTCTGCTACGACATCTCTAACCCGCTGCATCGCGCCAAGGTCGGCAAGACGATGCTCGGGTTAGGCGATCGTGTGTAGTACTCGGTGTTCGAATGCCGGATGTCGCGCGAGGACCTGGTCCGGTGCGGACGCCGTGCGCCCCTGGTTGCCGCGTTTGAAGAACCGCGGGGGCGCCGCTCGGGAAGTGATCCACGCGCCGCTCGGAAAGTAGTCCACGTGCAAGCGCTGTGCTGCGCTCGCCCGGGCCCGCCGTGCCCGCCGCCCAGAGGTGGCCCTGGCATCACTTGGTTCAGTGGACATACCCTACTCGCGTCGCGGCATCGCGCGGCGACGCCAGACACCCATGGCATCGACGGGACGCAACGAGCGCTGCCCTTGCGGCAGCGGCAGAAAATTCAAGCAGTGCTGCCTGCGCGCGCAGGGCGACGAGGACAGCGCACGGTTGCGCCTGCGCGCGGCCGAGGGATTCGTCATACCCGCGCTGTTCGACCTCGCGGTCGCGGCTTTCGAGACCGAGTTCGTGCTCGAGGCCTGGGACGAGTTCTGCCTGTGGCCCGACGAGCCGGTGTCGCTGGAAGACTCCCCCGAGTTCGGCACCACATTCGACCCGTTCTTCGCATTCTCGTTCGTCCCCGACGACACCGAACGCGACCTGCCGGCAGGATGGCCGTCCACACCGCTCGCGCTGCACGTCCTCGGCGTCGCAGCCGACACGATCCCGTCGGCCCACCGGGAGTTCATGCGTCAGGCCTGCCGCAGCCCCGCCAGCTTCTTCAGCGTCGAGGCCGTCACTCCCGGGCGCGCCATCGACGTCAGGGACGTCATGACCGGACGCCGCTTCCACGTGCTCGAAGAGTCGGCATCCCGGACCTTCAGGCCCGGCGACCTGACCTACGCCCGCGTCCTGACACTCGACGGCAGCAGCATCCTTCTCGGCGCCAGCCCCTGGGTCATCCCGGCGCGCTGGCACATCCACCTCATCGACCAGCGTGATCACTGGCGACCCGACGGGCGACTCACGCGCGAGGAACTGAACGATTACGCGATCGAGCTCCGAGAGCTCTACCACGAGATCATCGACGACCTCCAGCATCCGCGACTTCCGGAATTCACCAACACCGACGGCGACCCGCTCGAACCGACGACCCTCACCTATCGGCTCTCGGTTCCGGCAGGCGAGGCCATCGAACGCCTGCTGCCGCTCGCGACGCTCGGCGACCACCACCACGTCACCGACGACGTCGTCGACGCGGGCGGGCAGCGCGAGTCGGCGACGCTGTCGTGGATGAAGGCGCGTACCCGGAAATCGCCCGCCCTGGACAACACCGTACTCGGCACGATCCGCGTCGAGGGCGAGGGCCTGGTGGCCGACGTGAATTCAGCGCGCCGGGCACGCCGCATCCAGCGGCACATCACGCGCCTGCTCGGCGCCGACGCCATGCTCATCGAGAAGACGACGCGCGACATCGGCGAGATGCTGGCGGCAGCGCAAGCCGCCGCCGACACGGCGCCAGCCGGGGCGCAGTCGCCCGAACTCCGCGAGGCGGAGACCGAGATCATGCGCGAGTACATGCGCGCCTGGGTCGACACCAAGGTGCCCGCGCTGGGCAACCGCACACCACGCCAGGCAGCGGCGACCGACGGAGGCCGCGAACGGCTCGAGGCGCTGCTGGCCGGAATGGCCGACGCCACGCCAGCATGCCGCAGGTGGACGTCGCCGAACTGCGCCGCACGCTCGGCCTGGGCTGAACGCGCGTCGCACCAATCCGCCTGTCTTGACATCTGATGCATGATGCGAGATGTTGAGACGATGCGCACCACTGTCGACCTCGACGACGACCTCCTCGAGGTCGCGAAGGAACTCGCCGCGGTACGCGGAGTGACAGCGGGGCGCGTGATCTCGGACCTCGTGCGCCAGGCGCTCGAGGCGCGTCCCCGCGTCGCGATCCGTAACGGCGTGCCGCTGCTGCCCGCGAGACCGTCCGGCAGCCGCCGGCCGACGATGGGGCGCGTCAACGAGCTGCGTGACGAGGCCTGAGATGGCGCGGGTGCCCCTGCTCGACGTCAACGTGCTCGTGGCGCTGTTCGACGGCGACCATGTGCACCATGACGCGGCGCACGACTGGTTCGGCGCCATGGGCAAGCGGCGGTCGTGGGCGACGACGCCGGTAACCGAGATTGGCGCGATCCGGATCCTCTCCAATCCCGCTTATCACGCGTCCGCCCTCACCGCCTCCTCGGTTCGCGGCCACCTGCAGCGCTTCTGCGCCCTCGAGGGTCATGTCTTCTGGCCAGGGGACGTGAGCCTCCTGGAGGCCGACGTGCTGGCGCCACATGCTGCGCTCACGCATCGGCAGCTCACCGACATCTTCCTGCTGGCGCTCGCCGTCCGTCACGATGGCTGCCTCGCCACCTTCGACACGAGCATCCCCGTATCGGTGGTCAAGGGCGCATCGTCGGCCCACGTGCTCGTCCTCGCGTCGTGACAGGTCCGAGCGGACGGCCGCGCCCGACCCGTGAGCAGCTGATCGCCGCAGCCAACCGCCGCATCCCGGACCTCATTGCGGACGACCTCGACGTGCTGTTCTGCGGCATCAACCCCGGGCTGTACTCCGGCGCCACGGGGCTCCACTTCGCGCGCCCGGGCAACCGGTTGTGGCGGGCTCTGCACGAGGGCGGGCTCACGCCGGTCCTGCTCCATCCCTGGCAGCAGCAGGAGATGCTGGCAAGCCGCCTCGGCATCACCAACCTGGTCATGCGCACGACGGCAACGGCCGCCGAACTGGGCGACGACGAGATCAGGAAGGGCGGCGCGGCGCTCGTGCGAAAGGTAAGGCGGTATCGACCATTGGCGGTAGCCGTCCTCGGCATCGGCGCCTACCGCGTGGCGTTCGGGCGTCCGCACGCCACGGTCGGCCGCCAGCCCGAGACGATCGGCAATGCGATGCTGTGGGTGCTTCCCAACACCAGCGGTCTCAACGCCAACTATCAGGCCGCCGACTTCGCGGAGGCGTTCGGCGCACTCGCACGCGCGGTGCGCGCCGAGCGCCGCGCTGCGCGGGTGCGGTGAGCCACCCACCACCCGCTGCGACCCGGTCCCATCCGCGATGCACGTAGAAAGGAGTGGACCCGGCGCGCTTCCCCTGGCCGCTACCCGATTGCCGATTGCCGTCAGCTCCTAGTGCACCGCGTCCCCGAGCGGGAGTCGCCGACGGGCCACGAGGAAGTACGGCAGCGCCAGCGCCGCGACCACCGCGGCCACGGCGTACGCCGGCCGGAAGCCGTGCGCACGCACCACCCAGCCCGTTGTCGCCGACCCGAGGCCGATGCCGGTGTCGAACGCCGCCAGGATGGCGCCGAACGCCGCACCCCGCCGCGCCATCGGAATCGATGCCATGACGAGCGCCGCGAACGACGGCCACACGAGCCCGAAGCCGAGGCCGAACGTCAGGCCGGCCAGGACGAACCCGACACGCCCGCTGGCCGTGGCCAGCAGCACGAGCCCGCAGACGGGGATGACGAGGCTGACGACCAGCACGGCCCCGGCGCCCCAGCTGTCCAGCCGACGGCCGACGAACAGCCGGCTGACGACGACCGAGCAGGCCATCGCCGACAGGAACGTGCTGCGCGGCGCGACGCCGATCGCGTCGGCAAACAACGCCGAGAACGACGTGAGCCCGCCGTACCCGAACGAGATCATCGACAGGCAAACGGCCAGCGCGATCACGCGCCACTCGATGCCGAACCGGCGCGCCTCGTCGCGCGCCGGCAGCAGGTTCTCCCCCGGCGTGGCAGCGGCGGCCGCTGCGACACGCTCATCGGGAAGAAGCCACGCAACGAGCGTCATGAGCACGTTGAGCGTCGCCAGCTCGAGGCACAGGACCGACCATCCGAACCGATACACCGCGAAGCCGAGGGAGGGCGCGATGCCGATGGCGACGATCGACGCCATGCCCCAGTACCCCAACCCCTCGGCGCGTCGTGTCGGCGGAATCGTGGCCGTGGCGTAGGCACTCGAGGCCGCCATGAGAGCCGACCACACGACGCCGTGGGCGACGACGATCGCCAGCATCACGCGGTTGTCGTCTACCGCCGCATAGCTCGCGGTGATCACCGACAGCAGGCTGCCCGCGATGATCAGCGCACGCCGATGGCCGACGCGGTCGCACAACGGCCCCGTGAACGGCGCCGCCACGGCACAGGACATCGTCAGCAGCCCCAGGAACCACCCGGCAGACGCCGCGGTGCCGCCGAGCGCGATCATCCGGTACGGCGCGACCGGCAGCAACTGGAACACCGAGGTGAACACCAGGAAGCTGAAGACGAACATCGTGAGGAAGCGCGGCGTGACGAGCGGTGCGGCCATCCGGATCAAGTATGGGGCCGCGGCGCCGGCGTCCCCCGTTCGACGTTCGACGTCGACGTTCGACGTTCGGCATTTCCTTTCCTCTCGGCTGTGCGATCGGTTCTCGGGCATGATGGGCGCCTTCCCGGACGAGCCGCGACGAACCCGCGCGCCTCGCACAGGCCGGGACACGAGGGCACGATGCGCAACGGAAGGTCACTGGGCGTGTTGGTACTGTCGTTGGCGGTCACGCTCGGATGCGGTGGCAGAGATGAGCCGACCGCGCTGCGGATTGGCGTGGTGCCCAAGGGCTCCACGCACGAGCACTGGAACCGCGTGCGCATCGGCGCGGAGAAGGCGGCCGCAGAGTTCAGCGCCCGTGGTGTACGGGTGGAAGTGATCTGGAAGGGGCCACTGCGGGAGGACGACCGCGAGCAGCAGATTCAGGTCGTCGAGGGTTTCATCAGTCAGGGCGTACAGGGGTTGGTGCTCGCTCCCCTCGACAGCAGCGCGCTGCGTCGCCCGGTCGAGGAAGCCTCGCGAGCCGGCATTCCAACGGTCGTGTTCGACTCCGCGCTCGCGACACCCAATCCCACCGTCAGCTACGTCAGCACCGACAACGGCCGCGGCGGGCGCCTCGCCGGCCGGCGGATGGGCGAACTGCTGGGCGCCACGGGCACCGTGCTGATGCTGCGCTATCAGGAAGGGTCGGCCGCAACCGAAGAGCGGGAGCAGGGGTTCCTCGATGAGCTGCGGGAGCACTTCCCCGGCATCACGGTCGTCTCTGCGGACCAGTACGCCGGCGCGACGCGCGACACGGCCAAGCGTGCCTCCGAGAACGTGTTGAACCGCTTCGGCACCCGGCTGGACGGCATCTTCACCTCCAACGAGTCCGCCACCGCCGGCATGCTGCTGGCGCTGCAGGATCTGGGTCGCGCCGGACAGGTGACGTTCGTCGGCTTCGACTACAGCTCCGGCTTCCTCGAGCCCCTCGCCAACGGTCAGCTCCACGGCTTCGTCGCCCAGCATCCGGTGAACATGGGATACCTGAGCGTGAAGACGATGGTCGAGCACCTGCAGGGCGCCAAGGTGCCGGCCGTCGTGGACACCGGCGTCCTGATGGTGACGAAGGACAACCTGCAGGATCCGGAAGTCCAGGCGGTGATCAGTCCACCCGGCATCTGAAGGCGCGCGACGCCGGAGGGCCTGGCGCCCGATCCGCCGCGCCAGGCACACGACCGGCCCGACCCATCACGCACTCAATGCGCGTGCGGTGTGTCGCTCGCCGCAGCCGGGGTGGCCATGTGCGCGGCATGACCGGGAAGCACGCCGCGCATGATCAGCAGGACGCCGACCACCGCGAGTGCGACCGGCGCGGCCCGCCGCACCACGACGGGCACGCGCGCGGTGAACGCGCCCCCTGCGATCCCGAGCACGGCCAGCACCGGCGTAGTGCCTGCGGCAAACGCGGCCATGAACACCAGGGCCTGGCCGAGGTCGCCGACGCCGACCGCCGCCGTGAGGGCCGCATACAGCAGGCCGCATGGCAGCAGCCCGTTCAGCGCGCCGAACACGAGCGGCCCGCCGACCCGATGCGCCCGCATCCACGCACCTGCGCGCCCCAGGGCGCGCGTGACGAGCGAGCCCAGGCGATGTGAGGCAAGCCTGCCAGACACGGCGCGCGTCGCGGTGAGCGCCTGGAGCACCAGCGCGGCGCCAGCGACAATGGCCAGCGCGCGCCCCAGCCCGAGGCGGGCGAGGACCGTGCCCGCCGCGCCGGCAAGCAGGCCGAGCGCCAGGTACGTGCCGAGCCTCCCGGCGTGATAGAGCGTCGCGTGCACCGCGAGGGCACGCCG
>JAEZCY010000124.1 GCA_023429845.1 Acidobacteriota bacterium
CCCCTCGGGCGACGGCGGGCGTGAAGCGGTGCGAGCTAGGTGAGAGGCGAGACGCGCAACTGCTGCTTCTCGGCGTGCCGCTCGAGCGCCAGCTGCACGAGGCGATCGACGAGCTCGGGATACGTGAGGCCGCTGGCCGCCCAGAGCTTGCTGTACATGCTGATCGTCGTGAAGCCGGGCATCGTGTTGATCTCGTTCACGAACACGTCGCCGTTCTCGCCGTTCACGAGGAAGTCGACGCGGCTGAGCCCGGACGCGTCCACGGCGCGGAACGCCTCGATCGCGAGCTGCTGCAGGCGCGCGCCCATCTCGGCAGGCATCTCGGCAGGGATCGCCAGCCGGCTCCCGCTGTCGAGGTACTTGGCTTCGTAATCGTAGAACTCGCGCGAGGGCACGATCTCGCCGGGCACCGACGCCACCGGGTCGTCGTTGCCGAGCACGGCGACCTCGATCTCGCGGGCACTGGGCACCGCCGCTTCCACCACGACCTTGCGATCGAAATCGGCGGCGAGCTTGAGCGCGTCCACGAGTTCGTCGTGCGTGCGCGCCTTCGAGATGCCGACGCTCGAGCCGAGATTGGCCGGCTTCACGAACACCGGGAACCCCAGGTGGTCGGCCACTTCGTCGGCCACCGCGTCGGGCTCGGCGAGCACGCGGCGCCGCAGCACCACGTCCCATGCGCAGTTGGGCAGGCCATGGGCGGCGAAGACGCGCTTCATCATCGCCTTGTCCATGCCGACGGCCGACGCGAGCACGCCGCAGCCGACGTAGGGCACGTTGGCGAGTTCCAGCAAGCCCTGCACCGTGCCGTCCTCGCCGTGCGGCCCGTGCAGCACCGGAAAGATCACGTCGAGGCCGACGCCAGTCACCAGCGCGCCGGGTTCCTCGCCGCCCCGGCCGTGCGTCCGGTCGATGGCGAGGATCGTCTCCTCGCTGGGACGCGCCACCAGGTGGACCTCGCGCCCGGCGCGGATCCCCTTCATCTCCGATCGTGTCTGGTCGATCACGTCGGAGGCCGACGCGGCGGTCGGCGGCTTGTCGGCGAGCGCCCAGCGGCCCTCGCGGTCGATGCGGATCGGCACCGGCTCGTACCGGGCACGATCGAGGTTGGCCATGACGGCGGCGGCCGAGGCGATCGAGACTTCATGCTCGCCCGAGCGGCCGCCGTAGATGACGCCCACACGCAGTTTCTTCAAGGTTCGGGGATCCGGGAAGGCGGCCGGAAGTGGCCGGATGGATGCCGTAGTATAGCCGAATGCCTGCGGCCTTCGCGTTCACGCTGACAGGGCGGGACGGGCAGGCGCGCACCGGGCGGCTCCAGACGCCTCACGGCGCCGTCGACACGCCCGCCTTCATGCCGGTCGGGACGCGGGGCGCCGTTCGCGGCGTCACCCAGCGCGCCCTCGAAGAGGCGGGCGCCGAGATCGTCCTCGCCAACACCTATCACCTCTATCTCCGTCCCGGCGACGACCTCATCGCCGAGCGCGGCGGACTCCACCGCTTCATCGGGTGGCCCGGACCGATCCTCACCGACAGCGGCGGCTACCAGGTCTTCAGCCTCGGGCCGCTCGTCACGATCACCGAGAACGGGGCGCGCTTCCAGTCGCACCTCGACGGCTCCCGCCACGAGCTGACGCCCGAGCGTGTCGTGGACATTCAGGCACAGCTCGGCCCCGACATCGCGATGGTGCTCGACGAGTGCCTCGCGGCCCCGGCCAGTGAAGCCGCCACGGCGGCGTCGCTCGACCTGACGCTGCGCTGGGCACGACGGTCGCGCGAGCGGCTCCTCGAAATCAGGGCGGGCGGCGCCCACGGCGTAACCGTGAGCAATCCCGGCCAGGCCCAGTTCGGCATCGTCCAGGGGGGCGTCTATCCCCACCTCCGAGAGAAAAGCGCCGAAGCGCTGCAGGAGATCGGCTTCGAATCGTACGCCATCGGCGGCCTCAGCGTCGGCGAGGCGGTGACGACGATGTACGAGGTCGTGGAGCACACGACGCCGCTGCTGCCCGAGGATCGGCCCCGGTACCTCATGGGCACCGGCATGCCCGACGACCTGGTCGAGTGCGTCGCGCGCGGCATCGACATGTTCGATTGCGTGCTGCCCACCCGCAACGCGCGCAACGGACAGGTGTTCACGCCAGACGGCCCCATGAACCTGCGTAACGCGCGCTTTGCCCGCGACGACCGGCCGATCGACGAGGGCTGCCCCTGCGACACGTGCCGACGGCATTCTCGGGCGTATCTGCGCCATCTTTTCCGCAATCAGGAGATGAACGCGGGCACGCTGGCGAGCATCCACAATCTCGTCTTTTACCTTGACACCCTACGGCGGATCCGACAGGCTATCGGTTTCGGGAGGTTCGAGCAGTTCCGACAGGACTTCCACCGCCGCTTCTCCCGGACAACCCCGAGTCCCTGATGCTCTGCTCGAGTGTGCTCACCAGTCCCCTGTTCGCCATGACGGCCCCGGCCGATCCCAACGCCAGCCCGTGGCTTTCGCTGCTGCCGTTCGTCATCATCCTCGGCATCTTCTACGTGATGGTGCTGATGCCCATGAAGAAGCGGCAGCAGAAGGTCGCCGACTTCCAGAACGGCCTGAAGATCGGCGACAAGATCATCACCACCGGCGGCATCCACGGCACCATCACCCGGCTCGGGGAGAAGCACATCCAGGTACAGATTGCGCCCCAGGTCCGCATCGACGTCGCCCGCGCCGCCATCGGTGGCCTGCAGGGCGAGGACCCCGTCGTGTCGGATCCGGGCGCCGCGTAACCTCTCATGACAAGCAACCTTCGCTGGAGAGTGATCACCATCCTCGTGGTGGTCGCGCTGGCCGTCGTGGCCTTCTACCCACCCCGGGAAAAGGTCAGGCTCGGGCTCGACCTCGAGGGCGGTGTGCACCTCGTCCTGCGCGTCCAGACCGACGACGCGCTCAAGCTCGAGACCGAGACGACCGCCGAGCGACTGCGTGACGAACTGGGTCGCCAGGGCGTCTCGATTGGCGCGGCGATCCCCCAGGACGTGCGCTCGTTCCGCATCGAAGGCGTCCCCTCCGATCGCGACGCCGACTTCCGGCGCATCGCCGACGAGTGGGTGGGCCAGATGTTCGACCGCGCGTCCGGGACGGGGGGCACCTACACCTTCACCCTCAAGCCGGCACAGGTCACCCGGGTGCGCCAGGACGCGGTCGCGCAGGCACTGCAGACGATCGAGCGCCGCGTCAACGAGCTCGGCGTGGCCGAGCCCATCGTCGCGCCCCACGGCGGCGGCGATCAGGTGCTCGTCCAGATGCCGGGTGTGACCGACGTCAATCGCGCCAAGGAGATCATCCGCTCCACGGCGATGCTCGAGTTGAAGATCGTCGAGGACGGGCCATCGCCGACGCGCGAGGCCCTGCTGGCGACCCGCGGCGGGCAGGTGCCGCCCGACCTGGAGATCGTGCCGGGCGCCTCCGAGGCCGGTGACGCCGGTCCGGCCTACTACCTCGTCAAGCGCGTGGCCGGGATCAGCGGGCGCGACCTGCGCAACGCACGGCCCTCGCTGGACGAGAACAACCAGCCGGCAGTCGGCTTCTCCCTCAATCAGCAGGGGGCCGAAAAGTTCAGTCAGCTGACCGCGCAGAACATCGGCCGCCAGCTCGCCATCATCCTGGACGGCCGCGTCCAGAGCGCGCCGACGATCGAGGGACGCATCTACGACGAAGGCCGCATCTCGGGTTCGTTCACCCAGCAGGAAGTCCAGGACCTCTCGCTCACGCTGCGCTCGGGCGCTCTGCCGGCGAGCCTCACCTACCTCGAGGAACGCACCGTCGGCCCGTCGCTCGGCCAGGACTCGATTCGCGCCGGCGTGACCGCCTCACTGATCGGCCTGACGCTGGTGACGCTGTTCATGCTCGTGTACTACAAGCTGTCGGGCATCAACGCGCTGCTCTCGGTCACGCTCAACCTGGTGATCCTGCTCGGGTTCATGGCCTACGTGGGCGCGGTGATGACGCTGCCCGGCATCGCCGGCTTCATCCTCACCATCGGCATGGGCGTGGACTCGAACGTGCTGATCTTCGAACGCATCAAGGAAGAGATGGCTGCGGGCAAGTCGGCACGCGGCGCCGTCGCTGCCGGCTTCGACCGAGTCTTCCTGACCATTCTCGACACGCACGTCGCTTCGTTGATCGCCGCGGCGTTCCTGTTCCAGTTCGGCACCGGCCCCATCCGGGGTTTTGCCACAACGCTGTTCTTCGGGTTGCTGTCCAACGTGTTCACGGCCGTGTTCGTGTCGCGGACGTTGTTCGAGCTGATCCTGTCGCGTCGCCCGCAGGCCGCGAAGCTGAGCATCTGAGGGCGCCATGGACCTGTTCACCAACGCCAACTACAACTTCATCCGCTGGCGCTGGCACGCCATTGCCGTGTCGGCGCTCATCGTCCTGGTCGGCCTCGTCCAGGTAGCGCGTCAGGGTGTGCCGCTCGGCATCGACTTCTCGGGCGGCACCATCGTCGTGCTGCGGTTCCAGGAGACGGTGTCGGAGGAAGACGTCCGCAACGCGCTCGAGAACATCCCGGGCGAGAAGGTCGTGCAGCAGTACGGCGACGCCGCCAACAACGAGGTGCTCGTCCGCTTGCCGCAGGTCGAGGCGTCCGAGCAGGGCACGAGCCTCGAGCAGGGCGCCCGGCAGGTGATCGAGGCCGTCGGCAAGGCCGACATCGGACAGTTCGAGGTGACCAGCACCGAGATCGTCGGTCCGGTCATCGGCAAGGACCTGCAGCGCAAGGGCATCTACGCCACGCTGGCCAGCATCCTCGGCATCGCCGCCTACATCGCGTTCCGCTTCCGGCCCTCGTTCGCCATCGGCGCCATCGCGGCCACGCTGCACGACGTCGTCGTGACGATGGCGTTCCTGGTGTTCTTCGGCTACGAGCTGTCGCTGAACATCATCGCGGCGATCCTGACGATCACCGGCTACTCGGTGAACGACACGATCGTCATCTTCGACCGCGTGCGCGAGAACGCGCGCACCATGCGCGGTGCGGCGCTCGACCTGCAGGTCAACACGGCGGTCAACCAGACGCTGAGCCGCACGATCATCACGGCCGGCACCACGTTCCTGTCGGTGCTCGCGCTGTACATGTTCGGCGGCGAGGTGCTCGAAGGGTTTGCATTCACCATGCTCGTCGGCATCGTGAGCGGCACCTTCTCGACGGTGTTCATCGCTTCGTCACTCGCCATCGCACTGAGCAAGAACGTGGCAACGGCTGCACCAGCGCCGGTCCGTGAGTCCAGCGACCGTCCGCGTCGTCGCCGCGAGCGGCGCAACGTCTAGGGCAGCGGCGCGGTTCGCGCAGGACCGCCGGCAAGAACCGGCGGTTCATACGAACGTACATGGCCGCGAGTCGCGCTGCGGATGCCGGATGGTGAGACGCTGACATGTGGAATCACCTGCGGGTCCGGTTCGTGGCGGGCTTCTTCGTCACGGTGCCGATCGCGCTCAGTGTGGCGGCCCTCGTCTGGATCTTCGGACTTGCCGACGCGCTCACGTCACCGATCGTCGAGCGTCTGTTCGGGCGTCGCGTGCCCGGGCTCGGCATTGCCGTGACGGCGGCGTTCGTGCTGCTCGTGGGCATGTTCGCCGCCAACGTCCTCGGGCGGCGTCTGCTGCACAGGACCGAGCACTACCTCCTGCGCGTGCCGATGTTCCGGTCGATCTATGCGCCGATCAAGCAACTGGTCTGGGCGTTCAATCCGCAGAACGAGTCCGGGTTCAAGCGTGTGGTGCTCGTCGAGGAGCCGCAGCGCGGCCTGGTGCTCGGCTTTCTCACTCGCGAACTGACGGTGCCGGATGAGTCGGGGGCGCCCGAGCCCTGGCTCGCCGTCTACGTGCCGACCAACCATCTGTATCTGGGCGACGTCCTGCTCTACAGGCGCGATCGCGTGCGCTATCCGGATCTCACGGTCGAGGAAGGGCTTCGGATCTTCCTCACCGGCGGCATGGCATTGCCGGGTGCGCTGCGGGCGCGACGGGCATCCGAGCCGGACATCACGGCAGACTAATTGACAGCTTGCGGATTGCACGACTAGCATCGGCGCTTCGCGATCTCGACCGGTCGCGCGCCATGTGTCCTGCCCAACGATGGGGGCGGCCGAGGGTGGCGCGCGTGTCGGCGGGAACGCGTGGGAACCGCCTCCGGAACGTCGTGCGACAACCGTGAGCCGTTTTGTGAAAACCGGTGTCAAACAGGACATCGGTGTTCGTTGACACTGTTTTTTTGCTGTCGCTATAATCGCCGTCTCTCGACGGGACTACAACGCAGCCGTCTGGGTCGGTAGGAGGACAGGCCAGTGCCGAAAGACATGTTCGGGGACGTGGTCGATCCGTCCATCAAGGTCGGGTCGCAGAAGTGGTACACGGTTCCCGTCTCGATTCTCGTCCACGCCGCGATCGTGGGCGGGGTTGTCCTCATCCCGCTGATGGCGATGGATGCGTTGCCTGATACGCCGAGCATGATGGCGTTCGCTGCACCGCCTCCGCCGCCGCCGCCCCCGCCCCCGCCCCCGCCACCACCGCCGGCTGCCGCGGCGCCGACACCGACGCCGACGCCGGTGACCAATCCCAACGCGGCGCCGATCGAGCCGCCGAAGGAAATCAAGCCCGAGGCCCCCGCGCCGCCGGTCGCCAACGTGGGCGTCGGTGTGCCGGGCGGTGTCGAGGGCGGCATTCCCGGCGGTGCCCTTGGTGGTGTCGTGGGCGGTGTGCCGTCTGCGCCTCCGCCGCCTCCGCCGCCCCCGCCGCCCACCCAGCCGGTGCGCGTCGGGGGCAATATCGCGCCGCCGAAGAAGACCCGCGACGTCAAGCCGGTCTATCCGCAGATTGCGCAGTCGGCGCGCGTCTCCGGCGTCGTGATCATCGAGGCGACGATCGGGCCCAACGGGCGGGTCCAGAACGCGCGCGTGCTCCGCAGCATCCCGCTGCTGGACCAGGCCGCTCTCGACGCCGTGAAGCAGTGGGAGTACACGCCCACGCTGCTCAACGGCGTGCCGGTGCCGGTCATCATGACCGTCACGGTGAACTTTACGTTGCAGTAGTCCCCTGGGTTCCCGTCTCGTGAACGCATTCAGAGGCGGGGCCCGTCACGTCAACTCAAACGGTCGGTCGCACTAACACGAACGAACGGTGGACGATCCCCGCCTGAAGGGGCGTCCCGGGCACAGTCAACCCCGGAGGGGTGGAGCGCAATGGGTGATTTGAATCTGATTCACATGTGGAATGAGATGGGCTTCGTGGCGAAAGCGGTCGCCTATGTCCTCTTCTTCCAGTCCTTCTGGTCTGTTGGTGTGTTCGTCGAGCGCTGGTACACGTTCTCGCAGGCGCGCAAGCAGTCCAAGCTGTATGCCCCGCAGGTCGCCAAGCACCTCAAGGAAGGCCGCCTGAAGGACGCGATCGCGCTGTCGCAGTCGAAGAACTTCAAGTACAGCCACCTGGCCAAGGTCGTGCTGGCTGGCCTGCAGGAGTACCAGTTCCAGAGCGAGAGCGGGCAGACGCTCAGCCGCGACGACTTGCTGGACACCGTGCGTCGCGCCATTCAGCGTGCAACGGCGCTGACCGGCAACGACCTGAAGAAGGGCGTTTCCTCGCTCGCGACCATCGGCTCGACGGCACCGTTCGTCGGTCTGCTGGGCACGGTCGTCGGCGTCATCTCGGCGTTCCAGGGCATCGCGGCGACCGGCTCGGGCGGCATCGGCTCGGTCTCGGCCGGTATTTCGGAAGCGCTCGTCGAGACCGCACTCGGGCTCGTCGTGGCCATCCCGGCGGTGTGGTTCTACAACTACCTGACGGGTCGTCTCGAGTACTTCAACGTCGAGATGGACAACAGCTCGTCGGAGATGGTGGACTACTTCGTCAAGAAGAGCGCCTAATGGGGTAGGGCCGGCTGTCGTAGCCGGCCGACAGGTTCGACCGGAGACGTCTCCATCGGGGACGTCTCGCTCAGGAGAGTCACCATGGCCATGAGCACGGGTGGCGGCAAGGGCGGCATCAAGGCCGACATCAACGTCACTCCTCTCGTCGACATCATGCTGGTGCTGCTCATCATCATGATGCTCATCGCGCCCCTGTTGCAGAAGGGCGTGAACGTGCGGCTGCCGATCGCCGAGAACACCACCGAGAAGCCCGACACGCAGGAGCAGACCGTGGTGCACGTGGACGCGCAGAGGAATCTGTACGTCAACAACATCCAGGTCTCCGAGTCCGAGGCGGTCGATCGCATCAAGTTCGCGCTCGAGGAACGGGCCGAGCGGATCGTCTACCTCAAGGGCGACACCGACGCCCCATACGCGGCCATCATGAGCATGATGGACAAGTTGGCCGAGGCCGGCATCGAGAACGTCGCGCTGATCACCGAGTCTGCCAAGAAGGCCGAAGAAGGAGGGGGAGACTAACATGTCTGCCCACAAGCACCACGGCGCCGAGCGCGTCGTCCGATCAGAGGTGCCGCACGCCAGCTCGGACATGAACGTCACGCCGTTGATCGACGTGCTGCTCGTGCTCCTGGTCATCTTCATGGCGGCGCTGCCCATGACGCAGAAGGGCACGGACATCAACCTGCCCCTCGAGACCAAGGCGGCCGACGCGGCCGACACGAGCGTCCAGATCGTGTTGACCATGAATGCCGACCGCAGCATGGCGATCAACAACCAGAACGTCCAGATGGCCGACCTCCAGAGCCGCCTCTCCGAGATCTTCGAGACGCGCAAGGAGAAGACCATGTTCATCCTCGGTGCGGGGACGCTGCCGTACGGGAACGTCGTGCAGGCCATCGACGCGGCGCGCGGCGCCGGCATCGACAAGGTCGGCATCGTCACCGACAAGCAGCGTGCTGCTGGCGGCTCCGGCGGCGACTAGCCGCCTCCACCGACCTCACCCGGTGCCTACCAACGCCGACGCTCCCACCGGAGCGCCGGCGTTTTTCTTTCAACGCAGGCTGCGGGCCGAATGACGAAGGCCGCAACGACGAAGGCCGAATGATCGACGCCATCCTGTTCGACCTGGGTAACGTGCTGATCCGTTGGGATCCGCGCAACCACTATCGCGATCGGTTCGACTCCGAGGCGCAGATGGAATCGTTCCTCGCGGAGGTGACCACCAACGCGTGGAACCACGAGATGGACCTCGGCAAGCCCTTCGCGCAGGCCATCGCCGAGCGCACCGCGTTGTTCCCCGAGCATGCCGAGCTGCTGGCCGAGTGGAAGTCGGCATGGGAACGCATGCTCGGCGGAGCCATCGAGGGCAGCGTGGCGTTGCTGACGGAACTGAAGGCGGAAGGCTATCGCGTGGCGGCGCTGACGAACTGGTCGGCTGAGACGTTTCCCGTCGCGCTCCAGCGCTTCCCGTTCCTCGCCGAGTTCGAGGACATCGTGATTTCGGGCGTCGAGGGCATCGCCAAGCCAGACCCGGCGATGTTCGCCCTGACGTTGCGGCGCACCGGCTTGGTCGCCGAGCGCACGGTGTTCATCGACGACAGCCTGCCCAACATCGTCGGGGCCCGCGCCGCGGGCATGCACGCCGTGCATTTCGCGTCGCCGGAACAGTGCCGCCGCGAACTCCGCGCCCTCGGCGTGCGCATACCTCCCCCAGACGCATCGATGGCGTACCTGCGCAGACGGCCAGCCGGGACGGCCGGCCCTGCCTGACGTGTGGGGAACGTCCGCGCAATATAATCCGCCCGTGTCTACGGTCGTCATCGAGAACCCGATCCTCAACTCGCCATTCAGCGAGCCGAGCCGGCACTTCCGGTTCTCCGACGATGGCATCACCGACGAGATCGTCGACGGACGGCGGGAGAGCGGCTACTTCCTGCCGATCGCGAGCCCGCGCAAGAAGTCAGGCCAGCTGAGGTTCGACACCGAGTGGACGCAGGATCGGTTCACGTCGAGCCCGCGCATCAACCGCATCCGCGAGCGCGTGAAGCAGTGGCGCGACGGCGGCTCATATGGAGGACCCACTGGTCAAGGACGGCTGCGGGCCCTCGTGCAGCCGTCCGGTGAGATCAGCGCGCGCGTCGAGGGCGGCCAGGTCGCGAGTGATCACGCTCATATGCGCGGGTTG
>JAEZCY010000133.1 GCA_023429845.1 Acidobacteriota bacterium
TCTCGGCATCGTCTTCTTCTCGAACGGCGTCGAACCGGCGCACTGGTGGGCGAAGGGCAGCGGCGCCTCGATGGAACTGGGTCCAGGGTTGGCGCCGATGCTGCCCCACCGCGACGACATGGTCTTCATCCGCGGCTTGTACAGCCAGGCCGCGCTGGCGTCCACGAGCCCGCACCTCGGGCGCATGAACCTGCTCTCGGGCGCGCCCGTGAGCCTCGACCCCGACGTCATCCGCGTCGGGACGTCGATGGATCAGGTCATCGCCGGCGCCATCGGGGATCGCACGAGCATCCCCAGCCTCGTGCTCGGCATCGAGCCCAACGAGCTGCGGCTCGAGGACGGGCTCTCGATGGTCTACGGCTCGAGCCTCTCGTGGGTGTCGCCGACGCGCCCCGCGACCAAGGAGATCTACCCGGCGCGAGCCTTCGACCGTCTGGTCGGGGACGGCACCGATCGCGCCCTCGATCGCAGCATCCTCGATGCCGTCCGCGAGGACGTGCAGGGCCTGACCCGACGCATCAGCCGCGACGATCACCACAAGCTGGGGGAGTACTTCGAGGGCATCCGCGACATCGAGGTGCGCATCGAGCGGGCATCACGTGAAGAACGCCTGGAAGGCTGGCGTCCGACGCTGTCGCAGCCCGACATGCCGCGACCCAGGCACGAGCTGCCGCAGGACGTGCCTGCGCACATGAAGCTGATGCTCGACCTCGTCGTGCTCGCGTTCCAGATGGACAAGACGCGTGTCGCGACGCTGATGTTGAACAACGACCTCTCGCAGATGAACTTCAGGTTCGTCGAGGGGGTGCACGGCGCACTGCACCTGGACCTGACGCACAACGGCCGGGTCGCCAGCAAGGAGGCGATGTACCTCAAGACCAACCAGTTCCACATCGCGCAGTTTGCCTACCTCACCGAGCGCATGAAGGCCATCCCGGAGGGCGAGACGACGCTGCTCGACAACTCGATCCTCATGTGTGCGTCGAGCCTCTTCGACGGCGACCTGCACGGCGCCGAGCAGCTGCCGATCCTGCTCACGGGCAAGGGGTGCGGCTCGCTGAAAACCGGTCGGATCCTCGACTACATGGACAAGGGCGAGGCCAACCGCCGGGTGTGCAGTCTCCACCTGTCCTTGATGGATCGCATGGGAGTGCGGCTCGACGGCTTCGGCGACGCGACGACCGGGCTGGAGGATCTGTAACCTCGGGCCGGCCTTCGCAATGGCGGCTCGGCGAGGGCAGGCTGTAGGCTGTAGGCCATGTCGTCTCTTCTCCCTCCTGACAGACACCTGGGCGTGATCGGCGCCGGCGTGATGGGGCGGACGCTCCTGCGCGGGCTCGTGGACGCGCAGCTGCTGGCGCCCGGCCAGGCCTGGGCCGCCGCACACACGCAGCAGACGTGCGACGAGGTCGCGGCCGACCTCGGCATCGCCTGCGTGCGCGAGTACGCCGACAGGCTGCCCGAGACCGACGTGCTCCTGGTCTGCGTCAAGCCGAAGCAGGCTGCGGACGTGGCCAGCGCGCTGCTGCAGTCGGGTGTGCGGCACGACACGCTGCTCGTGTCCATCCTGGCCGGCGTGACCACGTCACGACTCGAGCAGTTGCTCGACCTGCCGAACCCGTGGGTGCGCGCGATGCCCAACACGCCGTGTGTCGTCGGCGCCGGCATGACGGTGGTCTCGGGTGGCAGCCATGCCACCGCCGCGCATCTCGAGCTCGCGCAGCGGATCTTCGCGTCGGTGGGGCGCTGCCGGATCGTGGACGAGTCCTACTGCAACGCGGTCACGGCGCTGAGCGGCAGCGGCCCCGCGTACATGTACCTGATGATGGAAGCGATGGCCGATGCCGGCGTTCGCGTCGGGTTGCCGCGCGACCTCGCGCTGCAGCTCGTGGCGCAGACGATGCTGGGGTCCGCGCGCATGGTGCTCGAGACCGACCGCCATCCGGCCTCGCTGCGCGACGACGTCACGACCCCGGCCGGCTGCACGATCGGCGGCGTGCTGATGCTCGAGGACGGCAAGATCCGCTCGGTGCTGGCCCGTGCGGTGGAGGAGGCGACGCGCATCGTGGAGCAGCTCGGACGTACTGCGAAAGCACGCGCTGACGCATGACGTTGCCCGGCGCCGGTTCGTGGGCTACGCTTGCCGCACACGAATCGGAGGGGCAGTGATTCTCACGTCCGCGCGCGTCCTGCACCTGGCGATCGGTCTCGCCTGTGCCGCCAGCCTCGTCCGCGCCGCGCCACAGCCTGGCGTGGAGGTCGTCACGACCGACCCCGTGTCGGCGGCCGTGATGTCGGCAAACGGGCGCTACGTCGCCTGGGCCCCGCATAGTGGCCACAGCCTCCTGGTGTGGGACCGGCAGACGTCGACGACGCGTCAGGTACTGCCGCCGAAGCTGCACCCACCGGGCGCCACGGTGACCGCCGGCGTCCAGGCGATCTTCGCCGTCAGCGACGACGGACGGTACGTTGCCTACCAGGTGGGCTACTCGGGCCTGTACTCGTATGCGCTGCGTGCGCGCATCGATCTGGACGACGGCACTGTGATGGAGCTCGACGGCTGGACGCCGTCTCCAAGCCTGCCGCAGCTGCTGGGTACACCTGGCGTCGCGATGAGCCGGGACGGCGGCACGCTCGCCTGGATCAGCGTCAGGGTCGGCCCGAAGGCCCTGCTCGCCGCGTCCGTGATGGCGATCACACCGGCAAGTGTCCTGCCGCGGCAGATCGGATCGACCTGCATCATGCGGGCATCGCTGTACGCCGCGCTGTGTGCCGCCTCGCCTGCCGTGAGCGGCGATGGACACTGGATCTTCTACACCGCCGGAGATACGGTGCCAGCCGCGCTGGCCGCCTACGACGTCGCCAGCGCCGTGCATGCGATGTACCCGGAGGTCCTCCCCCGCAGCGCCAACTGGGACCAGACGCCTCCCATCGCATCCACGCTGGATGGCCGGCACGTCGTCGCCAGGACAGGGGCCAGCGGGCCGCCGTTCGCGGTGGTCTTCGATCGCGATCAGCGTCTCGTGGATCGTGCGGACGCGGTCGGGACGAGCCACGTGCCGCGCGTGGTCAGCGACGATGGACTCGTCTTGCTGCTCGAGGCGAGCGCCCCCGGAGTGCCCGGCGGCGTCCTCGATCGTCGCAGCGGCCTCGTCATCCAGTTTCCGGACCAGACCCTGCACGCGATGTCTGCCGACGGCGCCGCGGTGCTCGGCAGCACGGAGTCCGACCTCCGCGTGACGTCGCTCGACGCCGACGCCGACGGCATGCTCGACGGCTGGGAGCAGCGCTTTGGCCTGGACCCGACCACCGCCGCCGACGCCGGTGCTGACGCCGATGGCGACGGGCGCACGAACCTCCAGGAGTTCGTCGATCGCACGCACCCGACGGCGAATGCGGCGTTCACTCGACTGCTGGCCGAGGGAGCCGCGGGCTCGTTCTTCGACACCGTCGTCTCCCTCTTCAACCCCGGTGCGGAGGCGGCCGATGCCCTCGTGCGCTTCATGGGGCCGGCTGGAACCGCAGCAAGCCAGGTGGTACGGCTGGAGCCGGGCGGGCGTCAGGACGTCGCGTCCTGCTGTGTCGGCCTGCTGGCAGCGACCGAGTTCGGGGTCATCGTCGAGAGCACACGGCTCGTGGTGGTGGACCGCCGCGTGACCTGGGATCGCGCCACCGGCTATGGCAGCCACGCGAGTGCGGCCGTGGAGGCGCCGGCACTCGAGTGGTATTTCGCCGAGGGCGCGACGATCGGCGGGCTGCAGACGTTCTTCCTCCTGCAGAACCCCGGCACGACGCCGGCGACCGTGACGATCGACTTCCTGCTCGCCGACACGACGACGAGTCGAAGCTACGTCGTGGACGCCGGTGCCCGGCGCACCGTGTGGGTCAACCAGGAGGGCGCGCCGCTGTCGCAGTCCGAGTTCGCCGCCACGGTGCGTGCCTCCGCGCCGATCGTTGCGGAACGCGCGATGTACCGGGACCGCCCGGGTCAGATGTTCGCGGCAGGCACCAACGCGATCGGGGTCACGGCGCCGGCCACGACGTGGCGCTTCGCGGAAGGCGCAACCGGACCCTTCTTCGATACGTTCGTGCTGATGGCCAATCCTGGCGACGCGCCGGTGCAGGTTGCGGCCCGGTTCGATCTCGTCACCCGCACCGGGCAGGCCGCGACGCTGACACGCACCTACGACGTCGCGCCGCGCAGCCGGTTCACCATCTGGCTCGATGCGGCCGATCCGCTGCTCGCCGACGCCGAGGTGGTGACGACGCTCGAGGCCTCGGCACCTATCGTTGCCGAGCGTGCCATGTGGTGGGCGGGCGACGCCGAGAGCTGGGTCGAGGGCCATGTCGAGTTCGGCGCCACGGTTGCGGGCACGCGGTTCGCGGTGGCCGACGCCGAAACGTTCGTCGGCGCCGACACGTTCCTGCTCGTCGGCACGGCTGATCCGGGTGGCGCGCTGCCGGCATTGCGCGTCACGGCATACCAGGGCGGGCGCGCGCCCATCGTCGGCGACGTCGCCGCGGCGGCGGGACGCACGACGATCTGGATGCGCCAGACGTTCCCGGACCTCTGGGGCCGATTCTCGGTCGTCGTCGAATCACTCGGCGGGGTGGCTGCCGTGCCGATCGTTGTCGAGCGGGCGACCTATGGCGGCGACTTCGCCGCTGGCGCAGCGGCCCGCGCGACGATGGTGCCGGAGTAAGAGCGCACTGGCGCGGCGACGTCGCGGTCGCGAGGAGCCTGATCGCCGGCGGAGCGGGATATTGCGCCAGGCCGAGGCAGGCACGGACCCGGAGCGGTGCTACCATCGGCGCATGTCCAGAATCCTGTCCCTGTTGGCGGTCGCCACGCTCGGCGTCTCGCCCGTCGCTGCCCAGGCTCCGGCCCCCGCAGGGGCGCCGGCGCCAGCGCCTCAGTACTCGGCCGACCTGAAGGTCGGCGATCCCGCGCCCGCGTTCGAGCTGCAGGGTTCCGACGGCAAGACGCACAAGCTGTCGGACTACAAGGGCAAGACCGTGGTGCTCGCGTGGTTCCCCAAGGCCTTCACCGGCGGGTGTACCGCCGAGTGCAAGTCGATTGCGGCGAGCGATGCCGTGCTCAAGCAGTACGACATCGCGCTCTTCATGGCGAGCGTGGACGACGTCGAGTTGAACACCCGCTTTGCGAAGGAACAGGGTGTCGCCTTCCCGATCCTTGCCGATCCATCGAAGGCGGCCGCGAAGAAGTACGGTGTGATCCGGCTCGATCGCCCGGCCGACCAGCAGATGGCGGCGCGCTGGACGTTCTACATCGGCCCGGACGGCCGCATCAAGGAAATCGACAAGTCGCCATCGACGGCGACGGCGGGCGAGCGGATGGTGGAGCGGCTGACCGAACTCGGCGTCGGCAAGCGATCGGCCCGGCTGATCCGGCCCTGAGCCCGCCGCGGCGCGGTGCGTGTCGCTTACATGTACGCGGTGGCGATGAGCCACACACACGCGGCCACGAGCACCGCGGTCATGATCCGGTCGAACACCTCGGGATGCACGCGGGCGATGAACCACCGGCCCGCGTACACGCCCAGGGCCACGAGCGGACAGAATGCCAGCGACCACACCAGCGCGGGCACCGTCACCACACCGGCCGCGAGCGATCCCGGCACCTTCAACAGGTTGATGATCGCGAAGAACAGCGTGGTCGTGCCCATGAACACGGTGGGCGTGATCGGTTGCAGCAGCAGGTAGGACGTGATCGGCGGTCCGCCGGCGTTGAGCATCCCCGAGCTGACGCCCGAGAGCAGCCCCGCGATCGGTCCGTGCCATGCGCGGCGCTGGTAGTGCTCGCGTCCGCGCCAATGGCTGAAGATCTTGTAGCCCACCACCACGAGGCCGGCCAGGCCGAGGCCGACGCGAAGCGTGCGGTCGGGCAACCCGCGCAGCGCCCACAGCCCGATCATGACGCCGACCACGCCCGACGGGATCAGCGCCGCCGCATGGGTGCGATCCCACGTTCGCCAATAGGAATACATCGCGAACGCGTCGCCGACCATCAGCATCGGCGTGGCCAGTGCGACAGCGGTCGCCACGCTGCCCCGTTGCGTCAGCATCAGCGTGGCCAGCATGGTCGGTAGCGGTCCTCCGAGGCCGCCCTTCGAGATGCCGATGAGCAGCGCCGCCGAGGCGAGCGTCAGCAGGTCGGGGCCCGCGCCGCCGGCCGGGGGCCAGCTCATCGCGCCGCCTCGAGCCGCTGCCGTGCGTCGAGGAAGACGCTGGCGAGCATGGCGTCCGTGAGGCGGCCCGTGTGCGTGTTCTGCCGCGACGGGTGGTAGGACTGCAGCACGCTGGGCGCGCCGATGGCGGTGGCGTCGACGAAATGGCCGTGCGCGAACGGCGCGGCGGGCAGGCGCTGTCCCTTGCGCGCGAGCAGCCGGCGGTACGCATCGTACGCGATGCGTCCGAGCACCACGACAAGACGGATGTTCGGCAGGGCAGCCACCTCCGCCTCCAGGTGCGACAGGCAGCGGTCGACTTCGACCGGGGCCGGCTTGTTGTCCGGCGGCGCACAGCGCACGGCCGCGACGATGTAGGCGTCTGTCAGGCGCAGTCCGTCGTCCACACGATCGGAGGTCGGACGATTCGCGAAACCGGCGGCCATCATCGCCCGCATCAGGAAGTCGCCCGACGCGTTGCGGCCATCGCCCGTGAACACGCGGCCGGTGCGGTTGGCGCCATGTGCGGCGGGCGCGAGGCCCAGCACGAGCAGTCTGGCGGCGGCATCACCGTAGCCGGGCACGGGGTGCGCCCAGTACGTCTCGTCGCGGAACGCGGCTCGCCGGGTCTCGGCGATGGCGGTGCAGTAAGTGCGAAGGCGCGGGCACGCCTCGCAGGCAATCACGTGCGCGTGCACGGCGCGCAGCGGCGGCGGCACGGGCTCCTGGGCAGGGTAGGGGAGCACGCGGGCGGCCGGGCGACGCGCAGGCACGGGTCGATTGGGGAGTCGGAGGGCGTCCTAGCGCCTGGCGGCGGCCTGTGCGGCGAGGCTGTCGGCCTGCTCGTGCGCGTGGTAGGAACTCCGGACGAGCGGGCCCGATTCCACGTGGCCGAACCCGAGTTCCAGGGCGGCGGCCTTCAACTCGCGGAACTCGTCGGGCGTGTAGTAGCGCACCATCTCGAGGTGCGAGTCGGTCGGCCGGAGGTACTGCCCGATGGTGAGGATGTCCACGTTCACCTGGCGGAGGTCGCGGAACACCTCGACGAGTTCGTGCTTTTCCTCGCCGAGTCCCACCATCACGCCGGTCTTGGTGGGGATGTGCGGGGCGTGCGCCTTGGCGCGAGCCAGCAACTCGAGCGTGCGCGGATACCTGCCGCCGCTGCGCGCCTTGCGGTACAGGCGGGGCACCGTCTCCGTGTTGTGGTTCAGCACGTCGGGGCCCGCATCGAGCACGGTCTGTAGCTGGTCGGCCTTGCCCTGGAAGTCGGGGATCAGCACTTCGATGCGGCAGTCAGGCGAGAGCGCGCGCGTCTGCCGGATGGTCTCGGCGAAGATGCCCGAGCCACCGTCCGGGAGATCGTCACGATCCACGGACGTGATCACGACGTAGTTGAGCCCGAGCACCTTGACGGCATCGGCGACGCGACGGGGTTCGTCGAGGTCGAGGCCGGCGGGCTTGCCATGCGCCACCGCGCAATAGCCGCAGGCCCGGGTGCAGACGTCGCCCAGGATCATGAACGTTGCCGTGCCGTGGTGCCAGCATTCGCCGATGTTCGGGCAGCGCGCTTCCTCGCACACGGTGTTCAGGCCGAGCCCGCGCATCAGCTTCGAGAGGCGGAGGTAGTTCTCGGACCCCGGCGCCTTGACCTTCAGCCATTCGGGCTTCGGGCGACGCGGGGTGATCACGTGCAACGGGGCAACTGTGCTCATCGGATCTCTGACGGTGGCCGGCCCGGAGAGCCGACCCTACCCACCTGCGGCGACGCCTGGCGCGGCGCGCCAGGGCCGTGCCAACTGGCGGGGCGGGGCGCCCCACCTGAACGGCGATCCTAGCACGCGGGTGTGGGCTGATCGAGGTCACGACGGGTGCTGCATGAGGTCGGCCACGCAGCGAACGAGCTGGTCGGGCCGCCATGGCTTCTGGAGGAACGTCGTGCGTGGCGCCCGCGTGAGGTCGCCGGCTTCTTCAGCCGTGTAGCCGCTGGTCAGGACAATGGGGACGTCAGGACGAATGGCCCTGACGGCGTGCATGACGGCTCGCCCCTGCATGCCGGGCAGCGTCAGGTCCAGGAGGACCAGCCCGAAGTCGTCGGCTCGCGCCGCGAACATCTCGACGGCTTCCTCGCCGGTCGGCACCTCGCTCACGGCATGACCGGCGCGACGCAGCGCCACGCGCGCCACGTCACGCACGAGGCGCTCGTCGTCCACGACGAGGACCTCGGACAGCACGGGCCCGTCGATGTCGGTGGCACTTGCGTCTCGCGGCTCCTCCGATCGGGCGACGTCCACGCCATCACGCTGGCGCGCGGCTGCCTGCACCCGCGACGGGATGGAGATGTCGCCGGGACCGGCCTGCCCGACCCGGGCCTGTCTGGCTGCCGGCATCAACACCGTGAACGTGGAGCCCAGCCCCGGCTGGCTGGCAACGGCAATGCGGCCGCCCTGGCTGCGGACGATCCCCAGCGCGGCGGCCAGGCCGAGCCCTCGTCCCGTGGACTTGCTCGTAAAGAACGGGTCGAAGACACGGGCCGTGGTGTCGGCATCCATGCCGACGCCATCGTCCTGCACCGACAGCCACACGTAGGCGCCCGGCGCCATGGTCGGCAGATCCGGCCGCGCGGCGACCGAGTCGTCGGAGCGCACCAGCCTGGTGCCTGCCGCGATGGAGATCCGCCCGGGCTGCTCGCCGATGGCGTCCACCGCGTTGATCACGAGGTTCCGGACCACCTGACGCAACTGCGACGGATCGCCTGCGACGGCCGGAAGTTCGTCCGGCATGTCCACGGTGACGCGAATCGTCGGCGGGACGTCGGCCGCCAGGAGGTCCAGCACCTCGCGCACGAGGCTCTCGAGCCCCACGTTCACGACGATGAAGCGGCCCCCACCCGAATACGCGAGCATCTGCGCCGTGAGATCGCTCGCGCGCAGCGCCGCCCGCTCGATGCGCTCGACGTGCCGACGAACCGGCGCGTCCGCAGGCAGGTCGGCGAGGGCCAGGCCGGCCTCGCCAAGCACACCGACGAGCAGGTTGTTGAAGTCGTGGGCCACGCCGCCTGCGAGCACACCGAGGCTCTCGAGCCGCTGGGCCTGCTGGACGCGCTCGTCGAGGATGCGCCGCTGACGCTCGGCGCGCTCGCGTTCCTGCATCTCGTGACGCAGGGCGGCGGTGCGCTCCTCGACGGTCGCCTGCAGCTGTTGCTGCCGCCGCTGCAGCCGCGTGACGCGGCTTCCCACCAGGCCGACCACCCCGAGCAGCAGCAGAGTGCCCGCGGCGGCTCGGAACCACGCCGTCTCGTGCAACCGCGCCGGCACCACGATGGGCAGGCGCAGGACGGGTCCAGGTGCGGCGCCGCGGCCCGACCGTGCGCGCATCTCGAGCCCGTACTCACCGGGCTCGAGATTGGTGAAGGCGGCGGTCCGTGAGGTGCCGGCGTCCACCCAGCGGTCATCGAGGCCGACGAGGCGGTACTCGTACTGCACGGCTCGCCCGCCCTGCAGCACGGGCGCACTGAAGCGCACGTCGAGGTTCCGGCCTGCGAGCGGCGCATCGCCGAGGGGCGTCGGCACGAGCTGCTTGTCCACGAGCACGTCGTCCACGTAGACGCGGGGCGCCGGCGGCGTGTCGGCGACCTCTGTCGGATCGAAGATCACGACCCCGTCAACGGTCGCGAACCACAGGCGGTCGTCCGCCGCGCGCCAGCTGAGCGGCTGGTTGCCGTCGGTGCCGTCGGTGCCCGGCACGCCTTCCGTCCGTCCGTAGAGGGAGACGGACAGAAGGTTCGTGCGCCCGTTGATGCGGGCGTCGATGTCCGACATGCGGACGACCGCGAGTCCCTGTGTGGACGTCAGCCACAGCCGGCCCGCCTTGTCCTCGAGGATGTCGAACACGACGTCGTCTGGCAGGCCGTCTTCGCTGGTGATGGCGTCCATGCGGCCGTCGCGCAGGCGAAACAGGCCGCCGCCGTATGTGCCGATCCACAGCGTGTCGGTGTCATCGGCGTGCAGGGAGGTGACGAAGCGGTTCGTGAGGCCCTGTCGTTCCCCCCACGACACGATGCGGCCGTCCCGCTCGATGCTTTGCAGGCCGCCTCCGTACGTGCCTACCCACACGCGGTCCTTCATCGTGTAGATGACGCGCACTTCACTGCTGCGGAGTCCGTCGGAGTCGTCCAGATGCTGCCATTGGCCGTTCGCGTACCGGACGAGGCCATCCCCGCCGAACCACACGGCGCCACCGCCTTGATGGTCCACCTCGATGGTTCGAACAGGAGCGCCCACGACCTCCGGGCCGAGCCGCTCGAGGATCCGGCCGTCGAGGAAGCGGAACGCACCGGCGCCGTTGGTGCCCACCCAGACGCTGTCGCCCGGCCCGCCGACCACGGACGTGATCGCCGTGGACGGCAGCCCGTCGGCCTCGCCATAGACACGCACGCGGCCATCGCGGATGCGAGCGAGCCCGCCTCCATACGTGCCGACCCAGAATGTTCCCGTCGCGGCCTTCTGGTAGATCGTGGTGACCGGATACGGAGGGAGGCCGGACCGCGCGTCCAGCAACTCGCGTGCGGCGGGGGCGAGACGATTGAGCCCGCCGCTGAGCGTGCCGACCCACAGGGCCCCATCCCGGTCCTCATGAAGCGAGATGACGTACTCACTGCTGAGGCCGTCGTCCCTCCCGAACGAGCGGAAGCTGCCGCCGGTGCCACGCGCCAGCCCGCCGCCGTGCGTGGCGGCCCAGACCGTGCCGCGGTGGTCCACGAGTACCTGCAGCACCCGGTCGCCAGAGAGACCGGCGCTCCGACCGAATGCCGTGACGGTGTCGTCCGTGATGCTGGCCAGGCCGGTCGCCGTTGCCACCCACATGGTGCCGTCTGGCGCCTCGGCGATCGACGTGGCGGTGGTGGCGGGCAGCCCTTCGCCGGTCGAATAGCGCCGGACGGCCTTGCCGTCCACACTGACCACACCATTGCGAGACGTGCCGAACCAGAGCCGCCCGTCGCGGGACTGGTACACGGCATTGACGCCGTCGCCCGAAAGGTCAGCGGGCAGCGCCGGCGACTGCCAGCGCCGTCCGTCGAAGAACCGCGCGCCGCCGGCCGAGGCGAGCCAGACGCGTCCGTCGCGATCGCGGGTCAGGTTCCAGACGACGTCATGCGGGACGCCGTCGGCCGTCCCGTACCGCGTCGCGACGCCCCCGGCGAGGCGAAGGACGCCATGACCATACGTCCCAATCCAGAGCGCGCCATCCGCGTCGGGCAGCACCGACGTGAGGCGCATGGCGCCGATGTCGTGGTCGCCGACGCGCGCGATCTGCTGGAAGTGCACGCCGTCGAAGCGCGCGAGACCCTTGCGTGTGGCAATCCAGAGATATCCCCTGGCGTCCTGTGCAATGGCGGTGACCGTGTTCTGCGGCAGGCCGTCGTCCACGCGCCACTGATCGACGATGAACCGGGCCGACGGCTGGGCGAGCGACGACGTGTGCGTGGCAAGCCAGACACACACCATCAGCGCGCAGCGGACCTGCCAGGACATGCAGAGGCCTAGAGTACTCTGCCCTCGTGGTCCCCATCCACGACATCACCACCGACACCGAGGATCCACCATCGTTCGTGGACGTGCTGCCGCATCGGCGCTGGGCCTGGAACCCGCCCGGGTATTCCGGGCCGGCCGTCGCGGCGCAGCAGCGCGCCGCATGGCCCGAGATCGAGCCACTCGAGACCCGGACGGACCGGGCGCGCGTGCACGTCGCCGCGCGCGAGGCGATGCGCCGCGCAGGATGGCAGATCGTCGGCGACGACATGGCGGCGGGCCGCCTGGAAGCGATTGCCGTGACTCCCTGGCTGCGGTTCAGGGACGACGTCGTCGTGCGCCTGCGCGACCGGCCGGAAGGCGGCACGCGCGTGGACGTCCGGTCGAAGTCGCGGCTCGGCCGCAGCGACCTCGGCACCAACGCGCGTCGCGTGCTGGAGTACCTGCGCGACCTGCGCCAGCGCCTCGACACCACCTCGTGACAGCGGCAGCCATGTCCGACTGTTAGCGCCCTTGTTCACGACCCGAGCGAGGAGTATCGTTCATCCAGCGGAACAGTGTTCCGCAGAGTGGAACGTGGCAGTCCAGTCATCAGCTGACAAGGCGCTGCACCTCCTCGAGGTGCTGAGTGGCGAACCCGGTGGGATGGCGCTGCGCGACCTCGCACGCCAGGCGGGCTTGCCCGCCGCGACGGCCCATCGGCTGCTGCTGGTGCTGCGCAGACGCGGGTACGTGCGGCAGGACCAGGACGGCGGCCGTTATGTGCTGACGCTGAAGCTGCTGGACATGAGCTTCCGTTACCTGAGCGGGTCCGAACTGCGGCTGCACGCGTATCCGCCGCTGCGGGCCTACGCGGCGCGAACCCCGGCACGCGCCTTCGTCTCGATGCCCGCCGGTGAAGTGACGTACGTCTGGGGCGGGCACGGTGATGCGCCCGCGATGTACACCGCGTACGGCAAGGCGATGCCGGGGCACTGCTCGCTGTTCTTCGCCGAAGGCCAGCAGCGCCGGTTGAGCTGTGCGCGCCTGTGTGGGTCGGGCGACGTGGGCGCGTCGGACCTGGTGGTACGCCGTTTCGGCGCGGGCGGCGACCCGCACGGATACCGGTTGAACTGTGCCTGCGCGCCGGTGCGCGACTACCGTGGGCACGAGGTGGCGCGCGTGGGGGTGTTCACCCATGGGCGTGGTGAAGAGCCGCTGCACGGCGAGCACGTGCCGGCGGCGTGGGATCTGGCACGGGCGACGTCCGTGCGGCTCGGATATCTGCCGGCCGACGTGGCGCCGGCGATCACACCCCGGCACCGCTGACGCGGCGCTTTTGCTCCAGGAGGACTAGTGGCGTACGTTATTACCGAACCCTGTATCGGCACCAAGGACACGGCGTGCGTGGATGTGTGCCCCGTCGACTGCATCCATCCGCGCAAGGACGAAGGCGAGTTCGAGGCGAGCCAGATGCTCTTCATCCACCCGGATGAGTGCATCGACTGCGGCGCCTGCGTTCCGGCCTGCCCGGTTGAAGCCATCTACGCGATGGATGAAGTGCCGGACCAGTGGAAGGCGTATATCGACAAGAACGCGGAGCACTACCAGAAGTAGCGGCGTCGGCGGGCCCGGGACGGCATGCCGCGCTGTCCATGCGGGAAGACACGGCCGGCACGCCGGCCAGGATGGTTGAAATGACCCGTCTCGTTGTCCGCTTGTGGTCGCTGCGCGACGCGCGCCTGGCTGTCGGTGTGGCCCTCGCCGTCGCCATCGTCAGCCTGGCCTCGGGCGTCCCCGAAGCGGGTGCGCCCACCACCGCGCAGGCGGAACTGTCACGGGGCCAGGCCCTGTTCGACGACGCGCGGTATCGCGATGCGGTGAGGCACCTGGTGCGGGCGCGCGAGTTCGACCCGGAACTGAGCGAGCCGGTCACGCGCATCGTGGTGCGTGCGCTGCTGCGCGTCGGCGACTTCAGTCTCGCCGAACAGGAGGCGAGCCGCCTCGTCACCTCCAGGGTCGGCGCCGCCGACCTGGCCCTGCACGGCGAGACGCTGTGGGCCATCGGCCACTTCGAGGAAGCGCATGCGCGGTACACCGCCGCGCTCACGCTCGACTCCCACCTGCCGGCGGCGCTCCATGGCGTGTCGCGCGTGCTCGACGCCCGCGGCAGGACCGAGGACGCCCTCCACGCAGTCGAACGCGCGATCGAGCGCGAACCCGACACGGCGGAGTTCCACCACACGCGGGCGTACTACCTGGAACGTCTTCGGCGCTACCGGGTCGCTGCCGACGAACTCGAACGGTATCTCCGTCTGCTCCCGCGCAAGGGCTTCAAGGAGCAGGTGAAGCTGGCAAAGGCGCGCATGAAGTTCCTGCGCCACTTCGCTGACCGCACCCCGCTCCAGATGTCGGCCGACGTCCGCAACGACGTCCACGTCATTCCGTTCCGCGTCGAACGCGAGAAGCTGTTCGTCCGCGCGCGGATCAACGGCCGCATCTCGCAGGACGTGGTGCTGGACACCGGCGCCGAGATGACCGTGCTGTCGGAAGAGATCGCGCAGCGGGCGCAGGTGTACTCGGTGGCCGAGACGCTGAGCGCCGGGGTGGGCGACATCGGCATGCGTCGCCTGAAGCTGGCGCGCATCGCCAAGCTCGAGGTCGGCACGCTCACGGTCGAACACGTGCCGGCGATGATCAAGGACCCGCCGCTCAAGAAGTTCCCGCACGGCGACATCGACGCGTTCTCGCCGCTCGCGCTGGGGCTCTCCATGCGCGTGGACTACGCGCGCAAGCAGCTCATCGTGGCCCGCGACCTGCCGAAGATCGACGGGGACGCCGCGATGGAAGCGCCGCTCTGGATGCACCGGCTTGCCACCGTGCGCGGCCGCATCAACGGCGATCGGCCCGGCGCGTTCGTGGTGGACACGGGCGGGCAGGCCATTTCGATCAGCCGGTCGTCTGCCGTGGGGCTCGAACAGCTGGGGCGCTTCCGGCGGATTCCGTTGCGCGTGTTCGGGTCGTCCGGCTGGGACAAGGATGCGTTCCTGTTGCCCGGCGTGGACCTCGAGGTCGACGCGGTTCGCATGGCGCAGACGTCACTCGTGGTGCTGAACCTGCGGGCGCCCAGCGTGCTGCTGGGCTACGAGCTCGGCGGCATCCTCGGACACAAGTTCCTGTCGCGCTACCGAGTCAGCCTGGATATCGATCAGGGCCTCATGCGCCTGGATTGAGGCTGGACGACGCGGGCTGGATGAGGTGCTGCTTGGCGGCGAGCCGCAACGCGCGTCGGGCCTTGGCTTCTTCCGCGCGCTGCCGCTCCTCGTCGGTCTCCAGCACGAGTTCCGGCACTTCGACGCGCTTCCCGTCCTCGTCCACGGCGACGAAGGTGAGGTAGGCGTGCGACGTCAGCTTCCGCTGACCTGTCAGCGTCTCCTCACTCATCACCAGCACCTGGACCTCGAGCGACGTCCTGAAGGTGGCGGTGACCTGAGCCTCGAGGATGATCAGGTCGCCGACCTTTATCGGGTGCAGGAACTGCAACCCGTCCACCGCCGCCGTGACCACGCGCTGCCGCGCGTGCCGGAAGCAGGCAATGGCACCGGCGATGTCGATGAGGTGCATGACCGTGCCGCCCAGGATGAACCCCAGGGGGTTGGCATCGTTGGGCAGCACGACCTGCACCATGTGGGTCGCGGACGCGGATGGAGTCAACTCAGAAGTCGTACCCAATCCAGACCTGGAAGCGAGCCTTGCGGAATTCCGAGCTGCCACCGAGGAAGGCAAACGCGATGTTCTCCCAGTCCTTGTTGAACAGCGTGCGCCACGACCAGTCGAAATGGATCGGGAATCCGAGCAGGAACGTCTCGAGACCGATGCCATACGACGCCCGGCCGTCCTGCAGGCGGAAGCCGTCGATGACGACCGGATCGCCGTAGACGGCAATCGGGAATCCGGTGTTCGGATCCTGCGAGAACCCGACGATCGGCTGCACGGTGGTGGCCTCCGAGGTGGCGAACTTGTACGACTCGGTGGCGGCGCCCGTGCTGAAGCCCGTCGTCGTCGGCCGGCCAAGCAGGCTGGCGCCGCCAATGCCGGCAAACGCCACGCCGCGGATGCCGCCGAGCACGCCAATCGGCGTCAGCATCGCCTCGATCAGCGGGAACCGCAGTTCGGCGTTGGCAAAGAACCCCTTGTTGCCGACAAACTGCAGGTAGTCGTAGCCACGCAACTCGGAGTTCCCGCCGTAGAAGAAGTAGTCCGGCGTGCTGCCCGAGCTGTTGAAGCCGCGGAAGCGGAACGCCGCCACTCCGTTGGTGCCGATGCGCTGGTAGTACCGGAAGTCGCCGTCGAAGGTCTGGCGTGACAGCGAGTCCCCCAACTTCGGCGACACCGAGTACGCCATCCGGAACGTGTGTCCGGCGAGCGGCCCGTATTCACGGAACACCGTCGTCTCGCGGGTGAGCGCAACGGTCAGCGGCACCGCGAGGCCCTGGTTGAAGAGCGTGGCGCCGTACGTCGCCTGCTGGTAGAGGTCGGAGTAGTCCTGCAGTTCCTGGTTGCGGAACTCGTCGCTGTAGTGCGACACGCCGCCCGAGAGTTCGAGGCGCGTGTAGCGGTTGAACGGATAGATCGCGAAGATGCTCGCCCCGTTGATCGATCGGGTGGCCAGCGCATCGTCGCGGTCGAGGAAGTATGTGAGGGCCGGATCGTAGAAGCCCGGCACCAGGCCGTAATAGAACTGCGTCTGCGAGTACGCCTGGATGGAGTACTGCAGGCGCTTGGAAAGGTTCGTGTACGAGCCGGCGAAGGTGCGGAACTGCGACACCGAGGCGGCGAAGAAGGTGAAGTTCTGGTCGCCGAGCACGTCGCTGAACGAGATCGCGGTGCCGCCGAACAGGTCGCCGCCGCTGGTGACGCCCACGTTGATGGGTGGGCGGCCGTCCAGGAACATCTTCTCGAAGCGGCCCTTCACCCGGTTGTTGGCCGGGATGATGGTGTGGGTGAGCGGCGCCTGGAAGTCGATCACCGGCGCGGGCTCGCCGAAGTCGGCTGAGGCCGCGGTGGCGATGGGCTCCTTGAACTGCAGCGTGTGGATGCCGTACTCGCCCTTGAAATACGTCACGAACGCCACGCGCGCGCCGTCGTCGGCGGCCGGGTCGGCGAGCACCACGGGCGAGACGTTGCTCGTGAGCGTGTCGGTGTACTGCCGCAACGCGCCGCCCTTCAGGTCGAGCGTCCAGAGGTTGTAGATCTGGCCGTCGCGGATCACGTCGGCGTCGACCGGCGCGGCCGGGTCCACGGCCGTGGACGGGAACACGAGCGTGCCGGCATCGAGGAACTGCGCCGCCGCCTCGTCGTGCGTGCCGAATGTCAGCTGGCGCTTGTCGCCCGTCGCAAGATCGAGACGGAAGAGCTTGTCATTACCGGAGACCCGCGCGAGGTAGACGAGGAACGTGCCGTCGGGCGAGATCGTCGGCGCGTAGTCGGCAAAGGCGTCGGACGTGAGGTTGCGCACTTCGCCGCTCTCGAGGTCGAGCTCGAAGATGTCGCCGACCGCATTGCGCAGCGCCGAGAAGTAGATTTTCCGGCCGTCCTGGGAGAATTCCGGCGACTCCGGCACGTCGACGGTGTTCAGGTAGTACCGCCGCTCGATCCTGCCCGTGACCACGTTCTGGAGCAGCAGCGACCGCTGTTTCTCGGTGCGGACGAAATACGCGATGCGATCGCCGGTGGGCGACCAGGCGAGCCACGGCACGGTATTCCAACGTGCCCCTGGCACGCCGATGTACTCGAAGCCCGTGTCCTTGCTGAACCCGGGGGTCAGGTTCCGGACGACCGAGCGATCCTTTGTCGACAGCAGGATGACGTCGAGCTCGCCCTCCTTCCGGTTGCCGGCCACGGCGGCCAGCAGCTCGCCGGACGGCGACGGCTCGATCGACAGCAGCGCCGTGAACTTCGTCTCGCCCCGCTCCGGTGCGAGGTCGCGCCCGTAGTCGGCAGGGCGCTCCTTGTCGCGGAACGGCTTGAAGCGATCTTTCATGTATCGCTCGAACTGCTGGTCGAACTCGTCGGCCGTGATGCGCAGGGCCTCCTCGTAGGCGGCTTCGCCGCCGCCGATGACGCTCTTGCGCAGCGAGAACAGGTACTGCCGGATGCCTTCCTTGCCCCAGCGCGATTCGATGAACTCGAAGGCGGCGTGCCCGAGGTTGTAGACGAGCCGCGGGTTGGTGAACTGCCCATACCCCTCGAACTCGGTCATCCTCGGGATGATGTCGGCCACCGTCGCATCGCGCACGGTCATCAGGTCGAGCGGACGCCATACGCCGGCCATGTAGTCGGCCAGGCCCTCGTCCACCCAGAGCGGCACCGTACGCCGGACGAGCGAGCGCGGGATGATGTCGAACTCGAAGATGTGCGTCAGCTCATGGGTGATCAGCCGATACAACTGGTCGGGGGGTTCGTCGATCGGCACCAGCATGCGGTTGCGCACTGGCTCGGCGAAGGCGGCCACGCCCTCGCTCACCGCGCCCGGGATCACGTTCTGCTGCTGGAACTCGGCCTGCGTCTTGAAGATCAGGAGCGGGATCCTGAACGCAAGGTCGTGCTTCAGCTCCGACGACAGCTTCTGGTAAGCGCTCTCGGCGTAGCCCGCGATGCGTTCCAGGTGCTGCTCGGTCTCCGGGTAGTAATAGATCTCGAAGTGGTCGGTCGTGTAGATCTGCCACTTGTAGGAGTCGTTCCGCACCTCGTTCTTGACGAAATAGGGCACGAAGGGCGTCTGCGCGAGCGCAGGCGCTGCGATGGTCGCCAGCAGGACGCTTAGGGCAGCGGCGCGCCGCCACGGACGCAACGGCGTAAGCATGCAATCTCCTCGAGTCGTGCGAAAGGGCAGGGCGCTGGGCACAAAGCTGGGCAGCTCGAATGGGGCCATGGTACTCGGGCGGGGGCGTGGCGTAAATCACTTTGCACTGCGCAGCTCGGGCGATCGTTTCTGACGTCGGCGACCCTGCGTTGGCTTCCTCGTCGTTGCGTGTGGCCCCGTGCGGCCGCCGCATTCCGGCAGGTGCGCCATCGGCGCGGCGCCCGCTTCCTCTGGCCTGATTCCCCGCGGGACGTTATCGTTGAGGATGGGCAACCGTACCGTCGCGCCCGTCGGCGCTGCCGGTTGCCTCTTGGGATACGTTGGTCACGCCATGAACATGCGCTGGATTCTCGCGGGCGTTGCGGCGCTCGGACTCGGACTCGCCGCCGTGCCGTTCATCCCCTTGGGCACGCAGACACCCGGTTCGTCGGTTCCGGGCGGGTCGGCCGCCTGCGACGGCAAGGAAACGGCCGCCAACTACGACTTCCGGGTGAAGGACGTGGACGGCGCCACCGTCAACCTTGCCGACTACAAGGGCAAGGTGGTGATGATGAACTTCTTCGCGACCTGGTGCGGCCCGTGCAAGATCGAGACGCCGATGTTCGTGCAGCTGCAGGAGCAGTACCGCGACCAGGGCGTCGCGTTCATCGGCATCCAGATCGACGATGATCCGACACTGCTCGAACCATTCCGGGACGAGTACCAGGTCAACTACCCGCTGCTGCTCGCCAACGACCGGGATGACCTGCAGCAGGCCTACGGGCCGTTCTGGGGTCTGCCGGTCACGCTGATGATCCAGCGGGACGGCACCATCTGCAAACGCCACATGGGCCTGGCGTCCAGGGAGCAGATGGAACGGGAGATCAAGAACCTGCTCTAGAGGCGGCATTCAAACCTTCGGCGTTCGGCCGTCGGCCTTCGCGTCCTCTACACGGTCCCCGCCCCCACGGGCCCCGCCGTCCCCGACCCGCCCGCAGGCTGCAGGCTTCGGGCTTGGTGGGCTGCAGGTTTGCAGGATGCTGAGCCGCGCGACTCCCCGCGACCCGCCACCCGAGTGCTATGATCGCCAGGTGTTTGCGAGCCGGGCCCGCCATCGCGGGGCACCGGCCGGGCACGCCGCTCCACATGCTCAAAGGTTTCACGCACGCCCGGCTCGCTTGCGGCTGCCGCATCACGTTCCGCGAGGGCGTCGAAGGCAGCCCCGTTGTCGTTGTCGTCGCCGACAAGTCGCCCCAGTGCGCGTCCACGCTGCACGTGGCCGGGTTGCCGCTGTTCGACACTCGTGAGTCGCTGCGCCCCTCGACCCGCCTCGGGCCGCCCGAAGAGGAAGAGTACGAGGAAGAGGGCTGATCCCCGACGTCGCATGAAAAAGAAAATCACGATGTCGCTGTTCTGGCTCGTCCAGGCCTCCTCCCTGCTGGTCCTGTTCGTGCCGTTCAGTGCCGGGATGGTCGCCTTGTGGGCCGGGTCGCATTTCCTCCGCGCCATCGGGCTGACGCTGACCTACCACCGCTACTTCGCGCATCGTGCGTTCAAGATGGGCAGGGTCACGCAGTTCGTCTGGTCCTGGATCGCCGCCTCGGCGATGCAGAAGGGGCCGCTGTGGTGGGCCGGGCACCACGTCACGCATCACAAGTTCGCCGATCGCGAAGGCGACCCGCACAGCCCCATCGTCAGCGGCTTCTACCACGCCCACCTCGGCTGGTTCCTGAACGACGTGCGGCACGAGAAGGTCGGCGCCACCAATCCGGTGGTCCGCGATTTCGGCAAGTACCCCGAAATCCGGTTCGTGGACGAGTACTACTGGCTGCCGCCCCTGTTGATGTCGATCGGGCTCTACCTCTACGGCGGCATGCAGTGGCTCGCGTGGGGGTTCCTCCTGCCGACCACCACGCTCGCGCACGCGACGTTTGCCATCAACACCATCAACCACCTGTACGGCTCGCGCCGGTTCGACACCGTGGACGAGTCGCGCAACAACGTGATCACGGCGTTCTTCGCTGCGGGCGAGGGCTGGCACAACAACCACCACCGCTATCAGCGCGCCGCCCGCAACGGGTTCTACTGGTGGGAGTTCGACCCGACGTGGTACGTCATCAAGGCCATGAGCCTCGTCGGCCTTGCCTGGGACCTGCAGTCGGTGCCCGAGCGCATCTATCGGGAAGCCACCGAGCGCACCGGCGCCAGGGTCGATCCCGAAATCGCGGAAGCGAAAGCTGACGCGATGCGCGAGACCGCCTGAACGCACGCCAACAGAGGTAGTCCCTTCCGCCAGGGGAGTGGGTGATGCCGCCAGACCGCCGTACGCGCCGGGTCCGAGGACAGCGCCCCCTGGTCCTGGCGCTGCTCACCCTCGCCTGGCCGGCTGCGTCAGCCGCACAAATCGGCATCATGGACCTGTCGCGCCCTCCCAGGCAGGAGCGGTCCGTCGAGGTACGCGCAGCCCTGCCGATGTGGGTCGCCATGCCACGGAGTGCTCGCATCCTCACGAGCGATGGCCTGGAGCTCCGGTCTCTCAAGAATTCCGCGGTCACCTACGAGAACGCCAAACTCGGCGTGCTCGTCGGAGCGCTGAGGAACTTTGGCCCCTGCGGACGGAACCTGTCCGTGCGCCTGCAGTACACCGACGACCACTGGCGGCCGCTCGGCGCGCCGATCGAGAACGAGGCGCGCGTCAGTCAGGTGGAGCCCGGTGGCGCGCTGCCGTACCGGTTCCGCCTGCGGCGTAACGACGAGTTCACGGAGCCTCCGTCGGGGTACATCGTGCAGGTCGTCGAGGACGACAAGCCCGTCGCCGCCACGCTTCAGTGGGTGGCGCGCGACCGCAAGGTCGACACGTCCGCCTGTCCCGCAACCGCGCTCGTTGCGTCGGCCCAGGCGACGCGACGCCGATCCACGCTGAATGGCTACCGCGTCGACGGAGCGCTGACCGTCCAGAGCGGCGGACCCGTTCGGCCCGACGGGATCATGTTGACCGCTCTGCTGCTCGACGAGGCTGGCGAGGTGCTCGAGGTCGTGACGGGCATTCCGGCCGCCAGGCGCCAGAAACTTCCGACCGGACTGATCGAGAACGGCCAGACGATCGGCTTCACGCTGTCCACGGGCATCCCGATCGGCAATGCCGTCGCCAGCGTCCAGATGTTCACCGAGTTGCTGCCGGACGCGCAGGTGGCCGGCGACGGCCAAAGCAAGCCGCAGCGATGAGGTGACATCGGAGGGTCGCTGCGCTTCAAGTAGCGCGCGACCTCCGGGCGCGCCGCGTGCCCACGGCCGTGGAACCATTGCGGTGGCTCTACCGTAGATACCACTGTGATATCGCTGTGATGTCGCGCGACACGGCACCGTGTGGCCGTATGCCCGGCGCGATCCGGGCCATCCTCAGGAGCTGAACCTCGATGATTCGCGAGCGTGAACGTACGGTCACCAACGGCGCCCTGATTCTCGTCGCGGCCCTGCTCGGCCTCGGGCTCGGCGTGGTCTGGCTCATCTCGGCCGCGCGGGAGGGCGACGCCACTCAGGTCTTCGGGGCGGTCGTCGTACTCCTGGCCTCGTTCATCGTCCTCACCGGGCTGTTCACGGTGGCGCCCAACGAGGCGCGCGTGCTGCAGTTGTTCGGCGACTACGTCGGTACGGTGCGCGCGCCCGGCCTGCGCTGGGGCAATCCCCTGTACAGCAAGCACAAGGTGTCCACCCGCGTCCGCAACTTCGAGTCCTCGAAGCTGAAGGTGAACGACCTCGACGGCAATCCGATCGAGATCGGCGCCGTCGTGGTCTGGAAGGTCGTGGACACGGCAGAGGCGATGTTCGAGGTGGACGACTACAACAACTACGTCCACGTGCAGAGCGAGGCGGCCCTGCGCAACCTGGCGACCAGCTACCCGTACGACTCCCACGACGACCAGGAGTCGCTGCGCGGCACGACCGCCAAGATCGCCGATCACCTGAAGCAGGAGATTCAGGACCGCCTCGCGAAGGCCGGCGTCGAGGTGCTCGAGGCGCGCATCAGCCACCTGGCGTATGCCCCCGAGATCGCTGCCGCGATGCTGCAGCGCCAGCAGGCCGGCGCCATCATCGCCGCCCGCCAGCGCATCGTCGAGGGCGCGGTGGGGATGGTGGAGATGGCGCTGGAGATGCTCTCGGCCAAGCGCGTCGTGGAGCTCGACGAGGAGCGCAAGGCGCAGATGGTCAGCAACCTGCTCGTGGTGCTCTGCGGCGAGCGCGGCACACAGCCTGTGGTGAACACGGGCACGATCTACCAGTAAGGCCTTGCCGGTTGCCATGCCCACTCCCCGGAAGGCCTTCCTGTTGCGCATGGACCCGGCATTGCTGGACGCGGTCCAGCGCTGGGCCAACGATGATCTGCGCAGCCTGAATGGCCAGATCGAGTACCTGCTGCGGCGGGCGCTGGCCGACGCCGGCCGCAGTGCGCCGCGGGTGAAGGGCCCACGCGAACCGCAGGCCGACAATTAATCGCGCGGTGACGCTTCAGGTGTATGGGACCGCCGGGCGAGGCCCGGCGGCTCATATGGAGGACCCACTGGTCAAGGACGGCTGCGGGCCCTCGTGCAGCCGTCCGGTGAGATCAGCGCGCGCGTCGAGGGCGGCCAGGTCGCGAGTGATCACGCTCATATGCGCGGGTTG
>JAEZCY010000198.1 GCA_023429845.1 Acidobacteriota bacterium
GTGCAGGCGGACCGCTGGGACAGCGGTCCCTACCTCACGTGCGGGGAGGGAAGTGCGTGAGGTGAGGGAAATGCGGGTGGGACGGAAATAAAAAACGCCCGGGCGCCTCTCGGCGGCCCGGGCGACAGTCACCCCACGAGGGGAGACGTCAGACGTTAGAACGCGAAGCGGGCACCGAGCTGGATGCGTCGCGGCGTACGCCAGCCGGCGTACGAACGAATGCGCATGAAGTTCGGGTCGGTGAGCCCCGTGACCGGGTTGCCCCACTGCGTGTGGTTCAGCACGTTGCTGGACTCGGCACGGAGCTCCACGCGGTACCGGCCGATGGGGATGGCGCGGAACAGCGAGAAGTCGAGGTTCCAGTTCGACGGTCCGCGGAACGCGTTGCGGCCCGAGTTGCCCCACGCGTTGCCGGGCTGGCTGAACTGGGTGGGGTCGTACCACTGCTCGTTGGGACCGGCTTCGCCGAAGCCGCCCTTGAGCTCGCCCGTCACGTTGGCCGTCTGGGTACCGGCGACCTGCTGGAGCAGGCCGTTGTCGCCACCGACCGTGAACGGCGTGCCCGACATCCACGAGGCGATGCCGTTGATCTGCCAGTTCTTGATGACCTGGGCCAGCACGTTGCTGGACTCACGGCCCCACGGCAGTTCGTACACGAAGCCCATCTGGAGCATGTGCGGACGGTCGTAGCCGGCGCGCGCGTAGTTGCGGTGCAGCTGCGACGGCTGGTTCCAGCTCAAGCCCACCCACCCGTCGTCGTCGGCCTCGTTGAGGGCCTTCGAGTACGTGTACGCGCCCTTGAGGAGCAGCCCGTTCTTGAACGGGCGGTTCAGCGCCATCTGCAGCGAGTGGTAGCGGGCCTTGGTGCGCGCGCCCCACAGGTTGATACCGGCGGTACCGGCCTGGGCGAAGTACTGACGGTTGGCGTTGCCGCCCGAGTCCGCGTAGTTCAGGTTGAGGTCGGCATAGCCGTTGTTGGTTGCGGTGCCGACGTACCCGGCGCTGAGCGACAGGTCGCCCGGCAGGCGGCGTTCGATGAACGCGTTCCACGAGTCGATCGTGCCGCGCTGGACGTTGCCGACTTCCGGCGTCCGCATGTCCACGCCGCGGGGCAGCGGGGTCGAACCGGTCGAGAGGTCCGGGTTCGGTGCGGGCGGGATGCCCTGCGCGAGCGTGCCGTAGGGAACGAACCCGTTCACGCCGGCGCCCGTGTAGGCGATGGTCAGCGGGTAGAAGCCGCGCAGGGGGCGCGACCACGGCATCGGGTTGAACGTACGGCCGAAGCCGGCCCGGACCACCGTGTCGTCGTTGACGCGATAGGCGAAGCCGAGACGCGGCGCGAACAGGCTCTTCTGTGCCTTGTACCCGAGATCGGTCGCGTCGTCCGCGAAACGGACGTTGAACGTCGTGAGGTCGAGCTGCTCGAAGCTGCGATCGTCACGGCGCATGAGCGGGTAGTACTCCCAGCGGATGCCGGCGTTGACGGTGAGCTTGTCGCTGACCTGCCAGCGGTCGTTGATGTACAGCCCGTACTGGGTCTCGTTGGTGGTCATCTCTTCGAACTGGACGCTCTTGCCGAAGCCGCTGACCTGTCCGAGGAGGAACGTCCCATAGGTGTTGCCGGCGATGCCGCTGTACCCCGGGACTCCGGTGATGCCGCCGCCGAAGTCGAAGTTGCCGCGCGGGTTGTTGATCTCGGGCTGCCAGTGATCGAGCCCGAGCTTCACGTAGTCGAAGCCGCTGCGGATTTCGTGCTTGCCCGCGACCTTGGTGATGTTGGTCGAGAGCGTGTAGTTGAACTCGTGGCGCGTCACAGGAGTCCAGCCGGCATTGTTGCCGAGCGCGGACATGCCCGTGTTGAACTGCGGGAACCCCGAGTAGAACGACAGGTCGCTCGACCCAGGGCCCGAGACGCCGGCGCTGTTGGTGCCGGGAATCCCGAACTGATCGAGGCCGTAGTTGATGCCGTAGTCAGGACCCTGCGAGGCGTGGTCCATGACGTTGGACCCGAACGTCGCGTCCCAGATCAACGTTGGCGTCAGCGTGTACGTCTGTCCGATGCTCCACAGATCGACGCGCGTGTCGCCGCCGCCGGCCTTATCGAACGGCAGGTAGAACAGGTCCTGCACCGAGGCGTCCATCATCGAGTACTTGCCCCAGATCTGGTTTGCCGAGGTGCGGTTCCAGTTGACCTTCACGTCCACGTTGTCACGCGCCGCTTCGGGGAACTCGGTGCGCTCGTAGTTGTTCTGCGTGCCGTTGTTGGTGCCCGGCACGTTGGGCATCGGGTAGGTCGCCTGGATCGCCGCAGCAATCGGGCTGATGCGGTTGGCCGGAATCACGGCCCCGGGGAACTCCGAACGGCCCGCCCCGGTGAGGGGATCGCCCGTCGCCGGGTCATACAGCTTGAAGTTGGGGCTCACCGCGAGGTACTCGCTCAAGTCGCCCGTCCGCATCTTCGCGGTCGGCACCGTCAGCGTCGTGATGCGGCTGTTCTTCTCGAGGTTGCGTTCCCAGCCGGCGAAGTAGAACAGACGGTTCCGCTTGATCGGACCACCGACGGTGCCACCGAGGATCTGGACGCTCGAGTTCGGGTTGTCGGCCGCCGAGAAGAAGTTCTGGCGCGCATTCCACTCGTCCTGGTTGCGGAAGTAGAACGCCGACCCGCGGATCTCGTTGGTGCCCGACTTGGTGGCTACCGACACCGCGGCGCCGCCCGTCATGCCCTGCGACGCATCGAAGCTGTTGGTCGAGATGTTGACCGTCTCGATCGTCTCCACCGGGGCAATGTAGCCGGCGTGGTGGGGCAGCCACACGTTGATCGAGGCCGCGCCGTCGATGCGCGTGACGTTGTTGTTGCGGTTCGTGCCGTTGACGTTGGTCGAGAGCGCGCGGCCCGGCGTATCGGTCTGCGCGTTCTGGAACACCGTCGGCGTGGCGCCGGGCACCAGGTTCATCAGACCCTGGTAGTTCCGGTACTGGTTCAGCGGCAGGTTCACCACTTCGGCGGGCTTCAGGTTGACGCTCACGTCAGCCTTGTCGGTCTTCAGCAGCGCCGCTTCGGTCGTGACCGTCACCGACTCGGTGAGCGCGCCCACTTCGAGGCGGGCCACGATGCGCACGACGTCGTTCTGGCTCACCGGCACGCCCGTCTGGACGTACTCCTTGAAGCCCTGCAGTGACGCCTTCACCGTGTAGGTTCCGGGCTGCAGGTTGCGGAAGGCGTAGTTGCCACCCGCATCGGACACGCCGTTGACCTCGAGCCCCGTGCCCTGGTTGGTCACCGTGACCGTGGCGCCGGGAATCGCCGCGCCGGAATCATCGACGACCGTGCCGCCGATGGTGCCGTACAAGGCTTGCGCCACGGCATTGGAGGGCAGCAGCGCCATTGCTGCGGCCAAGGCCAAACCGAGGCCTTTTCCGAGAAGGGATCGAACAGGGGTCACTCACACCTCCGAATATTGGGTTGAACAGACAGCGTTGCAGAGGTGTGCAACGTCCGGGCCAGAGATCGGCACTCCGCAGCCCCGGACGGGCTTGAACGCTAACCGCTCTTGTCTCTAGCGTTTGCGCCCCCAATGCGACTAATGCAAATGCATCAGTCGGTCAGCCGTGATCACACTTCTCGGCCGATCTCCGGAAGATTGGACCGGCGATCTCCGACTTTTTGGAGTGAACGAGCGTCCGCACCAGTTCGCCCCACGTCGAGGCGAATCCGCACCGCCGGCCGCCACAAGAAGCCCGGGCCGCCGTTGGAGGCCCGGGTCGGGAGTAGTCGGTGACGTTCGCTCGTCTTTGGGGCGTCAGAACGCGAAGCGCAAGCCGAGCTGCACACGCCGCGGGGTCCGCCAGCCCGCGTACGAGCGAATGCGCATGAAGTTGGGGTCGGTCAGGCCCGTGACGGGGTTGCCCCACTGCGTGTGGTTCAACACATTCGTCGATTCGGCGCGCAATTCCACGCGATAGCGCCCCACCGGGATGGCGCGGAACAGCGAGAAGTCGAGGTTCCAGTTCGAGGGCCCACGGAATGCGTTGCGTCCCGAGTTGCCCCACGCGTTGCCCGGCTGGCTGAACTGGGTCGGGTCGTACCACGGCTCGTTCGGGCCGGCATCGCCGAAGCCGCCCTTCAGTTCGCCCGTGACGTTGGCCGTCTGCTGACCGCCCTGCTGCTGCAGCAGACCGTTGTCGCCGCCGACCGTGAACGGCTGGCCCGACATCCAGGAAGCGATGCCGTTGATCTGCCAGTGCTTGACGATGTAGGCGAGGGCGCTCGTGTCTTCACGCAGCCATGGCAGTTCGTAGACGAAGCCCATCTGGAGCATGTGCGGCCGGACGTAGCCGGCGCGCGCATAGTTGCGGTGCATCTGCGATGGCTGGTTCCACATCAAGCCAGCCCACCCGTCATCGTCTGCTTCGTTGAGCGCCTTCGAGAACGTGTAGGCGCCCTTGAGGAGCAGGCCGTTCTTGAACGGACGGTTCAAGGCCATCTGCAGGGCGTGATAGCGGGCCTTGGTACGGGCGCCCCAGAGCAGGATCTCCGCGGTGCCCGCCTGCTCGAAGAACTGCCGGTTCGTGTTGCCGCCGCTCTCGGCGTAGTTCAGGTTGATGTCGGCGTAGCCGTTGTTCGTGGCGGTGCCGACGTAGCCGACGCTGAGCGACAGATCTCCCGGCAGCCGGCGTTCGGCGAAGACGTTCCAGGAGTCGATGGTGCCGCGCTCGACGTTGCCGACCTCGGGGGTGCGCATGTCGACGCCGGGCGGCAATGGCAGGCTCCCTGTCGAGATGTCGGTGGCGGGTGCGGGCGGGATGCCCTGCGCCAGGGTGCCGTACGGGATGAACCCGTTCGGGCCGGCGTCGCTGTAGCCAATCGACAGAGGATAGAAGCCGCGCAGCGGACGCGACCAGGGCATCGGGTTGAAGGTGCGGCCATAACCGGCGCGAAGGACGGTGGCGTCGTTGACGCGGTAGGCCACCCCGACGCGCGGCGCGAACAGGCTCTTCTGGGCCTTGTATCCGAGATCGGTCGCCTTGTCGGCAAACCGGACGGTGAAGGTCGCGAGATCCAGTTGCTCGAAGCTGCGGTCGTCTCGACGCATGAGCGGGTAGTACTCCCAGCGGATGCCGGCGTTGACGGTGAGCTTGTCGTTCACCTGCCAGCGGTCGTTGATGTACAGCCCGTACTGGTTCTCGTTGGTGGTCATCTCCTCGAACTGGACGCTCTTGCCGAAGCTGCCGACCTGGCCGAGGAGGAAGGCGGCGTAGTCGTTGAAGCCGGCCACGCTCGCGTAGCCGGGGATGCCGGTGATGCCGCCGGAGAAGCTGAACTGCCCGCGCGGGTTGTTCACCTCGGGCTGCCAGTGGTCCAGCCCGAGCTTGACGAAGTCGAATCCGGAACGGATCTCGTGCCGCCCGGCGACCTTGGTGACGTTGGTCGACAGCGTGTAGTTGAACTCGTGTCGCTTGACCGGCGTCCATCCCGCGTCGTTGCCGAGTGCGGCCAGTCCCGTGTTGAACTGCGGGAAGCCGGAATAGAGGGCCGAGTCGGCCGAACCCGGGCCGATGGTGCCCGCCGAGTTCGTACCGGGGATGCCGAACTGATCGAGCCCGTAATTGGTGCCGAAGTCGGGCCCCTGCGAGGCATGGTCCATCGTGTTGGAGCCGAACGTCGCATCCCAGATGAGGGTCGGGGTGATGGTGTAGGTCTGGCCGATGCTCCAGAGGTGCACGGTCGTGTCGCCGCCTCCGGGGTTCTCGAACGGCAGGTAGAACAGGTCCATCACGTTGGCGTCCATCATCGAGTACTTGCCCCAGATCTGGTTGGCCGAGGTGCGGTTCCAGTTGATCTTGACGTCGACGTTGTCGCGCGTCGCCTCCGGGAACTCGGTTCGCTCGTAGTTGTTCTGCGTGCCGTTGTTCGTGCCCGGGACGTTGGGCAGCGGGTAGGTGTTCTGGATCGCCTGCGCAATCGGGTCGAGGCGGCTGGCGGGGATCACGGCACCCGCGAACTCGCCGCGCCCGGCGCCCGTCGCCGGATCGCCCGTCAACGGGTCGAACAGCCGGAAGTCCGGGTTGAAGGCGAGCACCTCGCTCAGGTCACCCTGTCGCATCCGGGTGGTGGGTACCGTCAGCGTCGTGATGCGGCTGTTCTTCTCGAGGTTGCGTTCCCAGCCGCCGAAGTAGAACAGGCGGTTCTTGGCGATGGGCCCGCCGATGGTGCCGCCGAGAATCTGCACGCTCGAGTTCGGGTTGTCGTCGGCCGAGAAGAAGTTCTGCCTTGCGTTCCACTCGTCCTGGTTGCGGAAGTAGAACGCCGAGCCGCGGATCTCGTTGGTGCCCGACTTGGTGGCCACCGACACGGCGGCGCCGCCGGGCATGCCCTGCGACGCGTCGAAGCTGTTGGGCGAGATGTTGACCGTTTCGATGGTCTCCACCGGTGCGATGTAGCCCGCATGGTGGGGTAGCCACACGTTGATGGACGCCGCGCCGTCAATCCGCGTCACGTTGTTGTTGCGGTTCGTGCCGTTGACGTTGGTGGTGAGCGCGCGTCCAGGTGTGTCGGTCTGCGCGTTCTGGAACTCCGTGGGCGTGGCGCCGGGCACCAGGTTCATCAGGCCCTGATAGTTGCGGTACTGGTTGAGCGGCAGGTTCACCACTTCAGCTGGCTTCAGGTTGACGCTCACGTCAGCCTTGTCCGTCTTCAGCAGCGCTCCTTCCGTCGTCACGGTTACCGACTCGGTGAGTGCGCCGACCTCGAGTCGCGCCTCGATGCGCACGACGTCGTTCTGGTTCACCGGAATGCCGGTCTGGACGTACTCCTTGAAGCCCTGCAGGGAGGCCTTGAGCGTATAGGTGCCTGGCTGGAGGTTGCGGATCGCGTAGGCACCGTTCTCGTCGCTCACGGCGATGACCTCGAGACCGGTGCCCTGATTGGTGACGGTGACCGTGGCGCCCGGAATGGCGGCGCCGGACGCATCGAGCACGGTTCCGCCGACCGTGCCATACAACGCCTGGGCGGCGAGGGGCGCCGGGAGTAGCGTGAGTGCCGCGGCCAGCACCACGCCGGCGAGTCGTGCGAGAGCGGATCGAGAACGCATCATCACACCCTCCGGATTCGGGTTGTCGAGAGCCTCCGGAAATGAACGAGGGAACGCCGCGCCATTGTGCAACCTGCGCGCCAATCCACAACGCGGGCCGGTCGCGCGCGCATTCGGACCTATGCTCCTCAGGCGCTGCGGGTTGCGGTCTGCATCACCGCAATGGGCGTCGCCGGCGTTGCTGCAAATCTGTGGATCTGCAGATGCTTGAACCGGTGATCTCCAGAAACTTGAAGCACTAGGTGCGGAACAAAAAAAGCCCGGGCTGCCGTGTGGCAGCCCGGGCTGGGTATGGCCCGAATGGGTCAACCCTGGCGGATGGGGCCCGCGCTCCGAGCGGGCCGTCCAACCGTTTAGAACGCGAATCGCACGCCGAGCTGCACCCGCCGCGGGTTGCGCGCGAGCGAGCGGATCAGCATGAAGTTCGGGTCCGTGAAGCCCGTCACCGGGTTCCCCCACTGCGTGTGGTTGAACAGGTTGCTGGCCTCGGCGCGGAGTTCCAGACGACGCGAGCCGATGGGGAAGCCGCGGAACACCGAGAAGTCCACGTTCCAGTTGCCCGGTCCGCGGAACGCGTTGCGGCCCGAGTTGCCCCACGCGTTGCCCGGCTGGCTGAACTGGCTCGGGTCGTACCAGCGCTCGTTCGGACCGGCTTCGCCGAAGCCGCCCTTGAGTTCGCCGGTGACGTTGATCGTCTGCTGACCGGCCTGCTGGTTCAGCGCGGCGTTGTCGCCGCCGATCGTGAACGGCGTGCCCGACACGTACGAGCCGATGCCGTTGATCTGCCAGTTCTTGATGAGCTGCGCCAGAACGCCGGACGACTCGCGTGCGAACGGGAGTTCGTACACGAAGCCGAGCTGGAGCATGTGCGGACGGTCGTAGCCGGCACGCGCGTAGTTGCGGTGCAGCTGCGAGTCCTGGTTCCACAGCAGCGTGGCCCAGCCGTCATCGTCGGTCTCGTTGAGGGCCTTGGACAGCGTGTAGGCGCCCTTGAGGAGCAGGCCGTTCTTGAACGGGCGGTTCACCGACACCTGAAGCGAGTGATAGCGCGCCTTGGTGCGGGCGCCCCACGACAGGATGTTGGCCGTGCCGGCCTCGGTGAAGTACTGCCGGTTGGCGTTGCCGCCGCTCTCGGCCCAGTTCAGGTTGCGATCGGCGTACCCGTTGTTGGTCGCCGTGCCCACGTAGCCGACGCCCACTGCGAGGTCGAGCGGGAGGCGGCGCTCCACGAACACGTTCCACGAGTCGATGGTGCCGCGCTCGACGTTGTCGGCCTCGGCCCAGCGCATGTTCACGCCACGCGGCAGCGGCACGGCGCCCGACTCGACGTCAGGGACCGCCGGTCCTGGGATGCCGTTGGACAGCGTCGTGAACGGCACGAACGGCACGTTGCTCGAGTTGCTGTAGGCGATCGTGTACGGGTACCAGCCGCGCAGCGGACGCGACCACGGCAGCGGGTTGAACGTGCGGCCGAAGCCGGCGCGCAGCACCGTGTCGTCGTTGAGGCGGTAGGCCGCACCGACGCGGGGGGCGAACAGGCCCTTGGAGACCTTGATGCCCTGGTCCATCGAGTTGCCGCCGATCCCGCCCAGCGTCACCACGAAGTTGTCGAGGTTGAGCTGTTCGAGGCCCGCCGACTCGCGCTGCATGAGCGGGTAGTACTCGTAGCGGATGCCGTAGTTGAGCGTCAGGCGGTCGTTCACCTGCCAGCGGTCGTTGAGGTAGACGCCGAACTGGTTCTCGCGCGCCGACATCTCCATGTACTGCACGCTCTTGTTGAAGCCGCTGACGCGGCCGAGCAGGAACGCGGCGTAGTTGTTCCACGAGGTCGAGGCATAGCCCGGGACGCCCGTGAGGTTGCCGCTGAAGTCGAAGTTGCCGCGCGGGTTGGCATCTTCGGGCTGCCAGTGGTTCAGGCCGAGGCGCACGAAGTCGAAGCCGGCACGCACCTCGTGGCGACCCGCCACCTTGGTGACGTTGGTCGAGAAGGTGTAGCTGGACTCCTCACGCCACACCGGCGTCCACGTGTTGGCGTTGCCGATGGCCGTCATGCCGGTGTTGAAGTTCGGGAACCCCGAGTACCGGGCGACGTCCACCGAGCCGGGACCGGCCACGTTGGCGCTGTTGGTGCCGGGAATGCCGAAGTCGAGGCCGTAGTTGGTGCCGTAGTCGCCACCGAGCACGCTCTGCACCATCCGGTTGGCGCCGAACGTGGCGTCCCAGATGAGGGTCGGCGTGATCGTGTAGGTCTGGCCGAGCGAGTAGATCTTGGTGTTCGTGTCGCCCGTGCCCGGCGCCTCGTCGAACGGCAGGAAGAACAGCGAATCGACCTTGGCGTCCATCATGGAGAACTTGCCCCAGATCTGGTTCGCCGAGGTGCGGTTCCAGTTGACCTTCGCGTCGTAGTTGTGACGGTCGGCGACGGGGAAGCGCGCCACTTCGTAGTTGTTCTGGATGCCACCGTTCGTGCCCGGGACGTTGGGCATCGGGTAGTAGCTCTGGATCGCCTGCGAGATCGAGCTGATCTGGTCGGCCGGGATCTGGCTGCCCGCGTACTGCTGGCGTCCCTCACCGGTGGCCTGGTTGCCCGTCGTCGGGTCGTACAGGCGGAAGGCCGGCAGCGCGGCCGAGACCTCGCTGAAGTCGCCCTGGCGCATGCGCGCCGTCGGCACCGTCAGCGTGTCGATTCGGCTGTTCTTCTCCAGGTTGCGCTCATAGCCGCCGAAGTAGAACAGGCGGTTGCGGCGAATCGGACCACCAATCGTGCCGCCCATGATGTCCAGGCTGCCATTGGGGTTGTCCGCGGCGGAGAAGAAGTTCTGACGCGCGTTCAGCTCGTCCTGGTTGCGGAAGTAGAACGCCGACCCGCGCACTTCGTTGGTGCCCGACTTGGTCACCACCGACACCGCGGCGCCGCCCGTCATGCCCTGCGACGCGTCGAAGCTGTTGGTCGAGATGTTGACCGTCTCGACCGTCTCGGCCGGCGCGATGTAGCCGGCGTGGTGCGGCAGCCACACGTTGATCGAGGCCGCGCCGTCCACGCGCGTGACGTTGTTGTTGGCGTTGGTGCCGTTCACGTTGGTCCGCAGCGCGCGGCCCGGCGTGTCGGTCTGGTCGTTCTGGGTCGCCGTCGGCGTCGCACCGGGCACCAGGTTCATGAGGGCCTGGTAGTTCCGGTACTGGTTCAACGGCAGGTTCACGACCTCGGCCGGACGGAGGTTGACGCTGACGTCAGCCCGGTCGGTCTTCAGCAGTGCGGCTTCCGTGGTGACCGTGACCGACTCGGTGAGCGCGCCCACTTCGAGCCGTGCGTCGATGCGCACCACGTCGCTCTGGCTCACCGGAATGCCGGTCTGCACGTACTCCTTGAAGCCCTGCAGGGAGGCCTTCAGCGTGTACGTGCCGGGCTGCAGGTTGCGGAACGCATACGCGCCCACTTCGTCGGTGATCGCCATCACCTCGAGCCCGGTGCCCTGGTTGGCCACCGTGACCGTAGCGCCCGGGATCGCGGCGCCCGTATCGTCCATCACTGTACCGGCCACGGTGCCGTACAGTGCCTGCGCCGCGGCGGACGCCGGGAACAGGACGACCAGTGCCGCCAGCGCGCACGCCAGCAGACCGGTCAGAAGGGTTCGAACAGACTTCACTCACACCTCCGAAACAGGAAGGGGTGTACCGACAGCAGCCACACGCGCTGCAACGTCTGAGCCAGTACGGCTGCCGTGGTGGCCCATCCCGCGCAGTCGCGCGTAAGTCGTATGCCCATAGGGGCTTGAGGCAGAGTGGTACGGCCACTCAATGTCCAGTAGAACCACTCGCCTTAGTGGTAAAGTCCAAAAAATTGGTTGCCGGTGGTAAATGCGTTCGGAAAGCCGAAGTTTGGCTCTCCTATCCATGGAGAGGTACTACAACTACAAGTTCAGATCTACGGCGGTGGTGCCTTGTTCACGGTACCGAGAATGTGATCTAGGCTGCGCGCATGCCGCCACGCGTCCTTGCCGTGCTCGTCGCTCTGGTTCCGGCGAGCGCCGCGCTGCTCGCGCAGCCCATCACGCCGGCGTCGAGCCTCCCTCGGCTGGTCATCGCGGCGGGTGAGTACGCGCGCACCCAGGCCTGGATCGAAGTGCGCCTCCCGCCCAGGGTTCGCGGAGCCGACCTCCAGTTGCGACACGAGGGCACGGGAGAGATCGTCCCGCTGCAGATCGGCCCCGACCGCGAAGCGTGGGCGGTCGTCCCCGCCATTCCGGCCGAGCGGCAGGTCCGGTACCGCATCGAGCCCGCGCTCAAGCCCGGGCCCGACCGTGTGGTGGCGACGCGCGACATCTCGCAGGTCCGCGTCGAGGTAGACCGACGACGAGTCCTCGACTACGTGGGTGAGGCGCTGCCGCTGCGCGAGGGAGTGGAGGAGGCGTATCGGCGGGGCGGATATCTCCATCCCGTGTTCACGCCGGCCGGACGGCGCGTCACCGAGGACTACCCGCCGAACCACAAGCACCACCACGGCATCTGGACCGCCTGGGCCAGTTCCCGCATCGACGGCCGGACTCCCGACTTCTGGAACATGGGGACCGGCACCGCGCGCGTCGAGTTCGAACGACTCGGCAGGACCTGGTCAGGGCCGCTGACGGCGGGCCTCGAGTCGCGCCACCGTTACATGGACCTCCTCGCGCCGACTCCTGCGACGATCCTCCTCGAGGACTGGCGCGTCGTCGCCTACGCCTGGCCGGCGGCGCCGCGGGCGGCCCACGTGTTCGACGTCACGGTGACGCAGGAACTCGTCGGCGGGACCCCGCTCGACCTGCCGCTCTACCGCTACGGCGGTATCGGTATGCGCGGCCGCCAGGAATGGGATGGGCCGGACCGTACGTCGTTTCTGACGTCGACGGGCCGCGGCCGGATCGCCGGGCACGGCACGCGCGCGACCTGGGTGCACATGAGCGGGCTCGTGGACGGCGAGCGCGCTGGCATCGCCATGCTGTCGCACCCCGACAACGTGCGCTCGCCGCAGCCGATGCGCATCCATCCCCGTGAGCCCTTCTTCGCGTTTGCGCCGCTGCAGGCCGGGCCCTTGCAGATTCGCCCGCGCGAGCCGTTCGTCATGCGCTACCGCATCGTCACCACCGACGGCGCGCCTGACCCGGCGCTTCTCGACGCCATCTGGCAGGCGTACGCCATGCCGCCGCGCGTCTGGGTGGAATAGAGAGACGAACCGGCAATTTCAAATTTCAAATTCCCAATTGCCGCCGCTTCCCGTCGGGCAAGGCCCGACGGCTACGTAAGAGCGGCGCCAGCCCGGGCAAGGCCCGACGGCTACGTGCCGGCGGCGTAGCGGCGGACGATGCGCTCGTAGGCGTCGTGCTGCTGCTCGAGGGACTGGACGAGCGCGAACTGCGCGCGCGCGCGTTGCAGGTTGTGCTCGGGATGGGCGACCCGGTAGTAGGTGTCGCCCTGCAGGTAGTCGGCGAGGAAGCGGATCGCTTGTTCGAGGGCGATGAGCCGCCCCCCGAATGCGAGCGTCTCGATCTCGGCCGGCGTGAGAAACGCGCCTGCCGTGGAGAGATAGCCGCGGGCGATCGCCTCGAACATCTCGGGCCGCGACCGCACGCGCGTCGGATCGGGGTCGTCCTCGGCGGCCGCATTGGTCGCCGTCCGTACCATGTCGCCGAAGTCGTAGGCCACCAGGCCGGGCATCGTGGTGTCGAGGTCGACAACGCACAAGGCTTCCCCCGTGACCTCGTCGATCATCACGTTGTTCAGCTTCGTGTCGTTGTGCGTGACGCGTTCCCGCAGCGTGCCCGCTGCCGCGGCCGCCAGCAGTCGGTCCACGTCGCCTTCGCGGGCCAGGGCAAGCGCGATCTCGGCGCGGGCGCGTGCGGCACGGTTGCACGGGTCGGCCTCCACCGCCGCCACACACGAGTCGTAGCGGCGCCGCGTGTTGTGGAAATCGGGGATGGTGTCGTGCAGGCGGGTGCCGGGCAGGTCGGCGAGCACCGCCTGGAATTGCCCGAACGCCCGCGCCGCGGCCTCGGCCTGGCCCGTGGATTCGACGATGTCGAAGGTCGTGGCGCGTTCGATGAACAGGTACGTGCGCCATACCGCGCCGGCCTCGTCCACGATGAACGGGCGCCCGTCGCGTGCGGGGACGAGCGTCAGCGTCCGTCTCGAGGCGTCGGGCAGCCCGTCGAGCCGGACCGCCGCGTGGGCGAGCACGCGCGCGACGTTGTCCATCAGCCGTTCGGGCTGCCGGAAGACGTCGCCGTTGATCCGCTGATGGATGTAGCGGACGTCGCGGCCCGCCTGGTCGTAGGTGGCCGCGTACGTCTCGTTGATGTGGCCGCTGCCGTGCGCGACGGCGTGGCGCAGGGTGCCGTGCACCACGAACCGCGCGCCGACGGCGCGCAGGTCGCGGACCGGGATGCCGAGTGACATCCCTCAGCCGAACAGCGGCGCGGGGTAGGCCCCGCTCGCGGCAAGATCTGCCATCGCCTTCATCACGTTGGGCTTGTCGTCGCGGTAGGTCACACCGAACCACCGGCTGGTCGTGGGCAGCACCTCCACCACGCACTCGCCGCGGTTGATCAGCACGTCGACCGTGGCCGGGATGTACGACTCCGACTTCAGGTCGGCGCCGTCACGCGCGAGGAACTCCTCGAAGACTCGCGCGATCTGGGGGAACAGGGCAGGCGTGAACCCCCACATGTTCATCGACACGGGCTCCTCGCCGGTGAACCGCTCGGGTGGGTCGCTCGCCTGGTTCTCCACGTGATCGCCGACCGGCGCGATCTTGGTCAGCTCGCGAATCGACTGCAGGTGCCCCTGCGCATCGGTCACGCACACGCCGCGGGCGACGGTGCCGTGCGGGGAGAGCGTGTAGCGCAGCGTGAACCCGACCATTGCGTACGTGTGCGGATTCTGCTGGCGCGCCGGATCGGCGAGGAAGTCGTGCAGGACCTGGTACGAGTGCTGGCCGTAGAAGTCGTCGGCGTTGATCGCGGCAAACGGTTCGGCGATGACGTCGCGGGCGGCAAGGATGGCGTGCGTCGTTCCCCAGGGCTTGGTGCGCTCCTCGGGCCGACGGAACCCGGCCGGGAGGTCGTCCATGTCCTGGAAGCAGTAGCTCGCGTCGATGCGGCCGTCGTAGCGCGACAGCACCTGCTGCTTGAACGGCTCTTCGAAATCGCGACGGATCACGAACACCACGCGGCCGAAGCCGGCGCGCAGGGCGTCGAAGATCGCGTAGTCCATCACGGTCTCGCCGTCAGGACCCATCGGATCGAGTTGTTTGAGGCCGCCGTAGCGGCTGCCCATGCCGGCAGCGAGGACGAGGAGTGTTGGGGACATGTGGTATCAGGCAATCGGAGTCGGAAACGGAGAACTCGGCCCCCAACCGTACACCACAATCGGCCCGGCATGGACGTCCCGCGTGAGGCCGCGCCGATTGAGCGCGCCGGGGCCGCCCGTGCCTCGAGCGGGGTGGGCCCTTGCTGTCCATCCCGACTTTGGTGTGTGACTTGCCGCTGCGGGTGTGGTACAAAGCGCCTACCGCGGGAGCACCCGAATAGAGGACATCGATGGCGCGAAGAGTGCTGTCGGTTAACCCCAACCCCTGAGGAAAATACCGTCTCCTCGCTCCGCTCGGTTGCCTCGTCTTCGGCGTGCACCCGCGGCCCGCGCGTCAGAGCGCCAACGGGGAGGTTGCGCGCGCTGACCACACTACTTTACGCCGCGAATGCGGCAGGTGTTTCGCTCATCTGTCCATTCACGTCGATATTCTTGCGCCCATTCCTCGTGCAGACGCTCCGCGACGCGCGCCAGTCGGCATCGGCGCTGCGGAGCCGTGTCGTGTCGGGAGTGGACGCAACCGCGATCATCCAATCGTGGCGGCGGCGGGTACCGATTGGCGTGCGTCTGCCCTCCGGGGAGCGTTCTGGAAAAGGGGTGTCTGCGCGGCGGACCGGGCTATGACGCGGGGTGGAGTTGCTCTGGGTCGCTGCCAGTTCGGATACTGGGATGATGCCATTCGACATCCAGCCCATCCGCTGCTGTTGCCGCCGGGCACAGGTGCGGGCTGGAGTGTCGCCCCGGTAGGCCACGGCCTTCCGCTTCTCTCCGCCCCGACACGGCTGCGCCGGCTCGGGCGCCCCGCCCTGCCGGACGGCCACACCGCGCGAACGAGCGCGCCGAGGATCGACTTGCCATGAGCCAGTACCGTTTCGAGACGTTGCAGGTGCACGCCGGACAGCAACCCGCGCCGGGCACGAACGCGCGAGCCGTGCCCATCTATCAGACCACGTCGTACACGTTCAACGACTCCGATCACGGCGCGCGGCTGTTCGCCCTGCAGGAGTTCGGGAACATCTACACTCGGATCATGAACCCGACGACCGACGTGTTCGAGCAGCGCGTCGCGGCGCTCGAAGGCGGCGTCGCCGCCCTCGCCACCGGCAGCGGCCAGGCGGCGCAGTTCCTGACCCTGGCCACCATCGCGCAGGCCGGCGACAACATCGTGTCCACCAGCTACCTCTATGGCGGCACGTACAACCAGTTCAAGGTTGCGCTGCCCCGGCTCGGCATCGACGTCAAGTTCGTCGATGGCGACGGCGTGGACGGCTTTGCGCGCCTCATCGACGACAAGACGAAGGCCCTGTACGTCGAGTCGATCGGCAACCCGAAGTTCAACGTGCCCGATCTCGCGGGGCTTGCCAGGCTCGCGCACGACAACGGCATCCCGCTCGTCGTCGACAACACCTTCGGCTGCGCCGGCTACGTGTGCCGGCCGATCGATCACGGCGCCGACATCGTCGTGGCCTCCGCCACCAAGTGGATCGGCGGGCATGGCACGTCGATCGGCGGCGTGATCGTCGATTCGGGCAAGTTCGACTGGGCCAGGTCGGGCAAGTTCCCGCTCTTCACCGAGCCGTCGCCCGGCTATCACGGGCTCGTGTTCACCGAGCCGTTCGGCGTCAACGGGCCATTCGGCAACATCGCCTTCATCATCCGTGCGCGCGTCGAGGGCCTGCGCGACCTCGGGCCCGCACTGAGCCCCTTCAACTCGTTCCTGTTCCTGCAGGGACTCGAGACGCTGTCGTTGCGCGTCCAGCGCCACTGCGACAACGCGCTCGAGCTCGCGCGCTGGCTCGAGAAACACGAGCAGGTGACCTGGGTGAGCTATCCGGGCCTCGACAGCCATCCGAGCCACGCGGTTGCGAGGAAGTACCTGACCAACGGCTTCGGCGCAGTCCTGTCGTTCGGCATCCGTGGCGGACGCGAGGCGGGACGCAAGTTCATCGACTCGCTGAAGCTTGCCAGCCACCTGGCGAACATGGGTGATGCCAAGACGCTCGTCATCCACCCCAGCACCACGACCCATCAGCAGTTGAGCGACGACGAGCAGGTGGCGGCCGGTGTCTCGCCGGACCTGGTCCGCATCTCGGTGGGCATCGAGCACATCGACGACATCAAGGGAGACCTCGCCCAGGCGTTCGCCCAGGTCGGCGAGGCCGCACTGGTCTGACGTGAACGTTCCCGTGACCGCTGGACGCCGGCAGCACGTGCTGCCGGCGCCCGTCACCCTCGAGTCGGGTGCGGTGCTGCCGCGTGTGACTGTCGCCTATCAGACGTGGGGCGCACTGTCGCCGTCGCGCGACAACGCGGTGCTCGTGTGCCACGCCCTCACCGGGTCGGCCGACGTGAGCGACTGGTGGGGGGCACTCATCGGCCCGCAGGGTGCGCTCGATCCCGGCACCGATTTCATCGTCTGCAGCAACGTGCTGGGGAGTTGCTACGGCACCACGGGGCCCGGTACGCCGGAGTGGGACGCCACGTTCGGCGCACGCCCCGACGCCCCGGCCGTCACGGTGCGCGACGTCGTCCACGTGCAGCGCGAGCTGCTCGAGGCACTCGGCATCAGGCGGCTGCGCCTGGTGATCGGCGGATCGATGGGCGGGATGCAGGCGCTCGAGTGGGCGTTGCTGTATCCGGACATGGTGGACGCGATCGCCGTGCTCGCCGCGCCCGCGGTGCACGCGCCGTGGGCGGTTGCCCTGAGCGAGGTCCAGCGCCAGGCGATCTTCGCCGACCCCGAGTGGCCGCATGGACGCGCCGCGAACGGCCTCGCCACCGCGCGCATGATGGCCATGGTCAGCTATCGCAGCGCGGCCTCGTTCGAGGTGCGGTTTGCCGCCGGCCGGCACGATGCCACGCAGCCGCACGTGGCGCAGTGGCTGCAGCGCCACGGCGACAAGCTCGTGAGCCGCTTCGACGCCCGGACGTACGTGGCGCTCACGCACGTGCTCGACTCACACGATGTCGGCCGCGGGCGCGGCGGCGTGGACGCCGCCCTTGCGTCGTTGCGTCAGCCGGCGCTCGTCGTCGGCATCGACACCGATGTGCTGTACACGCCGCACGAGATGCGGGCCCTGGCCGACGGCCTGCCGCATGGCGAGCTGTTCTGGCTCTCGTCGCCCCACGGCCACGACGCCTTCCTGATCGAGCAGGACATCGTCCTGCGCGCGGTTCGCGACTTCCGGGCACGCGTCTCGGCCCCGAGACCCGTCGAGATGTAGCCCGCCGGGCCTCGCCGAGATGTAGCCGCCGGGCCTCGCCCGGCCGGGATGGTCGTGCGCGTCGGGGTCGTGGCGTTCGCAACCTTCGCCGCTCGACTGCACCGTCTTCGCCATTCCCGCATCTCCGCATTCCCGCCTTCCTCAGTGACGCCGACGCCTACGTCCGAGGGCCAAACCCGAGCCGGAGATATCATGCGACCTCATGCGCACGCGATTGGCTCTCTTCGGCGTGGTGCTTGCCGCATCGCTCGTCTCGACCCGGGCCCAGGTCCGCCCGATTTACAGCGAGGGCGCGGCCGGGCTCGTGCAGAAGCTGCAGCGACTCACCACCACCGCCAGCGCGATCCACACCGGCGCACACCCCGACGATGAGGACAGCGCGCTGATTGCGCGCCTCGCGCGCGGTGACCACGCCCGCGTGGCCTACCTCTCCCTGAACCGCGGCGAAGGTGGCCAGAACGTGCTCGGGCCGGAGTTCTACGAGGCCCTCGGCGTCATCCGCACGGAGGAACTGCTGCAAGCGCGCGCCCTCGACGGCGGCGAGCAGTTCTTCACGCGTGTGAACGACTTCGGCTACACGGTCAACATGCCTGAAACCGAGCGCAAGTGGGGCGGGCGCGACGTGCCGCTCGGCGACATGGTCCGCGTGTTGCGCCTGTACCGCCCGCTCGTCGTTGCGTCGCGCTTCAGCGGCACGCCGGCCGACGGGCACGGCAACCATCAGCTGGCCGGAGCGCTCACGCCGATGGCCGTGGACGCAGCGGCCGACCCGACGCGGTTTCCCGAGCAGCTGACGGAGGGCCTGCGGCCCTGGCAGGTGAAGAAGCTGTACGTAGGGATGCGCTTCGGCCCGAACCAGGCAGAGCCGCCGACCCTCACGCTGCCGACCGGCGTCTTCGATCCCGCACTGGGCCGCACCTACTTCCAGATCGCGGCCGAAGGGCGGTCACAGCACAAGACGCAGGAGATGGGCGGTGCGCAGTTGCATGGCACGCAGTCCACGGGGCTGCGGCTGGTGAAGAGCAGCGTGCCCACGGTTGCGGGCGAGCGCACGGTCTTCGACGGCATCGACACGAGCATCCTCGGCCTGGCGGCGCTTGCCGGCCTGCCTGCGGAGGCGCTTCGCGGTGAGCTGACGGTGATGGATGCCGCCGCACGCGAGGCGCTCGCGCAGCTGGATCTCCGCGAGCCGCACCGCCTCCTGCCGACGCTGGCACGCGGGCTCACCGCGGCGCGCGCCGCACGGAGAGCCGTCGCCGACGTGTCGGCATCCGTTGACGCAAGGGCCGAGGCCGCTTTCCTGCTCGACAGGGAGATCGCCGACTACGAGGCGGCCGTGCTCCATGCCTCCGGGGTGCACCTCGAAGCGCTGGCCACCGGCGAGACCGTCACGCCTGGTGGATCCATCAGCATCAGCGTGCGCGGCTTCGTGCCCGAGGGCGTGGACGTCGCAATCGCGACGCCCACCCTCGCCCTGCCCGGCGGATGGAGGCAGGCCCCGCTCGCCGAGGCGCCGCAGTTCGGCGGCCGCGGTTTCATGGCCCGCTTCCTGCGCGAACAACCCACGGTGGAGGCCTCCTTTGCCGTGACGGCGGCCGACGATGCGCGCGTGTCGCAGCCGTACTGGCTCGAGCGGCCGGCATCGGGCGACGTCTTCCACTGGCCGGACGGCGCGCCCGCGCACCAGCCGTTCGGTCCTCCGGTGGCCACGGGGCGAGCGGTGCTCACGGTCGCCGGGGAGTCGATCGCGGTAACGGTGCCGGTGCAACATCGCTTCATCGATCCGGTGCGCGGCGAACTGCGTCGCAATCTCGTCGTCGTGCCGGCCGTCTCGGTACACGTGACGCCGGGGATGGACGTGGTGGCGCTCTCGAAGGCGCGCGAGCCGCGGCAGGTCATCGTGCGCGTCGAAAGCCAGTCGGCCGCGTCGATCTCCGGCGAGATCGCGCTGCGGCTGCCGCAGGGGTGGACGTCCTCGCCTGCGACGGCGCCCTTCACGGTGGCGCAGGCGGGACAGAGCGCAGCGTCCGCGTTCGCGCTCACGCCGCCCGCTGACCTGAAAGCTGGCACCCACGTGTTCGCGGCGCAGGTTTCTGCCGGCGGTCGTACGTACGGGCAGGAGCTGCGGACGATCGCCTATCCGCACATCCAGACGCACCGGATGTACGAGCCTGCGCGCTTCGCGCTGCGGCTGGTGGACGTGCAGGTGGCGCCGGTGGCGGTCGGCTACATCATGGGCACGGGCGACGCCGTCCCCGACGGTCTGCGTCGACTCGGCGTGCCGGTCACGCTGCTGACCGCAGAACAGGTGGCGTCGGGCGACCTCTCGGTGTTCGACGCGATCATGGTCGGCGTCCGTGCCTCCGAAGTGCGTCCGGACTTCGTCGCCAACCACCAGCGGCTCCTCGACTACGTGCGCAACGGCGGCACGATGATCGTGCAGGAGCAGCATGAGGTCTACACGCAGAAGCAGCTCGCGCCGTTCCCCGCCGAAATCGGCTCCCGCGTCACCGACGAGGAGGCTCCGGTGACCATCCTCGAGCCGGCGCACCCCGTGTTCACCACGCCGAACCGGATCACCAAGGCCGATTTCGAGGACTGGCGACAGGAACGCAATGCGTACGGCTTCCGCACGTGGGACTCGAGGTACACGCCGCTGCTCGAGAGTCACGACCCGTGGGACACGGAGCAGCGGGGCGGGCTGATGCACGCTCGCATCGGCAAGGGGCACTACGTGTACAGCGCGTACTCGTGGTTCCGTCAGTTGCCGGACGGTGTGCCTGGCGCCTACCGCATCGTGGCAAACCTCGTGAGTCTCGGCGCCGCGCGCTGATCGTGTACGTAGCCGTCGGGCCTTGCCCGACGGACGGCGCGGGCAGACGGACGGCGCGGCAGGCGGATGGCGCAGCAGGCCGACGGCGCGGCAGACCGACGGCGCGGCAGACCGACGGCGCGGCAGACGGACCGCTGGGACAGCGGTCCCTACCTGACGTGTGGTGTGGAGCTCACAGCGCCTTGTCGATCGGGATGGGCTCGCCACTCCAGGCGCGCTTCGACGTCCACTCGCGCGGCGGATCGCTCCAGAACGGATCGCCGGGCGGAAGCCCCAGCGGCAGGAACGCCGCGCTGCACAGATACAGACTGCCGGTCGAGATGTAGGTCTCGGCGATGCCCGGCTGGTGGCCACAGAGGCCCAGGGTGAGCCAACCGCCGGCGTCGAAGGTGCCCGGCGCGTCGAGCGTGCGGGCGATCACCGCCGACAAGGCGGCCCGTGCCTGTCCAGGCGTGACGTCCGCCGGCAGGTCGCGTCGCCAGGCGGCTTGTGCCAGCCCCTGGAAGGCGCCGCAGCGATAGGCGAGCGAACGACCGACCGGCGGGAACGATCCGTCCGGCGCGATCAGGCGCTCCTGGATGGCGGCGTACCTGCGGGCACGCGTGAGCACAGGCTGACGCATCGCCTGCCAGGCCGGCCGCTCGTCGCCGCAGGCGGCAAGCACGTCCACCAACATCGGCTGGATGACGAAGGCGTTGTAGTAGTCGAAGTGGAACTGCGGCCCGTCGCCGTAGATCCCGTCCCCCTTGTACCACTGCTCGTGCTGCCGCAGCGCATAGTCCACGCGCATGCGGTCCCAGGTGGGTTCGCCGGCCACCTTGAGGAACGCTTCGACGATGGCGGCAAAGAGCAGCCAGTTGTTGAAGCCGGGAAGGATGACGCGCGTGGAGACCAGCGCCTCGACGAGGCGTCCCTGCACCTCGGACGGCAGTGAACGCCACAGCTCGGGCGCGCGCAGGAATGCCTGTGCGAGAAACGCGGCATCGACGAGCGGTTGCCCGCCGTCGGTGAAATTGAGGCGGTCAGGGCCGTCGCCGCGGGTCGCCTGATCGAGGCCGTCCCGTACCAGTCCGAGGAACTCGTCGCGTGCAGCCGCTTCGTCGGCATCGCCGCCCTGGCCGTCCAGCCACGGCGCAATGCCCATCAGCGTGCGGCCCACCGCTTCGAGATGCGTCACCGACGCCCGACCCGTTGCCCCCGGCACCGTCTCGATCGGCATCGCCGCGCGGAGACGCCCGGCTGCCAGCGCGCGGACGACCGGCATGCAGACGCGGATCACCTGCATGACCCAGGCCTGGCGCTCGGATACGGCTGCGAGGCCAGAGACACCCCGGGCGGCCGGCGGTTGCGCCATGCCTGCCGCGACGGGCACCGCCGCAGAGGCGCCGAGCGTCGCTGCCGTGCGGACGAAGTGCCGCCGGTTCATCCGAGCGGGATCGCTTCGTCGATGAGCATCACCGGGATGTCCTCGCGCACCGGGTAGAGGTACTTCCCGTCGGCGCGCACCAGGCCTTCGACCACGGGCTCGGTCACCGCGGATCCGCCACGCGTCTTGACGCCGCCCGCGGCAATCCGGGCGTTGAGCAGCGCCACGGTCTCGGCACTGGCCAGCGTGACCGCGGTCTTGTCCTCCGGGCACACGAGGATCTCGAGCAGTTCGGCATCCACCATGCCGAGCAGTCTACCGCTGTCGGTACCGGCCGACCATCGTGTCCCCGCCGCATCCTCGTCTCGGGCCCGGCCGAATCCTGTTACGATGCGCTCACTCGATTCAAGAAGGTGAGGGGGGAACCATGCGCAAGTTCGCGTGGGCCGCGGTAGCTGCCGTGGCCCTGCTGGCGAGTCCGGGTCCGGTCGCGGTGCTGTGGGCGCAGGAGCTCTCGAAGCTCAAGCCGAAGGACATCCCGCGCCTCATGGCGGAGGCCGACAAGTTCATCGCCGCCAACGACCTGCCGCACGCGCAGGCCTATCTGCAGGCCGTGATCGGCCTCGACCCGACGCAATCGCAGGCCGCGTTCAAGCTCGCGGGCGTCTGCGAGAAGCAGAAGGACTGGGACTGCACGATGGTGAACTACCAGCTGGCGCTGGCGGCGCTTGGCGGCGCGGAGAAGGCCCGCGCGCACCTCGCCCTGGCCACCGGCCACCTTCGCGCGCAGCGGCACGGCGACGCGGCCGAGCACGCGGGCGCGGCCCTGGCCATCGACCCGGCCCTGACGTCGGCGCACGTCATTCGCGCCGAGTCGCTCGTGAAGACGCAGAGCCCGGACGCGATTGCCGCCTGCGAGGCCGCGACGAAGGCCGCGCCGGACAGCGCGGTGGCGCACGCCTCCCTCGGGGAAGCACTGATGGCCGCCAACCGGGGCGCCGACGCGGAAGCGCCGCTGCGTCGCGCACTCGAGCTCGATCCGCGGCTGCCTGCCACGAGCGCGCGGCTCGCCGAACTGCTGAGCGCGAAGGGCGACCACGAGGGCACGATTGCCGCCGCGTCGCAGGCGCTGGCCGCCGACGCCAGCCGGCGCGACCTCTACGCGCTGCGCGGCAAGGCTTACCTCGCGCAGCACGACGACGCGAAAGCGCTCGAAGACCTGTACGCCGCGGCGGCCGCCGCACCACACGACAAGGCGCTCGTGCTGGCACTCGGACAGGTGCAGCACCGGCAGGGGCGTCTCGATGCCGCCGCGCAGCAGTACCGCAGCGTGCTCGCGATCGACCCGCAGCAGCACGAGGCGCAGCTCGGGCTCGCTGACGTCCTTGTGCGCACCAACGACTTCGAACAGGCCCGCGACCCGGCGAGCAAGGCGGCCGCGGCCCTGCCCGATGCCGCCCTCGCGCACTACCTGCACGGTCGGGTGCTCGAGCACGACAAACAGTACGACGAGGCAATCGCGGCCTACACCCGCGCCACCGTGGCGGACGCTGGCCGGGCCGACGCGCATCACGGTCTCGGACGCATCCTGCGCGAGCACAGGAAGGACATCCCGAACGCCCTGGCCAGTATGGAGAAGGCGGCCGCTCTCGATGCGTCAAACCCAGCCGTATTGACCGACCTCGGCGCCTCCCTCTACGAGGCCAAGCAGGTGGATCGCGCCGTGGAGACGCTCCAGAAGGCCGTCGCGACACCCGAGTACGCGAACCCGATGGGCTATGCCGTGCTGGGCCTCGCCCTGAAGGACAAGAAGGACTACGCCACCTCCATCACGCATCTCGAACGCGCGGCCGAACTCGCCCCCAAGTGGTGGATGCCCCGGTGGGGTGCGGCGTGGTCGTACTTCGGGCAGTTCAAGAAGGGCTGTCCGTGCGGCCCCGACGACCAGGCGCGCGTGCAGAAGATGCAGGCGCACTTCGACGAGATGACCGCCCTGGGCGGCAAGGACCCGGGTCTGGCCGAGCGCGTGAAGATGCTCGTCTCGGGACTGAAGATCAAGTAACCGGCGACGCGAAGAGGCGAAGCATGGTGTCGCGTCGGTAGTCGAAGATGCGGGCTAGGTCGCGCCGGACGAACGCCGCGCTCGCCCAGCGCGCCCGTGCCCGGTAGGTGACGCGGTCCACGACCAGCGTCCCATCGGGCACCGGGAAGAACCGATGCTCGTGATGCCACCATCGGTAGGGTCCGACGATCTGGCGATCGACGAAGCGGACGCCGGGCTCCCACGCGTCTATGCGCGACCGCCACGGCAGGGGCACGCCATGGACGGTGATCCGATAGGCGATCTCGGCACCAGTCCGCATCTCCATCGGCAACGACGTGAGGATGCGGAACTTCAGCCAGGGCGGCGTGAGGCGCTCCAGGTTCGCGGCGTCGGCGAAGAAGGCGAACGTGTCGTCGAGCGTCGCAGGCAGCCGCGTGACACGTTCGAGCGACTCCAGTTCGGGCGGCGCCGTCTCATCGGCCGCCAGCACCCACGCGGGGTCGTGCCAATATCGGGAGAGCAGCATTGCCTTCAGTGTCACCCGCGGCGTGCGCGTACACAACGCCGGAGGGCCGACATGTCGGGGTCCGCGGAACATCGTGTTCCCGCGGTGACAATTGCCCGCATCGCTTTCACCGTCGTTCAAACGCACGGGCGTCGCGAGGCAGCAGCCGGGTTGGAGGAACGTCATGACGCACGAGCTGGACAAGCTGTACGCCCAAATCGACGACATCGAAATCGCCATGATGACGAGCCGTCGCGCCGACGGTCACCTGCAGTCGCGCGCCATGGCAACGCAGAAGCGCGCCGAGGGCGCCGACCTGTGGTTCGTCAGCTGTGACGGAACGCAGAAGCTGCGCGACATCGCCGCGGATCCCCACGTGAACCTCTCGTACTACAAGGACCGCACGCGCGAGTGGGTGTCGGTGTCGGGCCTGGCCACGGTCAGTCGCGATCGCGCGAAGATCCATGAGCTCTACGCAAGCGACTGGAAGATGTGGTTCCCGGACGAAGGGGATCCGCGCCACGGCACGCCGGACGACCCGCGCATGGTACTGATTGGCGTCAACGTGCATGCGGCGGTGTTCCTCGAAGTGAACAAGCCGCAGCCGGTGGTCTTGTTCGAAGTCGTGAAGGGCTGGCTGACCGGCACACAGCCGGACGTCGGCACCATGCACCGCGTGCGCGAGTAGGACGCGGGCCGGCGACGTCGGGGGGGGCGCAGCGGCAGCGGGTCCTGTCAAACACGCGCAGCGCAGGGTATCGTTGCCGCGCATGTCGCTCCTCGATCTCTATGATCTGTCGCTGCGCGGACGTCCCGAACGGCCCGCGCTCGACGTCGTCGGCCCCGGTGGCCCCTGTGCCCTGACCTTCGGCGACGTGGAGGCCCGCTCGAACCGGCTCGCCCACGTGCTCGCGGCGCGCGGCGTCGCGGCCGGCGACCGCATCGCGTTCTGCCTCTCCAACCGACTCGCCGTCATCGACCTCTGGATCGCCGCGGTGAAGCTCGCCGCGATCGTCGTCCCCGTCAACGTCCTCTATCGCGGTCGCGAGATCGCGCACATCGTCGCCGATGCTGCGCCGACGGCCGTCGTCACCACCGATGATCGCGCGGCGGAGTTCGCCGAACTCCTGCCGGTCTGGGATGTGGACGACCTCGAGCGCGACGCTGCAGCCGCGCCCGCAGAGCGCGCCTGGCCGCGCGCCGAGGCAGCCACGCCGGTGGCGCTCGTGTACACGTCCGGCACCACGGGCGTGGCCAAGGGCGCCGTGCTCACGCACGCGAACTTCGCGGCCAACGCCCTCGCGCTGCTTGCTGGATGGGCCATCACCGACTCGGACCGCTACCTGGCCGCGCTGCCGCTGTTCCACGTCCACGGCCTCGGCAACGGCGTGCAGTGCTGGCTGGCCAGCGGCTGCCACATGCGCCTGCTCGAGCGCTTCGAGCACGAGACGGCCGCCGGCATCTTCGAGGCGTACCGTCCCACGCTGTTCTTCGGCGTGCCGACCATGTACGTGCGTCTCCTCGACACGCCGCACGACACGGCCCGCGCGATTGGAGCCAGGATGCGGCTGTTCGTCTCGGGGTCGGCCCCGCTACCCTCGCACGTGCTCGAGGCGTTCGCCGAACGGTTCGGGCACGTCATCCTCGAACGCTATGGCATGACCGAAACGCTGATGAACGTCAGCAACCCGCTCGTCGGCGAGCGTCGTGCCGGCACCGTCGGCCTGCCGCTGCCGATGACCAGCGTGCGCGTGCTCGACGATGCGGGTGAACCGGTTGCCGCTGGCGCAACGGGCGAGTTGTGGGTGCGAGGGCCGAACGTCTGCGCCGGCTACTGGAACCGGCCGGAGGCGACGGCAGCCGCATTCGTGGACGGCTGGTTCCGCACCGGTGACATCGGATCGCGGTCTGCCGACGGGTACATCACGCTCGAGGGACGTCGAAGCGACCTGATCATCTCCGGCGGCTTCAACATCTACCCCCGGGAGATCGAGGACGTGTTGACGATGCTGCCGGGCGTCAGGGAAGCGGCGGTCGTCGGCATGCCCGACGCGGTGCGCGGCGAAGTGCCGGTTGCGTATCTCGTTGCCGACGAGACGTTGGACACCGAGGCCGTGCGCGACACGCTGCAGGCGCAGATCGCCTCGTTCAAGATCCCCCGCGGCTTCGTACGCGTGGACGCGCTGCCTCGCACGGCGCTCGGCAAGGTGCAGAAGCACCGCCTGCCGGCCTGGACGGGGTAGTCCGTCGCGCAAGGCGCGACGGCTACGTACGGGCGGTTGCGACGGCGACGTACGGGTGGTGCGATGGCCAGGGATGGGCGTGAGCGGCTGGAGGCGTCCGTGGCAGTCGAGAGACGTACGTAGCGCTCCGGCGGTCAGATCGTGACCGTCTTCTCCACGACGAAGATGTTGTTCTCGGTCTCCTGCACGAGTACTTCGACCGCATAGGTCACGGCGTGCCCGGGGAACTTGTCGCGAATGTGCGCGACGACGTTGTCCCAGATGTAGAGGGCGACGTTCTCGACGCTCGGACCCTTGCCCTTCAGCACGACGACGCCCTCGGGCTCGAACAGGTCCGGGTCCTGGAAGGTCGCATCCTGCTCGGTGACGAGCATCTTGTGGTCGAGGAAGCGCATCACCTTCTTCAGGTCGCCGAAATCGAGCGCCATGTCGAGCTCGTCCCGCGGAAACGTCTCGCACGACACCGTCACGGTGCCGCGCCAGGTGTGCCCGTGCACCCACTTGCACTTGCCGGGATACCCCAGCTGTCGATGACCGGTGTGGAAATGCGAGTGGACGATGATCTTTTCCATGACGCTCTCCGCATTCTATCGATGAAGCGTCCAGCCGGCCTCGTGGACCGTCACCGTCCGGCGATCGCCCGGGCGCGCATTCACCGTATCCACGACGAGCAGCAAAGCGCCCACGCGCTCAACCGGCAGAGCCCCGGTGGCCGGCGCGATCGCGCGGAAGTCGTCCAGCGCCAGCGAGGCGACGTGATTGCCGGCATCGACGTATGTCGAGTGGCGCCATCGCAGGCCGTCGCCCGGCGTTGGTTGGCGCCACTGGACGGACAGCCGGGTTGGCGCGTCGGCGTCCAGCACGAGGCGGATGCCTGTTGCCCCGACCGGGCGTGGGCCGAGGTCGGCGACGAGCGCCGCGAACTGACTCACGCGCGCGCCGGGTGCCAGCGCCAGCGTCGCCCGGGCGAGGGTTCCCGCCGCTGCGGGGTGCATGGTGGCCGTGGAGCGTGCGTCGTGCTCGACGTGCCACGCGGTGACTGCCAGGGGTTCGGTCGTCGCCGCGGCGGCCTGAGGCAGACCGGACCGCGGGTGCACGTTGTGCGCGAGCGCCGGGCTGATGGCCACCGGCAGGTCGGGCCATCCTCGTCGGCGCGGCAACCAGAGCTCGGCCCGGTAGACCGCCGCAGGGGCGTCGGCCGCGATGGCGAAGTCCTCGTCCGCGGCGGCGACCTCCTGCCATGCGAGACCGTTTCGCCGCACGCGGATGAGACTGCCTGCGGGTGCGTTGCTGCGCACCGACAGCGTGGCGGCGCCTACGGCCGCCGTTCCCTCATGTCCGGCGACCCCAAGGGCGAGCCAGGGGCGGTCGGCCATGCTGAAGACGCCGCTGTAGACATGGTTCCGGCGCAGCAGGCCCAGCACGGCCTCGGCATCGGCCGCCGCGACACCAACCGGTTCGGCGCCGACCCATGGCACCAGCAAGCCGAACGTGCCGAACATCGCGCGGTAGGACGGAAAGCGCGCCAGCGTCGCGCCGCCCTCGATCGGATCGTCGGCGCGCCGCCAGCCGATGCGCGCGTGCGCGTCCACCGCGGCGAGCGCCAGCGCCGCGCCGTGCTCGGGCGTGTCGCGCTCCTCGAAGAGTCGTCCGGGCCAGGACGTGAGTGACGCAAGGGAAGCGGCCCGCGCCAGCGGATAGGTGAGGAGCCGTGCGGCAAGATCGGCGGCACGAGCATTGCGCCAGATCGTGTCGGCGTTCACCCACTCGTATCCGTCAGCAGGCACTGACGGGTCATGCCAGGCGAGCGACGCACGCGGCGAATCGGGGTGCGCAACGATGCCGATGCCGCCGAGTCTCGCCACATCGTCGGCAACGGCGCGTCCTTCACCGGCCAGCGGATAGGGCGATGCCGGCAGCCCCAGCGCCACGTAGTGCCCGTCGTCGGTGCTGATCTCGACGGCGTCGATGAGCAGCACGCCGTGAGCGTAGCGCGGGGGAGCGGGGGGACGCGTCGCGTCGCCGTGGTCGGTGAGGATCACGAACTCGAGCCCCGCGTCGGCTGCCGCGCGCGCGACGGCGTCGGGCGAACCGCTGCCGTCCGACTGCGTCGTGTGGACGTGGTAGGCGCCGCGCCACAGCCGTGGCTGGCCGGTCACAGTCGCGAGTGCAAGGGGCGGCGCGGGCCGCAGCGCGACTGCGGCGGCAACCGCGACGAGCAGCAGTACGGCTG
>JAEZCY010000224.1 GCA_023429845.1 Acidobacteriota bacterium
GGGCCGCCGAGATGACCGAGGCGCGGCCCCGCTGAGCCGCCCGTTGCGCCGCCGCCGGGCCCACGGGTACGTAGGCGCCGGGCCCCGCCCGGCCCGCGCTTCCCGGCGCCCCGGGGGCGACGGCTACGAACCGGTGTAAGGGTCGACGGCCACGAACCGGTGAGCGGCGACGGCTCCCGACGGCCGGCGGCCGAACGACGAAGGCCGTCCCTCATCGAGACGATGGTAAGGTGGACCGGGAGGAATGCCTTCGTGAACCCGACGTTCGTTCAGCGTTTCAGCAGTGCGGTCGTGGCCCTCATCGTCGCCGCCGGAGTGGGCGTGGCGGCGCAGGCGCAGGCCGAGAAGCCGACAATCGTCGTCTACAAGACGCCGACGTGCGGCTGCTGCACCAAGTGGGTCGAACACCTGCAGGCCAACGGCTTCACCGTGGCGACGCAGCATCGCGACGACCTGACGGCCATCCGCCAGCAGAACAAGGTGCCGCAGCAGGTCACCTCGTGCCACACCGCCCTCGTGGGACCGTACGTCGTCGAGGGCCACGTGCCCGCGGCCGACGTGAAGAAGCTGCTCGCCGAGAAGCCGAAGGTCAAGGGCATCGGCGTGCCCGGCATGCCCATCGGCTCTCCGGGCATGGAAGGCCCGAACCCCCAGCGCTACAACACGCTTGCGTTCACCGAGGACGGCAGGACCAGCGTGTTCGCGAGTCACTGAGGATCGCGGCTAGCCTGCAGCCTCCCCCGTTCGGCAGGCTGCAGGCTGCGGGCCTCTCTACACCTTGAACGCGGCGCGCAGTTGCGCGATCGCCTTCGGCACCGCCTGCTCCGCGGGCGCCTTTCCTTCGAACTCCAGCGAGACGTACCCACGGTATTGCTGCGCCGCGAGGATCTTCGCGATGCGTGCGTAGTCGATGTCGAGCGAATACCATTCGCCCCCGCCCTCGTAGGTCTTGGCCTGCACGAAGACCGTCTTGGGCACGATACGCTCGAACTGCGCGTACTGATCGTCGAGGAAGTTGCCGGTGTCGGCGAGAACGCCGAGCCACGGCGAGTTCACCGCATCGACGATGCGCATCAGCCCCTCGGCCGTACGCGCCAGGCCCCAGTGGTTCTCGAGCGCGAGCAGCACGCCGAGCTTCTCCGCTTCGGGCAGCAGCTTCTCGATGGACGCGATGCACCACTCGAACCCCTGGTCCTCCGTGTAGCCCGGCAGCACCGGTTCGATCCCCCGGTTGGCCATCAGGTCGTCGAACGACTGCGTCGTGTTCCAGCGACCTGTGTTGAGGCGCAGGCACGGGATGCCCATCGAGTGCGCCAGCTGCATGCACTTGATCGTGTGATCGATGTGCTTCTGCCGCTCCGCCGGATCCGGATAGACGAAGCCCTGGTGGATCGACAGGGCGATCAGGTCGATGCCGTTGACGAAGGCGTGCTTCTTCAGCCGCTGCAGGTATGCGTTGTCCTCGCCGGTCATCTGCCGGTGCAGGATGTCCACGCCCTCCACGCCGACCGATGCTGCATGGTCGATCACCTTCTCGATCGGGTACGGGGTCCTCGGCCGGAAATGCCAGTACGAGTACGACGATACCCCGAGCTTGATGCGCCCGGGGCCATGGCCGGACGCGGCGGGATTGGTGCCGGAGGGTGCGGCCTGCGTGGCAGTAGCGGGCAGCGCGTTGAGCGCCGCTGCCGCCGCAGCAGTGCCGGCAGCGCCGAGTAGGGCACGACGAGAGAGGGACATGACAAGATTCTACGCTCGAGCGACCGCTGCGCGCCCGATGCGGTCAACGACCGTGTCCACTTCGACGTCGGTCGTGGGACGGCCGACGCTGATGCGCAGGTTCACCATTCCGTCCGGACGACCGATGGCGGCCAGCACGTGCGACGACTCGCCCGACGCGCTCGTGCAGGCGGAACTGGTCGATACGGCCACCTCGTCGCCGAGCGAGCCCAGCAGCGCGTCGCCCTCGGCGGCGGGCAGGCTCACGTTCAGGTTGTTGGACAGCCGGCGTCCCGGCGAGGCGATCGGATCGGGGCCGTTCAGCAGGAGGCCGGGGAAGGCATCGCGCAGCGCCTGCCACAGTCGATTGCGCAGCCGTTCCTGCGAGGCCCGATCGACGTCGAGGTCGGCGCAGGCAATCGTCACCGCCTCGGCGAGTCCGACGATGCCCGGCACGTTCAGGGTGCCGCTGCGCAGTCCCCCTTCATGGCCGCCTCCATCCAACTGCGGCACCAGCCGACACGGCGTGCGGACGTAGAGCGCACCGATCCCCTTGGGGCCGTACATCTTGTGCGCGCTCATCGACAGCAGATCCACCTGCAGCGCCTGCACGTCCACGTGCAGCTTGCCGAACGACTGCGTGGCGTCGGTATGGAGGAGCACGCCGCGTGCACGGCACAACGCGCCGATCGCCGCGATGTCGTGCACCACGCCGATCTCGTTGTTGGCATGCATGAGCGACACCAGGACCGTGTCCGGCCTGAGTGCAGCCTCGATGGAGGCCACGTCGATCGAACCGTCGGCGCCGACAGGAAGAATCGTCACGTCATAGCCGTCGTCACGCAGCGCCTTGCAGGCGTTGAGCACGCATTTGTGCTCGGTGGCGGCAGTCACGACATGCCGGCCGCGGGTGCCGCAGGTGCGGACGACGCCCTTGATGGCCAGGTTGTTGGACTCCGTGGACCCCGACGTGAAGACGATCTCCCGGGCCGTCGCCGCGTTGATGGCGCGTGCGACGCGGTCGCGCGCCTGCTCGACGGCGGACCGCGCGAGCAGGCCGAAGCGGTGGCTGCTGCTCGCGGGGTTGCCGAACACCTCCATGAAGTACGGCGTCATGGCGGTGAACACGCGCGGGTCGACCGGTGTGGTCGCGTGGTAGTCCAGGTAGATGGGCACGGTCTGCGCCCCGCCAAACTGCGGGTCTCAACCGGATTCTGCAACACGTGGGCAGAGCCTGCAAACGCGCACACGGACATAGTGGCGCCACAACGGTCCGGGGGGAGACCGCCGTCGGCGTGGGCGATTGCGGCAGGCTGGGGGAAACGGCGCGACCCGATGCAGCGGACCTGCGGCGGGCTCCCGAGGAGCCTGCCTGACCAGAGGGAACGGAGTCGCGGAGGGGCGGCTATCGCCGGAGTACGTACTGGCGCAGCAGCTTCTCGAGCGCGTCCTCGGGGTCGCGGCACAGGCCCGTGTGCGGCGCGGACGTCTGGATGATGGTGCTCCTCGGCGCCACGAGCCAGTGGAACCGCTGCCGCGCCGGCAGCGCGCCGATGGGTCCCGCGTCGGGCCCGCCAAGGCAGACGGCCTGCAACGCGGCCAGGTGCGCCCGCACGACGTCTGCGTCCACTCCGGCCGCGAAGGCCTTCAGGCAGCCGTCGTCGAGCTCGATGCGCGAGCCGAGGAACTGTCGCGCCGGGCACGACAGGATTACGCCGACGTTGAAGAACTCCTCGCGGTCCACCTGCGGAACGATGCGGATCACGGCGTAGTCATACGCGTGACAGTCGCGCATGCGTCGCCTCCTCCACGAACGATCGCGGTCCCTGCGCGCGTCGCGTCAGGTAGGCGGCGTAGGCCGCCCGCTGCGCGTCCGCATCGCCATCGTCAGCGAGCCAGCGATCCGGGATGAGCGCGGTCACCGCGTCGATCGTCTCCGCGGTGAGCCGCGGCGCCAGGCGGGCGTCCGCGGCGGAGATGTCGCTCGCACCGATCAGCAATACGTGGTCACGGATGAGAGGAAACCGCTCGTCGGCGCGCTCGGCAAACGCGGCCCAGGGCGTGCCATGGTGAAAGTACAGGCACGCGCCGTGATCGATCAGCCAGAGGCGGCGATGCCACACAAGGAGGTTGGTGTTGCGCGCGGTCCGGTCCACGTTGCTCGTGAACGCGTCGAACCACACGACCTCCGATGCCAGCTCCGGTTCGGGCCGTCCTGCCACCGGATCGAAGGCCACCGCGCCGGGCAGGTAGTCGAGCGCGAGGTTCAGGCCCGCGCTGGCCCGGATCAACTCCTGAATCTCGGGGTCCGGCTCGGTACGCGCGAGCTCGGCGTCGAGCTCGACGAACACGAGTTCGGGGACCGGCAAGCCGAGGACCCGGGCCAACTCGCCCGCCACCAGTTCGGCGACGAGTGCGCGGGGCCCCTGCCCCGCGCCCCGGAACTTCAGGACGTACAACCCGTCGTCGTCGGCCTCGACGATGGCGGGCAGGGAGCCCCCCTCGCGCAGCGGCGTGACGTAGCGGGTGACGTGGACGGTGCGCACCGTGTGCCTAGGCGTGCTCGCTGCGCGAGTCCTTGTCGTTGAAGAGCACGGCAAACAACACGAGGACGACAACGGCAAAGGCGGCCGGCACCATCCACACGCTCTTCCAGTCGTGCGGCGGCACGCCGGCAACGACGTTGGCGTCGAGCACCGGGCCGAACACGAGCGAGCCGATGAACATGCCGAGGCCGAGCGTGACGAAGGCGATGAAGCCCTGGGCGGCACTGCGCAGGTGGGCCGGCGCCTTCTTGTCCACGTAGATCTGGCCCGTGACGAAGAAGAAGTCGTAGCAGATCCCGTGCAGCAGGATGCCGACGATCAGCATCCAGAAGCCGGGCCCGGCATCCCCGAACGCGAACAGCAGGTAGCGGATGGCCCAGGCAATCATGCCGACGATCAGCATCCACTTGACGCCGAGCCGCGCGAACAGCACCGGCATCAGCAACATGAAGCCAAGCTCGGACCACTGCCCGAAGGGCATGATGGACTCGACGTTGGCCACGCCGATCTCGCTGAGGAACGTCCCGGCGAGCCCGTAGTAGAACTGCAGCGGGATGCAGATCAGGAACGAGCCGAGCACGAAGATGGCAAACGATCGCTCCTTCATCAGCGCGAGGGCATCGAGGCCCAGGATGTCGCGCATCGTCACCGCGCCGCCGGTGCGCACGGGGGGCGTGTGGGGCAGCGCGAAGCTGTAGAGCCCGAGGGCCAGCGACGAAACGGCGGCCGTCTGGAACATGCCGGCGCTCTTGCCGAAACCGAGCAGCGTGATGGTGTAGCCGGCGACGATCCAGCCGATGGTGCCGAGCACGCGCACGCCCGGGAACTCCTTGCCGGGGTCGGTCATCTGGCGGAACGACAGCGAGTTGGCCAGCGCCAGCGTCGGCATGTAGCAGAGCGTGTAGATCAGCAGCATGGGGTAGAAGCTGCTGAAGTCGTCGAGCGTCGAGACGTAGAACAGCAGCACGGCGCCGGTCAGGTGCAGCACCGCCATGATCTTCTCGGTGGCGAAGAAGCGATCGGCCACCATGCCGACGAAGAACGGCGAGACGATGGCCGCGAGCGCCGTGGCGCCGTAGGCAAGGCCGATCTGCGAGCCGTTGAACGTCAGGATCTCGTTCAGGTACGGCCCCATGGTCACGTACCACGTTCCCCAGATGAAGTACTGGAGGAACATCAGCACGGACAGCTTGATGCGCGTGTTCGACGACATCTACTGGAGCTCCTTCACGCGGATGTTGCGGAACTCCACGAGGTCGCCGTGGTCCTGCAGCACGATGTGCCCACGATCCGCCTTGCCGTAGATCGGCCACGCCTTGAACTTGCTCTCGGCCACCATCTTCGTCCAGGCGGCGCTTCCGAGCTCGTACTCGACGACCTTGGTGCCGTTCAGCCAGTGCTCGACATGGTTGCCGTGGACGACGATGCGCGCGGTGTTCCACTCACCGGCCGGCTTGCTGACGGCAGCGCTCGGCGCAATCAGGTCGTAGTTGGCGCCCGACAGCCGGTCTGGGCCGTTCTTGGCGTCGGCGTGTCGCTCGTTGTCGAGGATCTGATACTCGGGGCCGCTCCAGTACGGGGCCTGCCCTTCGGTGGTCACGCGGTACATGATCCCGCTGTTGCCGCCCGGGGCGATGCGGTAGTCGAGTTCGAGCTCGAAGCTGCCGTACGCCTTCACCGTCATCAGGTCGCCGCCGGCGCCGGTCCGGGCGAGCACGCCGTCCTTCACCGTCCATCCGGCAGGGGGCTGTTCGCTCTTGAAGGCACGCCACCCTGACAGGGTCTTGCCATCGAACAACGACGTCCAGCCAGCACTCGTCGCGGTCTGTTGCGCGGTCGCCGCCGCTCCCCACGTCAGCGCCACGGCGAGCGCCAGCATTCCGATTCGCTTCATCGACACTCCTCGAACATTGCCTGAGATGAACTCCCGGCCGACGGCATCCCGCCTTGGGCCTCCGCAGAGCACTACGCGGATCGCCTCGCTTCCCCGCCAGGCGGCGCACGCGAAGCGCGCGCCCGATCCTCCTGACTTACGACTTCCGACCCGCGACCCTTCCATCGTCCGGTGACGAGCGTACCGCCGCGATCCTGTGTTCGCGCGCACTGCCGTGCCCATCGACGTAGTGGCACGCGGGCACGGCCAACGCGCTCACCGCGACGAACAGGACGGCGCGAGCCGCGCGTCCGCCGCACGCCGGCCGCCGGGAAATTGGAAATTCCAATCTTGAAATTTCCAATGGCCGCTCCTCAGTTCGTGTTCTGTCCAGGCATCGGCACGGGCGGCGTGGGCACGGGCCCGAGCTGCAGCGACGCCGGCACGATCGACTCGGTCGAGTTCAACGCCTCGTCCCACGTGATGGCCTTGCCGCTGTATGCGGACATGCGGCCCATGATGGCCGTGAGCGTGGCCTCGGCCACGGTCTGCAGTTCGTTGATGCGCTGCCCGGCGCGGATGGTGCGAATCAGGTCGATGTGCTCCTGCACGTAGGGGCTGATCGGATCCTTCTCGCCCCGCCAGGTCGTCGCGCCGGTGATCTCGTACTTGTCGGCCTGGCAGGATCCCTTCGTGCCGACGAGCGACTCGGCGACGATGTTGGCGCAGTTGTCGATCTGCCGGCACATGCTCAGCATGTGCGTGCCGTCGCCGTACTCGTAGTCGATCGCGAAGTGATCGAAGATGTGCCCGTACGCCTTGTCGGTGCGCACCTGCCGGCCGCCCATCCCCATCGCCTTGACCGGCGGGCCGTTCTTGGCCCAGTTGATCACGTCGATGTTGTGGATGTGCTGTTCGACGATGTGATCGCCAGAGAGCCAGGTGAAGTACAGCCAGTTGCGCAGCTGCCACTCCATGTCCGTCCAGGCCGGCTGGCGGTCGCGCTTCCACAGGAAGCCCTGATTCCAGTAAGCACGCGCTGACACGACGTCGCCGATGGCGCCGTCGTGGATGCGCTTCATCGTCTCGAGATAGCCGTGCTGGTGACGGCGCTGCGTGCCGGCAACGATGCTGAGGCCCTTGGCGTCGGCCTCCTTGGCCAGGGCCAGCACCTTGCGGATGCCGGGCGCGTCGACGGCGACGGGCTTCTCCGTGAACGTGTTCTTGCCCGCCTTGATCGCGGCGTCGAGGTGCATCGGCCGGAATCCCGGGGGCGCCGCCAGGATCACGTAATTGACCTCGGGCAGCGCCACGACCTTCTGGTAGCCGTCGAAGCCGGTGAACTGGTGGTCGGCCTTGACCGCGGCGCGCTCTCCGTACTGGCTGCCGAGGCGCTTCAGGCTCTGTTCCAGCCGGTCCGGGAACATCTCCGCGACCGCCACGAGGCGCGCGCCGGTTTCGTGCCCCTTGAACACGTCGGCCACGGCGCCGGTGCCGCGGCCACCCGCGCCGATGAGGCCGATGCGGATTTCGTCGCTGCCCTGCGCATGGGCGCCGGGAATGACGGCCCAGCCCGTGAGCCCCGTGCCCGCGGCGGCCGCCGTCGTCGTCTTCAGGAAGTCACGTCGGGAAGAACCGGATTGCTCTGACATCGGCGTCCTCACAATTGGAAATTGGGAATGCGAAATGCTCGTTGCGTCGAAGCGCTGAGGACGAAACGGTCATTCGCATCCAGGTCTCTCTGTTTCTTCAAATTCCCTGCGTCCTACCTGTCCGCGCTCTCCTTGATCACCTTGCTGCGCAGCCCCTTCAGGTTGGGCTGCTCCTCGGCGGCGCGGACGACCCGGAAGCCGACGAAATCGGCGTCGGTGTGCCACCAGATGCTCTGCGGAATCTGGGGGTCGCGCTGGCTCCAGTCCTCGTGCGACGGGAGACGGTCCGCATAGCGCAGCCGCGAGGCCGGCTCGATGAAGGATCCGCCGCGGGCCGCATTTGGGTAGCGCTTGTCGGTCGGGAGGGCCACGGGCTGCGTGGCCTTCGGCGCCCATTCCGCGTAGCGCGTCGGCGAGTACCCGTCGAGCGTCCACTCCGCGACGTTGCCGAACATGTCGTGCAGGCCGAAGGCGTTCGGCTTCTTCTGGCCGACCGGGTGCGGCGCCTCCTCGGCGTTGCCCATGTGCCACGCCTCGGCATCGATCTCGGCCGGGCTCGCACCGGCTGCGCCCGCGCGGGCGGCGTACTCCCACTCGGCCTCGGTCGGCAGGCGATAGCTCTTGCCCGTCTTCTCCGACAGCCAGCGGCAGTACTCCATGGCCGCATGGTGGGTCATGGCAAGCGCAGGCTGCTTCCCTTTGCCATAGCCCTTGGCTTCGTCGCCGTAGGCGCGCGACGGCTTGGACTCGGCGTCGGCGAGCAGGTCCACGCCCTGGTCACCCGTGCGGGCGCCAGTGTTGCCGACGAAGGCGAACTGGTCGAACTCGTCCCACGTCACCTCGTGCTTGCCGATCCAGAACGGCTTCAGGGTGACCTCGACCTGCGGCCCCTCGTCGGGCTGCCGGCCCGCTTCGGACTCGGGGCTGCCAAGCGTGAAGGTGCCGCCGGGTATGGCGACCATCTCGAAGGTCACGCTCGTGCCGGGGATGGTCTCGGTGTAGGCCGCAGCGGGTGCGTTGGATGGGGCAGGCTGCGCCACGAGCGCGACGGCGGCCAGCGGCACGAGAGTGACTATCGCCAGTGGCTGCCCTCGTCGCCAGGAGGAACGACGTTGCGAAAACACGATGAGCCGGAGTGTATCGCTTCGGCTCAGCGAAACAAAGCAAAAGGGCCGGGCGAATGACAAGCCCCGCCCTTCAGTTGCCCACTCCCGCAGGCGCAAGGCTGTGCGCCGCGGCCGCGTGTGCCGGCCGAGGCGCGCCTAGAACTGCAGCCGGACGCTCAGCTGGATGTCGCGGCGGTTGCCGTCCTTGGACGTGATGCGCCCGAAGTTGCCGCTGAGCGGGTTCGCCTCGATGCCGCCGAGGTTCGGGTGGTTGAGGAAATTGAACGCCTCACCACGGACCTGCAGGCGACGCGTGCCGCCCAGGTTGAAGTTCTTGAACAGCGCGAGGTCCCACTGCATCTCGCCGGTGTTGTAGTAGGCGTTGCGCGGCGAGTTGCCCCAGGTGCTGTTGGCCGGCCGGACGAACACGCTCGTGTCCATCGCCACCGAGCCGGGCGTGCCGTCATAGAGCTGATAGTTGATGCTCGCCTGGCCCGTCTGGCTCCACGGCTGGCCGACGCTCACGTCGCCCACGCCGGCGATGTCCTGCCCGGTCTGGCCGACGGTGAACGGCGTGCCCGAGCGCATGAACGTCGAGCCCGAGATCTGCCAGCCGCCGAGCAGGTTGGAGATCAGCGTGTCCTGCTCGCGGAAGAACGGCAGGTCGTAGATGTAATAGAAGTTGAACACGTGCCGGCGGTCGAAGTTCGACGCGCCCTCGTAGAGGGTGTCGTCGTACGTGTTCCACAGGATGTTCCGCTTGTCCGACCCGTTGTCGGTGGACTTGCCGAGCGTGTACGCCATGCCCACCTTGAGACCGTTCGTGTAGCGGCGGTCGGCCGAGATCTGCAGGCTGTTGTAGCGCGAGGACGCAGCATTCTCCGACAGGCGGATGAGGCCGTATCCGGCGTACGGCCGCAGGGCCGCGATGTTCACGCCGGCGTTGGCCGGGTTGTTCAGCGTGCCGAGCGGCAGCTGGTTGATGTTGCGCTCGCGCTGCAGGTAGAGACCGCGGCGGCCGACGTACGTGACGTCCACGATGAAGCCGAACGGCACTTCGCGCTGCACACCCACCGAGTACAGGTACGAGGTGGGGTGCTTGAACACGAGGTCCTGCGCGGTGATGCCGATGGGCAGGTTGCCGGGGTTCACGCCGACGCCGCCGGGGTTGTCCACGCTGCCGTTGGACACCGTCGCCTGCGGCTGGAACGGCGGGTTGCCGCCGAGCAGCGTCGAGTCGTTCAGCGGCACGCGGTTGTGGAACACGCCGGCGCTCGCGCGCATGACCGTCTTCTCGTTCCACTGGTAGCTCGCGCCGAGCCGCGGCTCGAACACGTTGCCGTGGGTCTGCGAGAACCCGCGCGGGTAGCCGCCAAAGAGCGCGAGCACCGCGGGATCCTGCGCCACCACCGACGACGCCGCGTCACCTTCGAAACCGTCGCCCGGCAGGATGACGCCGTTGTAGCGCACGCCGCCGGAGAGCGTTCCGTTGGCCGGGTTCACCGTCGGCGCCTTGGCCGGATCGTAGGCCGCCTCGCTGAACGTCGCGATGTTGTTGGTCGTCGAGTGCCAGGGCGGCCAGTAGGCATACCGGAAGCCGCCTTCGACCGTCAGCTTCGCCGTCGGACGCCACGAGTCCTGCAGGAAGACGTCGGTCGCGAGCGCGCGCCACTTGGTGAAGTTGCGCTGCCCGAGTTCGGCGTAGTTGGTGAACAGGCCCATCGCCAGGTTCGACATGTTCGTGCCGGTGCCGCCCGCGCGGGTGTCCGAGAACTCGAAACGGCCGTTCTGGTTGTTCGTGCTGCCGGGGATGGCGCTGACGTTGATCTGGTCGAAGTCGTCTTCACCGGAGTACTCGACCGACACGCCCGCCTTGAGCGTGTGCCGTCCCCTCACATAGGTGGTGGTGTTCGAGATGGTGTGAATCGGCCCGGAAGACGAGGCGGGATAGGGACCGCCGTCGATCGTCTGGAAGCCGGTGCCGGTGATCGTCGGAATCTTGTCGACGATCTCCTTCTCCGCGAAGATGTACGGATAGTTGACGCCCGTGCGGCTGCGCTGGTGCAGGCCCGATTCCGTGTACACGTTGATGAACACGTCGTCACGGCCGGCCGTGTAGGACAGCTCGTTCACGAGGTTGGACTTCCAGGTGCTCGTCCAGCTCACGGTCGTCGTGAAGTTGGGGCGCTCCCAGTCGGTCCGTGCAAAGGGCAGGTTGTCGCGGAAGGCGTCGATGGCCGTCCAGTTGCTGCGCGAGAAGCGGTACGCGAGCTGATGGTTCGCGCTCGGACGGAAGTCGAGGCGGATGCTGTCCTTGCGCTGGTCCTGCGGGTTCGTGCTGTTGATGATCGCGTTGGCCGCACCCTGCCGGAAGCCCGGCGTCGGCTCCGGGTACAGGTTCATCATCGCCACGCCGTTGGGTGACAGGCGGTTGGCCGGGATGATGTTGCCGGGGAACGGCTGACCGGTCAGCGGATCGATGACCTGGCGGGCGCCGCTGAAGAACCCGTTGGCAGGGTTCAGCAACTCGCTGAAGTCGCCCTGCCGCATCGCCAGGGTCGGCACGGTGATGATCGCCGTGGCGGTCGCGTCCTGGCTGGCCCACTCCTGCGCGCCGAAGAAGAACAGGCGGTTCTTCATGATCGGGCCGCCGAACGAGTAGCCGTACTGCTTGAAGTCGAACGGCGCCGGGCCGCTGTTCTCCACAGCGTTGGTGCTGCGGTTGCGCGACCAGGTGTTGGCCTGGAGCTTCTCGTCGCGGTGGTAGTAGCCGGCGCTGCCCGAGAAGCGGTTGCTGCCGCTCTTGGTGATGATGCGCACCTGACCGCCGCTCGCACGCCCGAACTCCGGCATGTAGTTGCCCGTCAGGACCTGCACTTCCTGCACCGTGTCCACGTTCTGCACGCCGACGATGGCGCCGTTGGAACGGGTGCGGACGGCCGTGGCGCCGTCAACGGTGATGTTGTTCTCGTCGCTCCGGCTGCCGTTGATGTTCCAGCCGCCGTTGGACAGGCTCGAGAAGCCGTAGTTGTTGAAGGACCCGCCGCTCACGCCGGCCTTCAGGCCCGCCACACCGATCGGGTTGCGACCGTTGAACGAGAGCTGCTCGATGTCCTTGGCCTCGACGGTCTTGCGCAGCGCGACGTCGGTCTGCAGCGGCGCAGCCTCGGCCGTCACGGTGACTTCTTCGGCAAGGTCACCGGTTTCGAGCGACAGGTCGACCGTGATCGCACCCGCCGCGTCGGCCTGCACGTTCTGGCGCGTGGCGCGCTTGAACCCCTGCAGTTCCGCGGTGACGCTATAGCGGCCGGGCTGCAGCGTGGCGAACGTGTAGAACCCCGCGCCGTCCGTGACGGCGACCTCGGCCTGGTTGGTGGCGACGTTGGTCGCGGTCACCGTCACGCCCGGCATCACGCCGCCCTGCTGGTCGGTGACAGTACCGGACACGCGGCTGCGCTCGAATTGCGCGAACGCCGGCGTGCCGGCGAGTAGCAGCACCGCGCACGCCACCAGACGTTGCAGGCTCCTCCTCACGTGGAACTCCCCCATAAAGCTCACCCTTCCTGTGTCGTAATGCCGGGGCTCGGCCCCGGCCTGCCTGTGACGGCACGTACGAGCCGCCTCCGCGCCCCAACGGCGCCGTGCCGGAGACGGCCGCAACTGCCGTGCGCGCCAGGCAACCATCGCGCGCGGCAGAACCCGTGATCCCACTACTGGTCTCGCCACTTCCCCCGCGCAGGGACCTGTGGGTGCAAGGTGCATCGTCGTCCCGGCATGCCGGGACCTGCTCCGCCACACCGTCGCCCGCGCGGATGGGTCCATGAAGAGAGGGAAACCGCCAAGGGTGTAACACAGCCACACTCGGTGGTCAAGATATGGTTGGAAGCAGGCCACCCCGCGCGCGACGCCAATGGTTTGACCTCCGCAGACGGCTCTTGCGACCACTCAGGCCTTTGTAGTACTTCTCCTCGCGCAAACAGAGGCATGTACGGCGCTCAGTGGTTGAACCAATCATGCTGAGTCAAACAGTGCGGCAAGACGTTCCGTGCCGGGCACGCTGCACGGGCGCCTGCCCCGCTCACCGCTGCAGGCGCGACCGAGTGACGCGACGCGCAGTTCCCCGAAGTCCGGAAGGAGACCACCCATGCCAGACCGCCGACAGTTTCTCCACGTCGCCGGCATGACCGCCGCGGCCACGACGTTCAGCACCGCCCGCAGCTATGCCCGCATCCAGGGCGCAAACGACCGCGTTCGGGTCGGCCTCGTCGGCTTCTCGGACCGCACGCGCGGCAGCCTGATTCCGGCATTCCAGCAGGCAGCGGGTGACCTCAACTTCGAACTCGCCGCGGTGTCCGACATCTGGAGCGTGCGCCGCGAGGCCGGCGGGGCCGCCTTGAAGAAGCTCGGCAACAGCAGCCCCGTCCTGTGCCGCAACAACGACGAGCTCTACGCGCGCAAGGACGTGGACGCCGTCATCGTCGGCACGGCCGACTTCCAGCACGCGCTGCACGGCGTCGAAGCGGTGAGGGCGGGACGCGACGCGTACGTCGAGAAACCGATGGCCAACACCATGGAGGACGCACGCGCGCTCCGCACGGCGGTGAAGGACACGGCGAAGATCGTCCAGATCGGCACGCAGCGCCGCAGCGCGAAGAACTACCAGCAGGCGTACGAGTTCCTGAAGTCGGGCAAGTTCGGCGACATCGTCGCCGTCGAGATGACATGGAACGTCAACCAGCCGGGGCGCTGGCGACGCCCGGGCGTCGTCGAGACGCTGCGTCAGGAAGACACCGACTGGAACCGCTACCTGCTGAACCGGCCCAAGGAAGCCTTCGACCCGCGCAAGTACCTCGAGTTCCGCCTCTTCTGGCCGTACTCGTCGGGCATCCCGGACCAGTGGCTCGTCCACCAGATCGACACGGTGCACTGGTTCACGGGTTTCACGCGCCCGCGCAGCGTCGTCGCCAACGGCGGGATCTACCTGTGGAAGGACGGCCGCCGCAACTGGGACACGTTCACGGGCGTGTACGACTACGGCCCGCTGGACGATGCCTCGAAGGGTTTCCAGGTGATCTACAGCTCGCGGATGACCAACGCGGCGGGCGACGTGAAGGAGTACTACTACTCCAATGGCGGCATGCTCGACCTCGACAAGAACACCGTGACCGACACGGGAGGGCTGCGCGAGAATCATGCGAAGGCGATGGGGCTGAAGGCCAACCTGCTGCCGTCGATGTCGATCGCGGAAGCCGCGGCGATGCAGACAGGCGCCGACACGGGGGCCGACAACGCCACGTCGGCCAACATGCGCAACTGGATGGAATGCGTCCGCAGCCGCAAGACACCCAACGCGAGCGTCGAAGCCGGGTACAGTCATTCCGTGGCCCTGTGCATGACGATTGCCGCCATCCAGACGGGCCAGCGGGTCACATTCGACGACGCGACGCAGGACGTCGTGATCGGCGGACAAGGAGTGTCAAGTGCAGCGCGACGGTAACCACACGCCGACGGCCTTCGCCCCCCACCACACGTCAGGTAGGGCCGGCTGTCCCAGCCGGCCGTCTGCCATTGGTCCCAGCCGGCCGTCTGCCATTGATCCCAGCCGGCCGTCTGCCACGATCGCGCTCACGCTCGCCTCCGCGATCGCGGTCGGAGGCGCCATCGTGACCGCGCAATCCCCCAAGGTGGCGATCACGCCGAAGCCTGCCGAGAAGAAGGTCGAAGTCACCGTGGACGGCAAGCCGTTCACGACGTACATGTGGCCCGACTCGCTCGAGAAGCCGGTGCTCTACCCCATCGTCACGGCCGGCGGCGCGACCATCACCCGTGGGTTCCCGCCAGGGGCCAACGAGCGGCAGGACCATCCGCATCACGTCGGGCTGTGGTTCAACTACGGCGACGTCAACGGCTTCGACTTCTGGAACAACTCCGACGCGATCAAGCCGGAGCAGAAGGCGAAGATGGGCTCGGTCGAACATCGCGACGTGGTGAAGGCCGAGAGCAAGGGCGACCACGCCGTGCTGCAGGTGAAGGCCGACTGGGTGGCCGGCGATGGCAAGACGCTGCTCAACGAGACGACGACGTTCACGTTCCGCGCCGCACCCGGCGGCGTGCGCATGATCGACCGCGTCACGACGCTGGCTGCAGCCGCTGGCGCCGGCACGGTCAAGATGACCGACAACAAGGAGGGCATGCTCGGCCTCCGCGTCGTGCGGGCCCTCGAGGATCCCGCCGAGAAGAGCGGTGAGTTCAAGGACGCCTCGGGTCGCGTCACGAAGATGGCCGACATGGATACGACGGGCGTCACCGGCCAGTACCTGAGCAGCGAGGGCAAGGTCGGCAAGGACGTGTGGGGCACGCGCGGCGCCTGGACGAAGCTGAGTGGCGCGGTGAACGGCAAGGACGTGACCGTGGCCATCATCGACGCTCCCGGCAACCCCGGCTACCCGACGTACTGGCACGCGCGAGGCTACGGGCTGTTCGCGGCCAACACGCTCGGCCAGGCCGCGCTCAGCAACAACAAGGACACGCTGAACTTCTCCATCCGCGAAGGCGCGCCGGCGACGTTCCGGTACCGCATCCTCCTGCTGGACGACAACGCGTCGGCGGCAGACATGCAGAAGTACGCGCAGCAGTGGGCCTCGACTACGGGCGGCGCCTCGTCGTCCAATCGGTAGGTGAGGCGGGGCCGCATTCCAGTAGGGCACGGCCCATCAGGCAGGCTCTAGGCCGTAGGCTGTAGGCCCCTCGGCTTCAGACCTCGAGCGCAAGGAAAACGACGACGATGGTGAATGGACGCACGGTGGGCGCCGCATGTCTGGCGCTGGTGATGGTGGCGGGAGCGAGCAGTTCATTGGTGCTCGCCCAGGCCAAGAAGAAGGGCAGCGCCAAGGCGGCCGCAGGGCCGGTGCCGACGGCGGCGGAGATTGCGTCGGCCGAAGAAACCTACAAGACCAAGTGCGGCGTGTGCCACGCGGTAGACGGCAACTCCCCCATTCCGCAGATGAACTTCAGCGACGGGGACTGGAAACACGGCTCGTCGATCCCCGAGATCATGAAGACGATCAACGAGGGCGTGCAGGGCACGGCGATGATGCCCTTCAAGGGCCAGTTCACCGAGGGCGAGATCGCCGCGCTCGCCCGCAAGGTGCGCAGCTTCGACAAGAAGCTGAAATAGCCTACGACGTCTTCCCCAGCTGCATCAGGATGAAGGCGTGCTCCAGCGCGACCTGCTCGAGCCGCGTGAAGCGGCCCGAGCGGCCGCCGTGGCCGGCTTCCATGTTGACGCGGAAGAGCACCGGCGACGGCGAGGTGTCGAGCGTACGCAGCTTCGCGACGTACTTGGCCGGCTCCCAGTACTGCACCTGTGAATCCCACAACCCGGTCGTGACCAGCATCGCCGGATAGGCGGCCTTCTTCAACTGGTCGTAGGGCGAGTACGACAGCATGTACTCGTAGTAGGCCTTGTCCTTCGGGTTGCCCCACTCGTCGAACTCGTTCGTGGTGAGCGGTATCGACTCGTCGAGCATCGTCGTCACGACATCCACGAACGGCACGTGCGAGACGATGCCCCGATAGAGCTCCGGCGCCAGGTTGATCACCGCGCCCATCAGCAGCCCGCCGGCGCTGCCGCCCACCGCGAACACCTTGTCGGGTGCGGCATACTTCTGCGCCACGAGCGCCTTCGTCACGTCGACGAAATCGCTGAAGGTGTTCTTCTTCTTCAGCAGTTTGCCGTCCTCGTACCACGACCTCCCGAGCTCCTGGCCGCCCCTGATGTGGGCGATGGCGACGACGAAGCCGCGATCGAGCAGGCTCACCCAGTCGGTGCGGAAGCTCGGGTCGCTGGAGTACCCGTATGACCCGTACCCGTACTGGTACAGCGGCGCGGTGCCATCACGCGGCGTGTCCTTCCGGTAGGCAAGCGAGACCGGCACCTTGACGCCGTCCCGAGCCTCCACCCAGACCCGCTCGGTGGCGTAACGCGTCTTGTCGAAACCGCCGAGCACCGGCGTTTCCTTGACGAGCGTGCGCGTCCCCGTCCGCATGTCCAGGTCGTATGTGGTCTGCGGCGTCGTCAGCGACGTATAGGTGTAGCGAAGCGTCGTCGTGTCCGCCTCGCGGTTGGTGCCGAACCCCATGACGTACACGGGCTCGTCGGAACCCACGTCGCGCGACTGCCCTGCGCCATCGATGACGCGAAGTCGCTGCAGCGCGTCGCGGCGCTCACCGACGACGATGTAGTCCTCGAACACCTCCACGCCCGACACGAAAACATCCGGCCGGTGCGGGACCACGTCCTTCCATTGCGTGCGATCCCCGACGACTGCATCAGCGGCTTCCACCACGCGGAAGTTCTTCGCCTGCCAGTTCGTGCGAATCACCCAGCGACCGCCGGCATGGTCGACGTCGTACTCGAAGTCGCGCTCGCGCGGCGCCAGTACGGTGAAGGCTGCGGTCGGCTCGTCCACCGGCACGCATCGCGTCTCGCTCGAGACGGTGCTCGTCACGCCGATGCAGAGAAAGCGGTTGTCCTTGGTCCGACCCACCCCCATGTAGAAGCTGTCGTCCGCCTCTTCGTAGACGAGCACGTCCGTCGAGGGATCGGTGCCGACGACGTGACGCTTGACGCGCCTGGTCAGCAGGGTCTGCGGGTCGATCTCGACGTAGAACACCGTCCGGCCGTCGCCGGCCCACGCGACGTTGCCTGAGGTGCCGGTGATCTTCTCGGGGAACAGCTCACCGGACGCGATGTTCCGGAACTGGATGGTGTACTGCCGCCTGCCGATGGTGTCGGTGGAGTACGCGAGCAATGCGGTGTCGAGCGAGACGTCCCACTGCCCGAGGCTGAAGTACTGGTGGCCCTCGGCAAGCGCGTTCTGGTCCACCAGCACCTGCTCTGGCCCGCCCGCGATGGGGCGGCGCACGTGGATGGCGTAGTCCTTTCCCGGGACGAAGCGGCTCTGATAGAGGTTGCCGTCCATCGGCCAGGCCGGCTGCTCGTCGTCCTGCTTGTAGCGCGCCTTCAGTTCCTCGAACAGCTGCGTGCGAAGCCCCTTGACCGGCGCGAGCACCGCCTCGGTGTAGGCGTTCTCCGCCTCGAGGTGCTTCAGCACTGCGGGCGACTTGCGCGAGTCGTCGCGCAGCCAGTAGTACGGGTCCTCGCGGTCACCGCTCGGCGAGGTGACGGTGTGCGGCTTCTGTGCCGCTACAGGCGGCTTCGGCGTCTGGGCCATGACTGGTGTGGCGAGCGAAAACATCACGACGAGCGAGAGTGCGCGAGTCTTCATGGGGTTTCACCAGAACCGTGAGCCTTCGCCGCAGCGGGGGACGCCTCGGCGAGGCGTCCCTGCCAATTCCTCTACACGTTGCAGAGTTGAACCGCCTCGCGCAAAGACGTGAGCGGGTCGCGCGTGGGGATGAACTCGTGAGCGAAGTAGCCCTGATATCCCTTGTCGGCGACCCACTTGGCGATGGTCCGCCACTGCAGTTCCTGCGTGTCGTCGAGTTCGTTGCGCCCGGGTACGCCGCCGGTGTGCAGGTGGGCGATGTAGTCCCAGTTGTCGCCCATCGTGCGGAGGATATCGCCCTCCATGATCTGCATGTGGTAGATGTCGTAGAGCAGCTTGACACGCGGCGACCCCACGCGCTTGCAGATGTCCACGCCATATGGCGTGTTGTCGCCGATGTAGTCCTTGTGATTGACCTTGCTGTTCAGCAGCTCGACGATCACCGTGACGCCTTCGGCTTCGGCCACCGGCTTGATGCGATTCAGGCAGGCAACGCTGTTGACCTTCGCTTCCTCGATGTCCTGCCCGCGGCGGTTGCCGAAGAACGTGATGACGTTGGGCACGCCGGCCTTCGCCGCCTTCGGAATCATCTCGGTCAGCGACTTGACGATGTCGTCGTGGAACTTCGTGTTGTTGATGCCGTCGGGGATGGAGCGGACGGCCGGGAAGCCGGTCGAACAGGCCAGCCCGAAGTCACGCTTGGCGATCGTCCATTCCTCTTCGGTGAGCAGATCGATGGCGGGCAGCCCCATCTCCGCGCACGCCTTGAAGAACGCGGCGAGCGGGATCTTGCCGTAGCACCACCGGCACACCGACTGCTTCAACCGGCCCGATCCCGGCTTGGCCGCCGCCTGCGCGGCGGCGGACGCGGGCAGCGCAGCCCCAGCGGCGGTCAGGGCGGCGGCGCCGAGGATTGCACGGCGTGTGACGTCGGACATGACGATTCTCTCCCTTTGAAGGCGGATTGTAGATCAGGGCGGCACGACCCGTCCGTCGGCATTCGGCCGTCGCTGGGCCCGCCGCATCGGGTGTAGCCGGCCTCGCCTGCCCGGCGGCCGATCGGGACCGAGCGTCGGGCGGGGCCCGACGCCTGCAGCGAGGGCTCCCGACCTACCAGCTATGCATCGTGCCGTCGAGGCGGCGGTTCACCGGAAGATACGCCGGCTCGTACGGGTACTGTGCGGCGAGCGCCTCGTCGATGTCCACGCCGAGCCCCGGGGCCTCACCCGGGTGCATGAAGCCGTCCTGGAACGCGTATTCGTGCGGAAATACCATGTCGGTCTCCGCCGCATGCGGCATGTGCTCCTGGATGCCGAAGTTGTGCACGCTCATGTCGAAGTGCAGCGCGGCGGCCATGCACACGGGGCTCAGGTCCGTCGCGCCATGGCTCCCCGTGCGCACGTGGTACATCTCGGCGAACGCGGCGATGCGGCGCAGGTGCGTGATGCCCCCGGCATGCACGACCGTCGTCCGGATGTAGTCGATCAGCTGCTCCTGAATCAGCTGCTGGCAGTCGAAGATCGAGTTGAACACCTCTCCCACGGCGATCGGCGTCGTGGTGTGCTGCCGGATCAACCGGAAGGACTCCTGCAACTCCGCCGGCGTCGGGTCTTCCATCCAGAACAGGTGATAGGGCTCGAGCAGCTTGCCGGCCCGTGCCGCCTCGATGGGCGTCAGCCGATGATGCACGTCGTGCAGAAGGTGCACATCGTCGCCGAACTCGTTGCGGATGCGCTCGAACAGGCGCGGCAGGAAGTTGAGGTAGGCCTCCGTGCTCCAGCGATGCTCGGAGGCACTGCCCTTCTCGGCGGGTTCGTACGGACGGTCGCCGCGCGCGACGCCATAGGTGGAGTCCAGACCGGGGATGCCTGACTGGACCCGGATCGCGGTGTAGCCCAGATCCAGGTGGTGCGCGACCGCCTTGACGGCGTGCTCGACGTCCAGGCCGTTGGCGTGCGCGTAGACCATCACGGCATCCCGCGACGCACCTCCCAGCAACTGGTAGAGCGGCATGCCGGCCACTTTGCCCTTGATGTCCCACAGCGCGGTGTCCACAGCCGCGATGGCGCTCATCGTCACGGGCCCGCGCCGCCAGTAGGCGCCCTTGTACAGGTACTGCCAGGTGTCCTCGATCTGTCGTGCGTCGCGGCCGATGAGCAGTGGCACGACGTGGTCGGTCAGGTAGCTTGCGACGGCGAGTTCGCGTCCGTTCAGGGTCGCATCGCCAAGCCCGTACACGCCGTCTTCGGTGACCACCTTGAGGGTCACGAAGTTGCGACCCGGGCAGGTCACGATCACGCGCGCGTCGACGATCTTCATGGCCTGCAGCCTACGGCCTGCCGCCTGCGACCGCCTGCAGGCAGGCTGCAGGCGACAGGCTGCAGGCCAGTCACCGCTGCACGCGCCCGCTCGCGTCCCCTTCGACGAGGCGATTCACCTCGTCCACCGTCACGCGATTGAAGTCGCCGGGGATCGTCTGCTTGAGGGCACTCGCGGCCACGGCGAAGCGCAGCGCGTCGACGGGCGACTTGCCGGACACGAGCCCGTAGATCAAGCCGCCGGCGAAGCTGTCGCCGCCGCCGATGCGATCGACGAGGCGCACCTCGTAATGCTGGCTGCGCTGGAAGTCACCGGTGGCCTTCTCGTAGATCACCGCGCTCCAGCCGTTGTCGCTGGCCGAGTGGCTCTCGCGCAGCGTGATGGCGATCAACCCGCACCCGAAGGTCTCGGCCACTTCCGCGGCGGTCGCCTTGTACGCATCCAGATCCAGCGCACCGGTGGTGACGTCGGTGCCCTTGACCTCGAAGCCGAGCACTGACTGCACGTCCTCCTCGTTGGCGATGACGACGTCCACGTACTCCATCAGCGGCCGCATCACCGACTGCGCCTTCTGCGGCGACCAGAGCTTCTTGCGGAAGTTCAGATCCATGCTGACGGTGGCGCCGGCGGCCTTTGCCGCCTGCAGTGCCTCCCTGGTGCACGCCGCGCCATTGTCGCCGAGCGCCGGCGTGATGCCCGTGCAGTGGAACCACGCGGCCCCCTCCAGCACGGCCGCCCAGTCGACCGTCCCCGGCGTCATCTCGGCGATCGCCGATCGCGCACGGTCGTAGATGACCTGCGAAGCACGCTGGCCCGCCGAGGTCTCCGCGTAGTAGACGCCGATGCGGTCGCCGCCGCGGACGATGTGCCCCGTGTGCACGCCTTCGGCGCGAAGGGCCTTCACCGCTGCCTCGCCGATCGCATGCGTCGGCAGCCGCGTCACGTAGTGGCTTTCGCAGCCGAACGCCGCCAGGCTCACCGCGACGTTGGCCTCGCCGCCGCCGAACGTCGCGACGAACTGGGACGTCTGCAGAAAGCGCTCGAACCCCGGAGGGCTCAGGCGGAGCATCAACTCACCGAAACAGACAGTTTTCATGGACATGGAGTTCGGCCTTCGTCGTTCGGCCGTCGGCCTTCGCCGCGGCTACACCGGACAGGTCGGCCGTCGGTCGGCGTCGTTGTCGTACCGTAGGTTGGCAGGGCCGGTTGTCCCAACCGGCCGTCTGCGAACCATGGGCGCGTCCAGGGCACCCGCCGCGCGCCGCAGGCGCACGTCAGCGAGTCTGTCACGCGTTCTAGCTATCCCGTGCAGCGCGCACGCTGCGCACCACCGTGCGCGCGTTCTCGGCGATCTGCGCAAAGTCGTTGGCGGCCAGTGCCTTCGCGTCCACGAGGTTGCTGCCGACGCCAACCGCGCAGGCGCCGGCCTTGATCCAGTCGCCGGCGTTGGTCAGCGTGACCCCGCCGGTGGGCATCAGCTTCACCTGCGGCAGCGGCGCCTTGACGTCCTTGATGTATCCGGGCCCCAGCGTGGTCGCCGGGAACACCTTGACGATGTCGGCGCCCGCTTCCCACGCCGTCAGGATCTCGGTGGGCGTGAAGCAGCCCGGCATCACCGCCACGTCGTAGCGATGCGCGAGTTCGATCGTGCGCAGGTTCAAGGTCGGGGCCACGAGGTACGTGGCGCCCGCGAGAATCACCTGGCGCGCCGTCTCCGGATCGAGCACCGTGCCGGCTCCGAGCTGGAAGCCGCCTGGCAGGTCCCGGGCCAGCTGCTCGATGAGCCCCACGGCGCCCGGCACCGTCATGGTCACTTCCATCGCCGTGACGCCGCCCTCGATCAGCGCGTCCACCACCGACCGGAGCTTGCCGGCGTCCTTCAGCCGGATGACGGCGACGACGCCGCTCGCCTCGATGGCACGGACCACGTCGGTCCGACTCATGCCGTTCCTCCCTGCGCCACGGTGGGCGCGCCGAGCACCGCCGGCGTCATCTTCGGCACCAGCAGGTGCACGACGCCGAGCGCAACAAGGTACAGCGTGCCGGCCGCGATGAAGATCGGCACGTAGTTGTTGTTGGAGGCGTCGAGCCACACGCCGACCGCAATCTGCATTATCGCGCCGCCGCAGGCCCCCATCATGCCGCCGAAGCCGATCACGCTGCCGACGGCGCGGCGCGGGAACATGTCGCTCACCAGCGTGTACACGTTCGCGCTCCAGGCCTGGTGGCCCGAGGCCGCGATGCTCACGAGCGCCACCGCACCCCACAAGCTGTCCACCTGCGCGGCGAACACGATGGGCGTCACGCTGCACGCAAAGACCAGCATCGTCAGCTTGCGCGCGACGTTGACGGTATAGCCCTTCTGAATCAGCTTCGAGCTCACATAGCCGCCGGCCACGCTGCCGAAGTCGGCCACCAGGTAAATCGTCACCAGCGGCAGCATGGCGCCGCGGATGTCCACGTCGTGCGTCTTGACGAGGAAGTCGGGCAGCCATGTCAGGTACAGCCACCAGACCGGGTCGGTCATGAACTTCGCGACGGCGTACGCCCACACCTGGCGCCGCGGGTTGAGCACGATGGCCGTGACGAGCCCGACGACGAACAGCAGCACCGCGACGAGCCGCGCGCCGAAGAAGGTGGCAGCGACAGTGCCGCCGACGAAGCACACCGCGGCGACGATGCCGGCGGTCAGCAGGCCGGGCACCTTGAACGAGCCGACGTCCGGCGGATCGCTTTCGATCAGCGCGAGTTCGGCCGCGTTCACGCCGGGGTGCGTGCGCGGCGTCTTGTACTGCCACAACCACACCGCGAGCCAGATGAAGCCGAGTGCGCCGGTGCCGACGAACGCCCAGTACCAGCCGTACCGCAGGGCGATGATCGGGACGATGATCGGCGTCATCAGCGCGCCGACGTTGGTGCCGGCGTTGAAGAGCCCCGTCGCGAACGCGCGTTCCTTCTGCGGGAACCACTCCGCGATGCTGCGCACCGAACCCGGGAAGATGGCGGCTTCACCCAGCCCGAGCAGGACACGGCACATCGAGAAGCCGGCCACCGAGGCCGCCAGGCTGAGGCCGAGCGCCCCGAAGGCGCCCTGCACCGCGTTGCCGATGATCGGCGCCTCGGCATGGAGCATCGCGGCGACGCTCCACAGGCAGATGGCGATTGCCAGCCCGCGCCGCGTGCCGATGCGGTCGATGATCCAGCCCGAGGCCAGCATCCCGCACATGTACGCGACCTGGAAGAAGAAGTTGATGTAGCCGAACTCGGTGTTCGACCAACCGAACTCCTGCTCCAGCGCCGGCTTGAGCACGGCGAGCACGTTGCGGTCGATGTAGTTGATCGTCGCGGCGAAGAACAGCAGCGCGCAGACCACCCAGCGCACGTTGCTCGGGCGCGTCGAGGATGCCTGGCCGGATGGAAGTTGAGGTGCGGCGTCGACCTGGTGCATGCGCGGTCTCCGGTCCCTGTGGCGCCTACTGATTGACGCCGCTGGCGAGGAAGCCGCCGTCCACGACGAGCACCTCGCCGGTGACGAAACTTGCCGCCGGCGATGCGAGGAACACGGCAGCGCCTGCCAGCTCCGGGATGCTCCCGAACCGTTTCATCGGCGTGCGCATCAGGAACTCCTGTCCGCGACCCGTGCCGTCGAGCAGGCCCGAGTTCAGGTCCGTGCGGAACACGCCGGGAGCCACCGCGTTCACGGTGACGCCGTGCGGGGCCCACTCCACGGCCAGCGACTTGGTGAGCGAGGCGACTGCAGCCTTGCTCGCGGCGTACGCCGCCACCTCGTAGAGCGCGACAAACGACGACAGCGACGCGATGTTGATGATGCGCCCCCACTTGCGCGCGATCATCTGCGGGCCGAACACCTGGCAGGCACGCAGCGTCCCGGTGAGGTTCGTCTCGAGAATCGCCGCCCACTCGGCCTCGTCCACGTCGAGGGTCGGCGAGCGCTTCGTGCGGCCGGCGCAGTTGACGAGGATGTCGCAGGGGCCGAGGTCGGCCGCGACGCCGTCGCGCAGCCGCTCGAGCGACCGGCGATCCCCGACGTCCACCGACAGGCGGGCCGAACGGCGCCCCATGCCCTCGATCTCCGTGGCGGCCTCGTCCACGAGCGCCTGCCGACGGCCCGTGGCCACGACGTCGGCGCCAGCCTCGGCCAGCCCGCGTGACATGGCGCGCCCGATGCCGGACGTGCCGCCGATGACGACCGCCACGCGGCCACTCAGATCGAATCCCTTGAACATGTGCGTGTCGGACCTGCTCGGTCGAGCTCGAGTTGGAGAGTGTCGATGAATCCGGAGTACGAAGGCGTCGGACCTTGCCCGATGCGTCAGAGAGGCAACGGGCCGGCAGCGAGGCGAGTCATGGGCGTGGAACTTCTATCAGGCAGTCCACCCCTCGTCAAGGCAGGGACACCGCCGGTCGGGACCGGGCCTGACGCCGGCCGATGTCGGACGCAACTCCGCGAGAAGCGACGCGTGAGCATTCGCTGACGAGTCACCCCGCTGCGGCCACCGGGGTCGTCTGCTCCTGGACGGGAACGGCCTCGATCTCGGTGGCCTGCCGCGCCCGCGCCAGCGACAGGTGGTCTTCCATGGCTCGCCGGGCGCGTTCCTGATCGTGCAGACGCAGGGCCTGATAGATCGCGCGGTGCAGGTCGGCCGCCTCCTTCAGGTCGCGCCCCTGCTGCACGGTGCGACGCCGATGCTCGTAGAAGATGCCCGAGACCATCTCCACGAGCGAGGCCAGGATCGGGTTGGCCGCGGCGGTCGCCACCGCGCGATGGAAGCGGATGTCGTGGATGAGGAACGCCTGGGGGTCGTCCATCGAGGCGTACATGCCGGTGATCTCTTCGGAGATGGAGGCGAGTTGATCGCCGGTGGCGCGTTCGGCGGCAAGCCCCGCGACGCCGACTTCCAGCACGCGCCGCGCCTCGAACATCTCGTCGGGCGTGAACCCGTGCAACGCCGCGAGGAAGCTGAGCGGCTCGCTGCCGAGGGTCGGCGGCCCGCCGCGGATGAACGTGCCGGCCCCGTGCCGCGACTGCACGACGCCCATCGCCGACAGGGCGCGGAGGCCGGCGCGAACGCTCGGTCGGCTGACGCCGACACGCAACGCCAGTTCGCGTTCGGCAGGCAACCGGTCTCCCGGCCCGAGTTGACCGCGCTCGATCAGATCGCGCACGTGACTGACGACGAGCTCGGCAGCGGCCCCCTCGAACGATTTCTTGGAGGTCTCGGAATTCTCTATGGTCATACCAGTACCCCGGCTGACACTTGCGGTTTCTTTGCCGGCGACGCTATCACCGGGTGTGCAGGGTGTCAAATGTCTCGTGCGGAGAACCGGGGACGAAGAGGAGGTGGTCCCATTGGCGGGACACATCGTGACCTCCATCCGGGCCCGTCGGCCGAGGTCAAAGGCTATGGCTTTACCAATTTGCGCCGATCCGGAACTTCGGAACCGCCGCACCAAAAACACGGAATCGCGGAAACGCCCGCGCCGTGCCAACGACACGCCTCCCTGCGACTCGAGGAGGGCGAGCCGGGGACGGGGCCACGGGAACTGGAGGGTGGAACGGAGAGACGGGGCAGGGCCGGAGCGCCCTACCCCTGGCTGCGGTGACTACACCCACCAGGCTTCGGCGGGCGGCTCGCTGAGGATGAGCGGGCGCAGGAAGCGCACCGCGTTGGCCAGCCCCTCGTCGACCGACGCGAGCGCGTCCTCGTGCTCGATGCTCACCACGTGGTCGTAGCCCACGAGGCGCAGCGCACTCATGATCTCGGCCCAATCGCCCGCGCCGTGTCCCCAGCCCACCGTGCGGAACAGCCACGAGCGTTCGGGCATGTGGACGTACGACTTGGCGTCGAGCACGCCGTTGACGCGCACGTTGTCGCGGTCGAGGGCCACGTCCTTGGCGTGGAAATGGAAGATGGCGTCACCGAGCGCGCGAATGGCGGCCGGCACGTCCACCCCCTGCCAGAAGAGGTGACTCGGGTCGAAGTTGACGCCGATCTGCGGACCGACGGCATCGCGCAGCTTGCGCGCCGTCTCGACGTTGTAGACGACGAAGCCCGGGTGGGCTTCGAGGGCGACGCGCACGCCGTGATCCTTGGCGAACTTGCCGGCGCGCGTCCAGTAAGGAATGACCTTCTTGTCCCACTGCCACTCGAGCACCTTCAGGTAGTCGGGCGGCCACGGGCAGGTCACCCAGTTGGGCCACTTGCTCGCGTCGCTGTCGCCCGGGCATCCCGAGAAGGTGACCACCGTCTCGATGCCGAGCGTCTCGGCCAGCCGCACGGTCTTGCGGAACACCTCGTCGTGCTCCCTGGCGTACGCCTTGTCGGGATGCAACGGGTTGCCGTGACACGACAGCGCCGAGATCGTCAGCCCGGCGTCGGCGATCTTCTGGCGATAGGCGCGGGCCTGTGCCTTGCTCGCCAGCAGCCGGTCCACGTCGATGTGCGCCGCGCCCGGATAGGCGCCGGTGCCGATCTCGATGGCCTCGAGTCCGGCAGCGGTGACCTTCTCGATGACCTGGTCGAGCGTGAGCCCTGCAAACAGGGCCGTGAACACACCCAGCTTCATGTGCGATCTCCTCGTGGAAGCCTACAGCCTGACGGCCTGCAGCCTACGGGCAGGCTGCGGGCTGCAGGCCATCCCCGGCGTGTCTACAGCGCGGCAACCTTCGTCCAGACGTTGCCGTTGCGATGGCTGGCCAGCACCGCGTCGATGACGGCGTTGGCGCGCCAGCCGTCTTCGAACGAGGCGAACATCGGCGGGCGCGCGTTCATCGGACGGCCTTCGGCGATGTGTTCGTAGATGGCGCGCAGGATGTTGCGGAACGCGTCGGGCCACGCTTCCTGGTGCCCGCCGGGCAGCCTGGCGATGCCCGCCACGTCCGGGTCCATCAGCGACGGGTCCTTCTGCAGGATCACGTTGCCCTGGCGGCGGTGGCCGATCCACAGCTCGTTCTGCTGCTCCTGGTGCCACCGCAGCGACGCATCGCCGCCGTTGACCTCGAGCACCAGGTCGTTCTTGTGCCCGGCGTTGATCTGCCCGACGGTGAACGTCCCCTTGACGCCGTTCTCGAACCGTACCAGCACCGAGCACAGGTCCTCGACCTTGATCTCCACCGGCTCGTACGCATCGTCGGCCCCCGCCTGCGCGAAGGCGATGCGGCTGCCGACCGGACGCTTGCGCGTCGGCACCACCGTCGTCAGATCGGCGAGCACGTCGGTGATGCGCAGGCCGGAGACGTGTTGCGCCAGGTCGCACCAGTGCGAGCCGATGTCGCCCATCGCCGACGACTCGCCGCCCTTGTCGGGCTCGAGCCGCCAGCTGTAGTCGGTGTCGTACAGCAACCAGTCCTGCAGGTAGTGGCCGTGGATGAACCGTGGCGGCCCGATCTCGCCCTTGGCGATCATCGTCCGGGCCTGCTGGACGAGCGGGTTGCCGCGATAGTTGAACGTCACCGCGTGCACCACGCCCCTCGCCGTGGCAGCGTCGAGCAGCTCGCGCGCCTGTGCCGACGTCATGGCGAGCGGTTTGTCGGAGATGATGTGCTTGCCCGCCGCGATGGCGGCCATGCTGACCGGGTGGTGCAGGTAGTTCGGCGTGGCGTTGTGCACCACGTCGATGTCCGGGTCGGCCAGCAGCGCCTCGTAGGAGCCGTATGCCTTCGGCACGCCGAGTTCCTCGGCCTTCCCCCTGGCGGCTTCCTCCGAGTAATCCGCAAGCGCGATCACATCGACGAACCCGAGCCGCCGTACGGCCTCGAGGTGATGTGGCCCGATGAACCCCGCCCCGACAAGACCCATCCCGAGTCGCTTCACTGGTGGCTCCTCACGATTTCAGAATTGCAGAATTCCACGGTTTCAGAATCGCCCGACACTGTGCAGGAAATCCTGCAATTCCGCAATTCTGCAATTTCATGGTTACAGATTCCCCGCCCGCATCTCTTCCTTGACGAAGTCCATCGTCCGCCAGCACATGGCCAGGATGGTCCACGTCGTGTTCTGCGTGCCGCCGGACACGTAGGGACTCGCGTCGGCCAGGAACACGTTGGCAACGCCGTGCGGGCGGCACCACTTGTCCGAGTACGAGGTCTTCGGATCGTCGCCCATGCGGGCCGTGCCGATCTCGTGGATGGACCAGCCCTCGGGAAGCGGCTCACGCCCGATCCGGATGTCCTCGGCGCCGGCCGCCCGGAACATCTCCTCGACCGCGTCGGCCATGTCGGCCACCATCGCCTTCTCGTTGTCGCCGAACCGGTACTCGAACTTCAGCACCGGGATGCCCCACGCGTCGGTGACCTGCGGGTCGAGCAGCACGCGGTTCTCGCGACGCGGCAGCACCTCGCCGAAGCCGCCGAAGCTGATCGGCGCCGGGTAGTACTTGCGCACCGAGCTCTTGAACGACGAGCCGAAACCCGGCGTGCCGTGCGCGTGGCTCGGGTACTCGCCCGATCCGCCGCCGCCCTGGAAGTGGTAGCCGCGCACGAAATCCGTGCGCTTGTCGTTACCGATGTTGCGAAAGCGGGGGATGTACGGCCCGACCGGCCGGGCATCGTCCACCGTCGGAGACTTGCCGATGCGCTGCGGGATGAAGCCGCTGCCGCGCACGCCCATGATGTGCTCGCTGAGGTAGCGGCCGAGCACGTCGTTGCCGTTGCCGAGTCCGTTCGGGTACCGGGCCGACTTCGAGTTCAGCAGGATGCGGGTGGTGTCGAGCGTGCCGGCGCCGAGCACCACGACGCGCGCCGTGAAGTCCATCACTTCCTTGGTCTGCGCGTCGATGACCCGGACGCCCTTCGCCTTGTTGGTCGCTTCGTCGAGCAGCACTTCGCGGACCACCGAGTAGGGGCGCAGGGTCATGTTGCCCGTGTCGCGAGCGGGAGCGATCAGGGCGGCCGGCGAATGGAACGACGCATTGAGGTCGCAGCCACGTCCACACCGGCCACGCCGCATGCACCGCATCCGGTGCTTGTTGTTCAGGAGTCCGTCCGTGGTGACCCCGGCTCGCCCGGGAATCAACCGCCGTCCGAGCTTGGCGATGCCGCTCCGGAACACCGTCTCGGTGCAATTGAGCTTGGACGGAGTCTGGAACACACCATCGGGGACCTGGTCGAGGCCCTCCGTGGTGCCCGAACACCCGAGCAGCATGTCCACCTTGTCGTAGTACGGCTTGACGTCCTCATAGCCGATCGGCCAGTCCACGTCGTAGCCGTCATGGCTCGCGGCCTTGAACTCGTACGGACCATACCGAAGCGCGCCGCGGCCCCAGAAGTTCGTCTTGCCGCCGAGGATGCGCGCGCGAACCCACGCGTACGGCGTGCCTGTCGTCGGGTTCTCCTTCTCGTTCACGACCCAGTTGCGGGTGAACGTGTTGCCGGCGTAGCTGGTCAGCTTGCGGAACTTCTCGAACTGCGGATGGTTGCCGTACGGACGGGCGAGGAAGTTGTACTCGGCGACGTTCAGGCCCCGCATCTCGGGCGGCATCCGCTGACGGCGAAGCGACTGATACGGCCACTCCATCGTCCGGTACTCCTTCTGCCAGTCGAGCATCCGGCCCGCTTCGAGCACGAGAACCTTGATGCCGGACGTGGCCAGCTGGAAGGCCGCCATGCCGCCCGCGGCGCCGGAGCCGACGACGATGACGTCCCACGGCCCGGCGTCGGGCGTGATCTTCTTCGACATCGCCTGCGACTCGGCGAGCACTGCGGCGAGATCGATCGCGAGTGACGGGTCGAGCTGCTGGGGGGAGGGCTTGCTGGTGGGTTGCATGGATCAGATACCGAAATGCGGGAATGCGGAAATGCGAAATGTCGAAAAACGATGTGCGAAATGTCGAAAGCACGAAGGGCTGCGGGACTGTCGAACGCGATGCAGACCTGCGTGAATGCCTGAATCAATGCTGACTGGCGTGCTGTCGAAGCCCTGAGGACCAGCGCGACGGTCGAAAGCGACGCGGGCCTGCGGGACTGTCGAAAATGGAGAAGCCGAAGCGGCGGGACACCAGAAGGTCTCTCGGCATTCCCGCATTCCCCGCATTCCACGCATTCCCGCATTTCCGCCAGTCCCCGTCGAGCTACAAGTTTCCCCGCTTCATCTCGTCCTTCAGGTAGTCCATGGCCCGCCAACAAAGCGCCATGATCATCCACGTGGGGTTCTGGCAACTCGCCGATACGAAGATCGCGCCGTCGACCACGAACAGGTTGTTCACGTCGTGCGTCTGCCCGAACGAGTTGGTCACGGACGTCTTCGGGTCGTCGCCCATGCGGGCCGTGCCCATCTCGTGAATGGACCAGCCTTCGGTCAGCACATCGCGCCGTACCTTGATGTCGGTGCAGCCGGCCGCCCGAAGCATCTCCTCGGCGCTGTCGGCCATGTCGGCGCCCATCTTCAGTTCGTTGTCGCTGAACCGGTAGTCGAACCCCAGGACCGGGATGCCCCAGGCGTCCTTGACCTCGGGGTCGAGGAACACGCGGTTCTCCTTGCGGGCGAGCACCTCACCGAAACCCGTGTAGCTCACGCGCGCCGGGTAGCCGTCGCGCACGGCCTTCTTGAACGACGCGCCGAAGCCCGGCGTGTCGCCTGCGTTGCTCGGGTACTCGGCCGATCCGCTCGCCCCCTGGAAGCCGTAGCCCCGGTAGAAGTGCGGATGCTTCTCGGTGACGTTGCGGAACCGCACGATGTACGTGCTCTGCGGCCGCCCGTCGTCGAGGGTCGGGGCCGTGGCGG
>JAEZCY010000225.1 GCA_023429845.1 Acidobacteriota bacterium
CCCGCGCGCCCTCCGGCTGCGTCAGAATGTGGGCACACCAGCTCACCCATGGGCGCCGAACACAAACGTCTACTGATCGAGGAGCGGAGGCGCGAGATCCTGCGTCTGCTCCGCACCCAGGAGCGCCTGACCGTTGAGCAGCTGGTCCGGCACTTCGACGTCTCGGCCGTCACGGTACGCTCGGATCTGGCCACCCTCGATGCGTCGGGTGAGCTCGTGCGCGCGCACGGCGCGGCACTGCGTCTCGATGCCGATGATCTGCCACTCGACACCAAGGCGCGTCGCAACCATCCCGAGAAGTCGCGCATCGGCGCTGCCGCGGCCGCACGGATCCGCGACGGCGAGACGGTCGTCATCGACTCGGGCAGTACCGCCGCTGAAGTCGCTCGCCACATCCGCTACCAGAAGCTGACGTCCCTGACGGTGGTGACCTCGGCACTCAACGTCGGTGCCGAGCTGTCGCGGCTGCCCTGGGTGCGCGTCGTGATGCTCGGCGGGTTGCTGCGCCACGTGTCGCAATCAGCCGTCGGCCCGCACGCCGAGGAGGTGCTTCGTGGCCTCAACGCCGACCAGCTGTTTCTCGGAGTGGACGCCATCGACGTGGAGGCCGGCCTCTCCACCCCGGACGTCCTCGAGGCCAGGCTGAATGCGCTGATGATTCGTGTCTCGCGTCGCGTCACCGTGGTGGCCGATGCCAGCAAGTTCATGCGCCGCAGCCTGTCGGTGATCGCACCGGTCACCGCGGCCCACGCGCTGATTACCGACACCGCGACTGACCCGGACACGATCGCGCGGCTACGCGAGTGCGGGCTCGACGTCGTCCTCGTCTGACGGCGCTGCGCGGTTGCGGCCTGCCGTCAGTTCCCCGAAGATCGTCGGACGATGCCCGTCCACGTCCAGCACGAGTCCGGCAACACGTTCCGCGTCGTGGTCACCGACGACCGCGGCAGCAGCACGCACATGGTCACGGTGATGCCGAGCGACGTCGCCCGCTACGCACCCGGCTCCGATCCCGAGGAACTCCTCGTGACGGCCTTCGAGTTCCTCTTGTCGAGGGAGCCGAAAGAAGCAATCCTGTCGCGCTTCGAACTGCCGGTGATCGAGCAGTACTTTCCCGAGTTCGCCAGCGTGTTCGGCGACCGCAGCTAGCGTGGCTGTCGCGCTGCGTCCAGCCCGACGCCACCGACCGGCGCCGTGACGACGCGATCGCTGAACCCGGCGATCAGCGGCCGGGCCTTCGCAATGGCGGCCTGAACCGCAGGAAGCGAGAGCGAGGCCTTGTGGCTCGCCTCGTCCTCCCACACCTCCGTCACCCAGATCGCGGCGGCGTCGGCGGGATCCTGCGCCACGACGTAGCTCAGGCACCCCGGCATCTCGCGCGTGCCTTCGAGCAGGTGCGAGACGAGCGCGTCGCGCTGGCCTGGCGTGGCGGTGATCTTCCCAATCAGTCCGTACATCGTGACCCTTCCTGTGTCCTGCTCCTGTGGCGCTGAGACCAGGCGGCCGCTCGGGACGGCGGCCACGGCCAGCGCGGCGACGAAGGCGCGCCTGTCCACCACTACCTCGACGAACCGCCGCCGGCGAACCGCTTGAAGAAGCTGTCGGAGGCCCACGCCGGCCGGGCGGCGCGATTGGCGACGCGCACCGCAAGCCGACCGATCGCCTCGGTGAAGGTCGCGGCGGCCTCCTTGTCGATCGGCTGCTGCAGATCGTCGGACGGCGCGTGATAGCGCTCCCGTGTCCACGCGGCGTCGATCGCGGCCTCTGGTGATCCGGCCTCGACGCCAACCTTCATGGCCAGTGCCGGCACGCCCTCGCGAATGAAGCTGTACTGGTCGCTGCGGATGAACCGGTTGCGCAGGGGCTGCGGATCGGGCTGGACCGCGAGGCCGAGATCCTGCGCCGTCGCACGAACGTCGTCCGTGAGGTCTGACTCCCCGAGGCCCAGCACCATGAGCGACTTCAATGGGTAGAGCGGGAGGAACATGTCCATGTTGATGTTGGCCACCACGCCCTCCTGGGGGACCGTGGGGTTGCGTGCGAAGTACCGCGACCCGAGCAGGCCCTTCTCCTCCGCCGTGACCGCGACAAACAGCACCGACCGTTTGGGGCGCGCGGCGGCAACGGCAGACGCCGTCTCGATCAGCGTCGCGATGCCGGACGCATTGTCCATGGCGCCGTTGTAGATCGCATCGCCGCCGATCGGGGCGCCGACGCCGAGGTGGTCCAGGTGCGCGGTGAGCACCACGTACTCGTGCATCAGTGTCGGGTCGCTCCCCTTCAGCAGGCCGACGACGTTGTCGGAGACGATCGACTCGCGCTCCACGGCGACCGCCGCCCGCAGCGTCGGCCGCAGCGGGAAGCGGGGCAGGGGCTGCCGCGCTTCCGCCATGCCGACGAGGCTGGCAAACGTGTGTCCGGAACCCTCGAACAGGCGCTCCGCGTGAGCCGGATTCCAGGTGAGGGCGACCTGCATGCCGGCGGTGTCGGCCAGTTCCGGATCGGCAAGCGTCATCGCGGGGTTCAGGCGGTTTGCCGACGTACGCACCCACGGCACGTCCATGCTCTTCGGGTTCGGAATCGCGATGGTGCCGACCGCCCCGAGGGCGCGCAGCGTCGCGGCCCGAACCCACGCGGACTGGTAGTGCGCGCCGAGCGCGCTCGACGCGCTCGCGGGACTGCCGGCGACGTACGCGACCACCTTGCCCTTGACGTCGAGCCCGGCGAAGTCGTCATGGCCGACCTCCGGGATGCGCAGCCCGAAACCTGCGAAGACGATCGCGGCCTCCACGCGTTCGGCCGGGTCGAGGCGGAGCCCGAATATCGCCTCGTCGCCGAGGGCCACCGGCGATGCGGACCCGTTCGTCACCAGCGACAGGCTCGATGAAGGCTCGACGATTCGCCGCGACGTGAGGTGAACGGGCTGGTAGTAGCCGTTCGTGCCCGCGGGCACGAGCCCCGCCGCCGCGAACCGCGTCGCGACGTACTCGGCAGCTTTCCGATGCTCGGGACTTCCCGTTTCGCGCCCCCGCATCTCATCGTCTGCCAAGGCCTCCACGTGCGCGAACCATCGCGCTGCGGCGCCGGCCCGCTCGAGCCCCGAGGGCTGTGCCGGCAAAGGTGCCCCGCACAACGACGACGCGAGCCACACGAGCGCGACTCGACGAACCGGAACGCGACAGGGCGACATTCGTGCGAGCATCGGCGGCACGGTAGCACAGCCGCTTAACGCCGACAGGACGAGGCCACGGCACCAGGCAGGGGGCCGACGATGGCGGTGGGCTGGGACAGGCCGCCTTACCCATGCGGCGCCGGCGCCGCCGCAACCCGAACGCGCAAGGCCGAAGGTCCAAGGCCCGAAGCCCGAGCCCCGAGTCCCGAGTCCCGAGTCATCCGTCACCGTCCTGGGGTGCGCCGCATCTCCGTCGTGCGTTGAACCATGAGGAGGACCAGATGGCCGAGGATACGAACACGTCCACAGGACTCACGGGAAGCGGCGTGGCGCCGACTGCGACGAGCGCCGACGCGCGTGATGTGCCACTTGCGCTGCCCGCAGACGAGTTCCGACGCCTCGGATACAGGCTCGTTGACCAGATCGGTGCGCTCCTCGTCGACCTCGGATCGCGCCCGGTCACGACGGGTGAGTCCCCCGCGGACGTCAAGCGGCAGCTCGACGCCGACGCGCCGCTGCCGGCCGCACCCGCGCCGCCCGATGCGCTGCTGTCGCGAGCGCTCTCGCTGCTGGCGGACCACTCGCTGTTCAACGGCCATCCGCGATTCTTCGGTTACATCACGGCCTCACCGGCGCCGATCGGCATCCTCGGCGACTTCCTGGCCGCGGCCGTGAACGCAAACGCCGGTGCGTGGCGCCTCAGTCCGATGGCCAGCGAGATGGAGGGCCAGACCGTACGCTGGATCGCGCAGCTGCTGGGCTATCCGGACGATGGCGGAGGCCTCTTCGTCAGCGGTGGCAACATGGCCAACATCGTCGGGTTCCTGGCAGCGCGGGCCGCGGCCGGACGCGACTGGGAGATCCGCGCCCGAGGTGTGGGAAGCCGCGACGCGCATCCCCTCGCCGTGTACGCGTCGGTGGAAACGCACACGTGGCTGCAGAAGGCGGCCGACCTGTCCGGCATCGGAACAGAAGCGATTCGCTGGGTGCCGACCGACGTCGATGCGCGGCTCGACGTCGGCGCGCTGCGGACGATGCTCGACGACGATCGGGCAGCGGGCGTGGTCCCGATGCTCGTCGTCGGCACCGCGGGATCCGTGAGCACGGGCGTCGTCGATCCGCTTGCCGACATCGCCGCGGTCTGCCGCGATCACGGCGTGTGGTTCCACGTGGATGGCGCGTACGGTGCGCCGGCCGCCGCCGTGCCCGGCACTCCGGACGACCTGCGGGCGCTGCACCTGGCAGACTCGCTCGCCGTGGATCCGCACAAGTGGCTGTACGCGCCGCTCGAAGCAGGCTGCGTGCTCACGCGCGACGCCGGCGTCCTCCGCGACGCGTTCTCGTACCACCCGCCCTACTACCACTTCGAGGATCGGGACGGCGTGAACTACGTGGACCTCGGGCCGCAGAATTCGCGTGGCTTCAAGGCGCTGAAGGTGTGGCTGATGCTGCAGCACGCCGGCGCGGACGGCTACCGGCGGATGATCGCGGACGACATCGCGCTCGCTCGACGCCTCTACGATGCCGCGGCGGCACACCCGGAGCTCGAGGCCTGCTCTCACGCGCTCAGCATCACGACGTTCCGGTACGTGCCGGCCGATCGCGCGCCGCACGTCGGGCACCCTGACACGGAGGGCTACCTCAACGCACTCAACGAGGCGGTGCTCGAGCGCCTGCAACGGTCCGGAACAGCCTTCGTGTCCAACGCCGTCGTCCGCGGGCGATACCTGCTGCGCGCCTGCATCGTGAACATCAACACGCGCAACAAGGACGTCGATGAGCTGCCACGGCTCGTGGCGCGGGTCGGCGCAGACGTACACGCATCGGGGGACGTCGCGCCGCACTGAGCGCACACCGACCGCCTCGAGGGTGGGTGCTCACACCGGCTCGTCCCGCGGCCCGCCGCCCCGACGCGGGTCGCCGCCTGCCGGGCAGGCTGCTGGTCGGCATCGTGCATGTGGATCCCACCACAGGATTCTCTGGAGACCACATGCACACAATCCGACACAGCCACGCAATCGCATGCACCGCGCTGTTGAGCGCCGCGGTGATCACCTCGGGGGCGTGCAACGCCTCGCGCGGGGACGAACGGGAAGCCGGAACGACCGACTCGGCGGCGCAAGCCCAACGGGGCGCCGACTGTGCCTCCATCGAGGCACGGGCGGCCAACGCGCCGAACCAGCAGCCGACGTTCGCCGGTCAGCATCGTGCCTGCGAAGTGACATCGAATGTCCTGTTCGACGTCACAGTGGTCGCGCGGTCACTCGACCATCCATGGGCTGTCGAGCCGCTGCCCGACGGCGCCCTCCTCGTCACCGAGAAGCCGGGCCGCATGCGGGTCGTGGACGCGTCGGGTCGCCTCGGCGAACCTATCCGCGGCGTGCCGGCCGTGGACGACGATGGGCAGGGTGGGCTGCTCGACGTGGCGCTGAGCCCGTCGTTTGCGCAGGATCGTCTGGTGTTCTGGAGCTACAGCGAGCCTCGCGACACGGGCAACGGCACCAGCGTCGCGCGCGGAGTGCTCTCCGAAGACCGACGGCGCCTGGAGCAGGTGCGTGTGATCTTCCGTACCAGTCCCACGTACGACGGCGACAAGCACTTCGGCTCGCGCTTGCTGTTCGGGCCAGACGGGATGCTTTTCGTCACGCTCGGCGAACGTTCCGATACACCGATGCGGCCGCAGGCGCAACAGCTCTCCAGTCACCTCGGCAAGATTCTGCGTATCACCCCCGAGGGCCAGCCGGCGCCCGACAATCCGTTCGGCGATCAACAGGACGCATTGCCGGGCATCTGGTCGCTCGGCCACCGCAACGCGCAGGCGGCGGCGTTGGACGACGAAGGCCGGCTGTGGGTGATCGAACACGGCACCCGCGGCGGCGACGAACTGAATCTCGTCGAGCGCGGGAAGAACTACGGCTGGCCGATCGTCGCCTTCGGCATCGAGTACTCCGGTGACGCGATCCCGGGTGCGGCAACCACACGCGAAGGCTACGAGGACCCGGTTTACTACTGGGATCCCGTCATCGCACCATCCGGCGCCCAGTTCTACTCCGGCAAGGCCTTCCCGGAATGGCGCGGCAACCTCTTCGTGGGCGCGCTCAAGGACAAACTCCTCGTGCGGCTCGTGCTCGAGGACGGCAAGGTGGTGGGCGAGGAGCACCTGCTGAAAGAACGCGGGCAACGCATCCGCGACGTCCGCGAAGGCCCAGACGGCGCGCTCTACCTGACAACCGACGAGGAGAATGGCGAGGTCTGGCGCATCGCCCCGCGCGCGGCCACGACCGCTGCCCGCTGAACGACGCAGCTCAGTCCTCGTGAGGCTCGCCGGCTGCCGCGTACAAACGCGCCAGCCGGTGAGCGTGCTCGTCGTAGGCCGACTCGAACAACGCCGTGGCCCGCTCGCTGCCGACGATGGCCGCCGCCGTGAGCACGTGGGGCGGCGCACCGGCATTGGTGAGCCGCTGGGCGACTTCAGCCTTCAGGCAGTTCACCAGCATGCAGCCGCCGACGCTCGAC
>JAEZCY010000227.1 GCA_023429845.1 Acidobacteriota bacterium
TGTTCAGACCCTGGCTGGCAAAGAACAGGCGCTGGCCGTCGGGGAACCATGTGGGGCGCGCGTGGCTGCCTTCCGGGCGCCAGCCTTCGGTGACACGGCGTGGCTGGCCACCCGCGACATCCACCACCCAGAGGCTCGATGGGCCGAACGATTCGAATGCGGCAGCGCTCGGCTCTGTGTAGGGGGCACCCTGGAACGCGAGACGTCGTCCGTCCGGCGACCACACCGGCCGGGACCCGAACGGGCTGACCTGACGAGGGACGCCACCGTCGCGTGCCACCACCCAGATGCCTCCCCGACCGGACGAGTGGTACGCCACGTGCGCCCCGTCGGGCGACCAGGCGGGCTGCACGTTGTGCTGCCCGTCGCTCGTGATCGCCAGGCGGTCGCCGCCAGCGGCGATATCCCTGATGAACACTTCGAAGCTGCCGCCGCGGTCGCTCGCATACGCGAGTGCCGACCCATCCGGAGAGAAGACCGGAAAGGCGTCGAGTGCGGCCGAGGATGTGATCTGGGTGCGTCGGGGTGCGCGCGTCGTGCCGTCGATTGTCGACGACCGCCAGGCGAGGACGAGCGCGAGCAGGGCGAGCAGGGCAAATCCTGCGGCCCAGATGGGATGCGGAGTCGAAATGGGGGATGTGACGTTCGGCGCACCTGATGAGACCCTGGCGCGCCGTTCGATGAGCGGGGCCGTGCCCCCCGCGCCGGGTGGGCCGCTCTCGGCCGGCAACCCGCCAGGCGGCCGTGGCGGGGCTGCGGCAGGCGGGTGCCCGACGCGTGTGACGGGCCCGATGAAGCGATACCCGCGGGTGGGTACCGTCTCGATGTAGCGGGCGCCGCGCGCGACGTCACCCAGGTTACGCCGGATCTGGGCGACCACCCGGGCGACGGCGTTGTCGGTGACGTAGACGCCGGCCCAGACGGTGTCGAGCACCTCCTGCTTGGTGACGAGGGCGCCCTGGCGCGAGGCCAGCAGCACGAGCAGGTCGTAGGCTTTCGGCTCGAGCGGCACCGGCGCCCCGGCTTTCGACACCCGGCCCGCGCGCAGGTCGATGACGACGTCGTCGAACTGATAAAAAAGCACTTCCGTCGTCATCATCGAATCATCATCCCAATCCGATCAACTCCGTCATCATCGCGGTCAGCGGCCCACGGTAGCGTGGCGTCTGCATGTCCATGCTCCCAACCGCCCCGATAACTCGGCCCTCGGCTGCTCGCCGGGGGCTCTTCGCCTCGCCTCGCCAGGACGTGCTGGCGTCGCTCGTCGTCTTCCTCATCGCGGTGCCCCTTTCGCTGGGGATCGCGCTGGCCTCCGGCGCGCCGATCATGGCCGGCCTCATCGCCGGGATCGTCGGAGGTATTGTCACCGGTCTCATCGCCGGCGCACCCCTCCAGGTTACGGGACCCGCCGCCGGCCTCACCGCCATTGTCTTCGGGCTGGTCGAACAGCTCGGCGACTGGCGCCTGGTCTGCGCCGCGGTCGTTGTCGGCGGGCTCATCCAGGTCATCCTCGGCGCGGCACGCGTGGCCCGCATCTGCCTGGCCGTCTCCCCGGCGGTCGTCCACGGGATGCTCGCCGGCATCGGCATCACCATCGCCCTCGCGCAACTGCACATCATTCTAGGGGGAGCGCCGGAGAGTCAGGCGCTGTCGAACCTGGTGGCGTTGCCCGCTCAGCTGCTGCAGCTTCACGCCCCGGCCGCGTTCCTCGGCCTCGCCACCATCGCGCTCCTGCTCGGGTGGCAATGGATGCCCCGGCCGCTGTCGGCCGTGCCAGCGTCGCTCGTGGCCGTGATGGCGGCAACCGCCGCCTCGGTCGTCATGGGGCTCGACGTCGAGCGGATCAACCTCCAGGGCGGATTCGGCAGCGGTCTTCAGCTCGCCCTGTGGCCCAACGCCAGCATGTGGCCGGCCGTATTGCTCGGCGGGCTCACCATCGCGGCCGTCGCCAGTGTCGAGTCGTTGCTGTGTGCGGTCGCCACCGACAAGCTGCACACGGGACCGCGCGCCAACCTCGACCGCGAACTCATGGGCCAGGGCTTCGCCAACACGCTGTCGGGACTGCTCGGGGGCCTGCCGGTAACGGGCGTCATCGTCCGGTCGTCGGCAAACATCCAGGCCGGGGCGCAGACGCAACTGTCGGCCGTCCTGCACAGCGTCTGGATCCTGCTGTTCGTCGTGTTCCTCGGCTGGGGCATCGAGCTGATTCCACTGGCGGTGCTTGCCGGCCTGCTCGTGCACGTCGGCATCCGTCTCGTCGATGCGCATCACATCCGGCGGCTGATGACGTTCCGCGAGGCGCTGGTCTACACGGTGACGGTCGCCGGCGTCGTCGGCATCGGGCTGCTTCCTGGAATCGGCCTGGGGCTCGCGCTCGCCGTCCTGCTGCTGCTCCGCAAGCTGTCGGAGACCAACGTGGCCATGGACGTCGCGGACGGGAAGTGCCACGTCTGCATCCGCGGCTCGTTGACCTTCGTCGGGATTCCGCAGCTGACGTCCGCGCTCGGCAAGGTGCCGCCGGGGATGCATGTGGACATCGACCTGATGGTGGACTTCATGGACCATGCGGCGTTTGAGGCCCTCCACGACTGGCGGCTCATGTACGAGCGGCTCGGCGGGAAGGTGGACATCGACGAGTTGCACGAGGCGTGGTATGCCAATGCCGCCAACGGGACGCCCTGCCAGGGGAAGTCGCGCCTGGACGGCCTGCTGGGCGCCGTCCGCCGCCGGTCTCGTCAGGAGAGCCTCAACGGCATGCCCCAGGCGCCCGACATGACCGAACCCCTGCTGCGGGGAGCGGCGGCGTTCAATTCGATGACGTCACGCGATGTGAAGCCCTTGCTCAGCCATCTGGCCGACGTGGGCCAGACGCCTCAGGCGTTGTTCATCACCTGCGCCGACTCGCGCATCGTGCCCGCCGACCTCGTCAATGCCGACCCCGGCGATCTGTTCGTGCTGCGCAACATCGGCAATATCGTGCCGGCGTGGAGCGACCAGCGGGGGGCCGACGACTCGGTCGGATCGGCGCTGGAGTTCGCCGTGGACGTCCTGCGCATCCACAGCATCGTTGTGTGCGGCCACTCGGAGTGCGGCGCGATGAAGGCGCTGCTGTCCGGGCATGAGCAGCTCGGCGGGTCGCTCAGCCGCTGGCTCGGACACGCGACGTCCTCCCTGGAGCGCCACGGCAAGGAGACCGTCCAGGCAGGCGCCACCACGCCGCACAACCATCTGGCGCGCTGCAATGTCGTCGAACAGCTCGAACGACTGCGCACGTACCCGTCGGTGGCCCGGGCGCTCGCGGTGGGCCAGCTGCGGCTCTACGGTTGGTTCTTCGACCTGAAGCGCGCCAAGGTCACGGTCTGGGATCAGAAGAGCGGGCGCTTCGTCGATGCAGGCGAGCAGACCACCACACTCGTCGAGCCGACCGTTTCGGTTCCCGCCTGACGCTGTCGTTCGAATGGGGTCGGCCGCGCGAAGGGCGCCGGCCGGCCCCGCGGGGACCTCTTTCAGAATCCTGTAATGCGGGAATGCGGGAATGCGGGAATGCGGGAATGTCGACATACACGGGAATGTCGACATACACGGGAATGTCGACAAACACGGGAATGTCGACAAACACGCGAATGCCGACGACGTTCTCCTACACGACGGAGCCGGGCGCGACGGTCGCGCCCTTGGGCACGATGATGATGCCCTCGCGGATGAAGTATCCGTCGCCGTCCGCCTCCTGAACGCCCGCCGTGTTCACGAGGCGCGCCCCATCGCCGACGCGCGCGTTCTTGTCCACGATCACCCGGTCGAGCACGACGTCCCGGCCGATGCCGAGCGGCACGCCGGATTCGGCCTCGTCGCGACTGTAGTAGTCGGCGCCGAGCAGCACCGAGTTGGTGATGCGTGAACCGGCGCGCACCTGCGACCGGATACCGACCACGGCACGGTCGATCTCGCAGTTGTGGATGACGCAGCCTTCCGCGATGACGGCGCGGTTGACCGTCGTTCCCTGCACGGTGGAACCCGCCAGGAATCGGGGGTGGGTGTAGATCGGCGACCGCGCGTCGTGGAAGGTGAACGCCGGAGCTGGATCGGTCAGCTTGAGGTTGGCCTCGAAGAACGATCCGATCGTCCCGACATCCTCCCAGTACCCGCGATAGAGCGACGCCCGCACGCGATGGGTCTTGATGACCGCCGGGATGATCTCCTTGCCGAAGTCCACCGCGTCGGCGTAGCGCTCGAGCGCGTCGAGCAGCACCTGCTTGGTGAACACGTAGATGCCCATCGACGCGATGAAGGGCTTCGCGGGCGAAATCCACGAGGCCACCCGGCTCTCGCGCGGGACGCTCTGACCAATCTCGCCGAGGCGCTGCAGGTCCGGCTTCTCCTCGAACCCCGAGATCTGGCCGGCGCCGTCGAAATGGAAGATGCCCATCTGCGTCGACGTTTCGGGATCGCACGGCTGGGCCGCGATCGTCACGTCGGCGTCCTGCTCGATATGGTCGGCGATCAGGTCGCCGAGGTTCATCCGGTACAGGTGATCACCGGCCAGGATGAGGATGTGGTCGGCCTGCATCGAGTGGAAGTGGCGCCACGCCTGCCGCACGGCGTCGGCGGTGCCCTGGAACCATGAGGTACTGTCGGGCGTCTGTTCGGCGGCGAGGATGTCCACGAACCCCTGCGAGAAGTGGTCGAGCCGATAGCTCTGGGCCACGTGCCGGTTCAGCGAGGCGGAATTGAACTGCGTCAGCACGAAGATCCGCCGCAGGTTGGCATGCAGGCAGTTGCTGACCGGCACGTCGATGAGGCGGTACTTGCCCCCGATGGGCACGGCAGGTTTGGAGCGCGTCCAGGTGAGCGGAAACAGGCGGTTCCCGCGGCCACCGCCGAGGATGAGGGTCAGCACCGGAGACATGGTGCAGCCACCATAGTGCCCGCCGTGCACCGCTGGCAAGCGGTACCGCCGGCCGCGAGCCGAACCGCGACGGTCGGCGCGGTGCCCCGACCGGCCATCGATTGTTTACGTGAAATTTACAGGGCGACCGCCAACCTCAGGGATATCATGGCGGGGCCTTCGCGTTCGTGCGGGGGCCCTGCGACGGTCCTCGTCCATGCGCGCTTCCTGCCGTCTTCGTCCGTCATCCGGCTCGCGCTCGGCCGACGCGTGTCGTTCGCTCCGTTAGGAGAAATGGTGTGGCTCGATTCAGCCTGATCCCCAAGGACGGCCGGTTCTTCGACGATTTCATCTCCATGGCGCAGGAGCTCTGCAAGGCGTCGCGCGTGCTCGCCGACATGCTCGCGACCGACGCGCCTCGCTGGGAACTGGCCGACGCGCTCAAGGCCTTCGAGCACCAGTGCGACCAGATTGCCCACGACTCGCTCCACCGGTTGAACCAGACGTTCGTGACGCCGCTGGACCGCGAGGACATGCACAAGCTGATCCTGTATCTGGACAACGTGATGGACATGATGGATGCGGCCGGCGGCTGCGTCCGCCTCTATCGCATCCAGACCTGTCGCTACGGGGCGCGGGAACTGGCTGACGTCATCGTCCGCTGCACCGACCAGATCCTGTTCGCGACGCAGAAGCTCGAACGGCGACAAGGGCTCGAGGAGCACGTCGTCGAGATCAACCGCCTGGAGAACGAGGCCGACCAGATCCATCGCGAGGCCATCGGCCGGTTGTTCACCGAGGAGCAGAACGCCATCGAGGTCCTGAAGTGGAAGGAGATCCTGGACCTGCTCGAACGGGCCACGGACGAATGCGAGGATGTCGCCAATGAGATCGAAGGCGTCGTCGTCAAGTACGCCTGACGCCCGACAGACCTCATGGATGCAGCGCTCCTGATCGTCATCGGTCTCGTCGTCCTGGCGTTGGTGTTCGATTACATCAACGGCTTCCACGACGCGGCCAACTCCATCGCCACAATCGTCTCCACGCGCGTCCTGACCCCGGGGCAGGCGGTGATGTGGGCGGCCTTCTTCAACTTCGTCGCGGCCTTCGCCTTCGGCACCGCCGTCGCCAAGACCGTCGGCGCGGGCATGGTGGACCTCGAGATCGTGACGTTCTCCGTGATCGGCGCCGGACTCACCGGCGCGATCGTGTGGAACCTGATCACCTGGTACTACGGGTTGCCGACGAGTTCGTCGCACGCGCTGTTTGGCGGCTACGGCGGTGCGGCGATCGCCAAGGCGGGTTTGGCGGCCATCCTCTGGTCCGGGTGGACCAAGACACTCGTCTTCATCGTCGTCGCGCCGATGATTGGCCTGCTCGTGGGGCTGTTCATGATGACCTCCACGTTCTGGGTCTTCCGCCGCGCAGCGCCCGCGCGCGTCGACTCGCTGTTCCGCCGCCTGCAACTGCTCTCCGCGGCGCTGTTCAGCCTCATGCACGGCGCCAATGACGCGCAGAAGACGATGGGCATCATCACCAGCGTGCTGGTGACCGGCGGATACCTGCAGACGTTCGAGGTGCCGTTCTGGGTCGTGCTCGCCGCGCACATCGCGATCGGGCTCGGCACGCTCTCGGGCGGCTGGCGCATCGTCCGGACGATGGGCACGCGCATCACGAAGCTCACGCCCGTCGGAGGTTTTGCGGCCGAGACGGGTGCCGCGGTGGCGATCCTGATCGCCACCGTGCTGGGCGTGGGCATCAGCACGACCCATACGATCACCGGTTCGATCGTCGGGGTCGGGGCGACGCGGCGGCTCTCCGCCGTGCGGTGGGGCGTGGCCGGCCGGATCGTCTGGGCCTGGATCCTCACCATCCCCGCCGCCGGAATCGTCGGCGCGAGCACCTACTGGCTCCTCTCGTTGCTCGGCGCGGGCTGACGCCTCGGCGCGACGCCACACCGCGCACGTCCGCCTCCCGGACTCCGTGCGAGGCGGCCGGGTTCGCTTGACACGACGCTCGCGTCACACGATCGTCACACCGGCGTTCTTCAATCGACGAGGATGACGATGAGCAGCCAGCTCGAGGCCAGCCTGCACCACGACATGAACCTGATCCGCGAAGCGGTCAGGGAGATGGCCCACCTCTGCGAGCGTGCCATCCGAGGCACCCTGGACGCCCTGGTCAACGGCGATCAGCAGGCCGCCTACCTCGTGATTCTGCGCGACGAGCGCATCGACCACCTCGAGCAGCAGCTGGACCGCCTGTCGCTGGAATTCCTGGTGCGTCAACAGCCCGCGGCCGGTCACCTGCGCTTTGCCTACGCGGCGCTGAAGATCAGCACCGAACTGGAACGTGTCGGCGACCACGCCGAGGGCGTGGCCCGCCGCGTGCTCAAGCTGCACGAGATCCACCCGGACATCCACGCCGAGCCGTTCGCGGAGATGGGTGAGGCGGCGCTGGCCATGCTGAAGGACGGCGTTCGGGCCTTTCTCGAGGCCGACGCCGAGCTCGCCCGCACGACAATGGCGGCCGAGCGCGTCATCGACAAGATGCGTCAGCGCATCGACAAGGACCTGACGAGGCGCCACACCGCCGGCGAGTTCGGGCTCGAGGCGTACGCCCTGCTCTCGACGATGAGCCGCCGTCTCGAACGCGTCGCCGACGAGGTCCGCAACGTCTGCGCCGAGACGCTCTACATGTGTACCGGCGAGTTCGTGAAGCACAAGGCGCCGGAGGCGTTCCGCGTCCTGTTCGTGGACGAGCACAACCACTGCCGCAGTCAGATGGCCGAAGTCATCGCCACCACGCTGGCGCACCCGCGATTCATCGTCAGCAGTGCCGGGCTCGATCCGCGGCCGATCGACACGCGGCTGATCGAGTTCCTGGCGGAACGGGACCTGAACATCGCGCACCATCGGCCGAAGTCGCTGGAGGAGATTCCGAACCTCGAGGTCTACCACGTGGTGGTGTCGTTCGATGCCGACGTCTACTCGTCGCTGCGCTTCCGCCGCAGGCCCACGCTGGTCTTCGACTGGCACGTGGACGATCCGTCGGACGTGCCGGGCACGCTCGCCGAGAGCCGCCACGCGTACGAGCATGCCTTTGCCGTCATCCAGCGACATCTGCAGGTCCTGGCCGAAGCGATCGTGCGCCAGGACTGACGCGATGACCTGGCTCTCGTCTCAACGGGTGCTGGCCTGCGGCGCCCTTACGCTGGCGACGCTGGCCGCCGCATCCTGCAGCCGCAGCGCCACCTCCGAAGCGGTGCTGCTCAACCGCGGGTCCGACACCATGATCAACGTCGCGCAGGCCTGGGCGGAGGCGTACGCCACGGTCGCGCCCGATGTGTCCGTGGAGGTCGCAGGTGGCGGATCGGGCGTCGGCATCGCGGCGCTGATCGACGGCACGGTGCAGATCGCCAACAGCAGCCGGCCGATGAAGACGGCCGAGCGCGACGCCATTCGAGCCGCGCATGGCGTCGATGCGGTCCAGCATGTGACCGGCTACGACGCGCTCGTGGTGTACGTGCACGTGAACAACCCGGTGCGGTCGATGACCCTGGCGCAGTTGCGTGAGCTGTTTGCCGAGGGAGGGCGCATCTCGCGCTGGTCCGATCTCGGCGTGCGCCACGACGCCTGCCCGCGCGACACGATCATCCGCGTCAGCCGCCAGTCGAGTTCGGGCACCTACGACTTCTTCCGGGAAGTGGCCCTCGAGACCCGCGACTTCAAGCTCGGCACCCTGGAACTCAACGGGTCGAAGGAGGTGGTGGACCTGGTCGCGCACACGCCGTGCGCCATCGGGTACAGCGGCATGGGCTACGCCACCGCTGGCGTGACGATGCTGTCGCTTTCCACGGCGGGTGAGCCGCCGGTGGCGCCGAGCGCGGAAGCGACGCTGGACAAGACCTATCCGATTGGACGACCGCTCTACATGTATACGGTGGGTCAGCCAGAGGGTGCGACGAAACGCTACCTGGAGTGGATCTATTCGCCACCGGGTCAGCGCATCGTCGGTGCTGTCGGCTATGTGCCGCTGCCTGCAGCGGCGAGCGACGTGGACCCTGCCGGTCCGAGTCAAGGCGCGGTGAGCCGGTGAGCGACGTGGCGCGCGACCCGGCGACGTACCGGCGCACGTGGCGGTCGCTGGCCGTCGAACGCGCAATCGAGGCGTTGATCACGGTGTGCGGCATCAGCGCCGTGATCCTCGTGGGCGGCATCTTCGTCTTCGTGTGTCGCGAAGCGCTCCCGGTGCTGGCCAGCCCCGAGTTCAGCCTCGGCGAGTTCCTCTTCAGCGTGGAGTGGTACCCGACCTCGGTCACCGACATCCGTTACGGCGTGCTCGCGATGATCGTGGGGACGCTGGCGGTCACCGCCCTGGCCATGGCCATCGCGGTGCCGTTCGGCATCGGCGGGGCCATCTACCTGTCCGAGTTCTGCCAGCCACGCATGCGCGAGACGCTGAAGGTCGTGATCGAACTGCTCGCTGCCATCCCCTCGGTGGTCTGGGGGTTCATCGGCCTCACGGTGGTGAACCACCTGCTGATTACGCTGTTTGACGCCGCGGTGGGACTGAACCTGCTCAACGCGGGGCTGCTGCTCGCGTTGATGAGCCTGCCGATCATCGTGTCGATCGGCGAGGATGCCCTGAAAGCGGTGCCCGATTCGTACCGGGAAGCCGGGGTTGCCCTGGGCGCCACCCGCTGGCAGATCGTCTTTCGCGTCCTCCTGCCTGCGGCGCGCAACGGCCTGCTGGCGGCGGTGCTGCTCGGTGTCGGGCGTGCGGTCGGGGAGACGATGGCGGTGCTGATGGCCACCGGGCATGCCGTGCAGATACCGGTGGGCGTGCTGGATCCGGTGCGCACGCTGACGGCCAACATCGCGTCCGAGATGGGTGAGGTGAGCAAGGGGTCGGAGCACTACCGCGTGCTCTTTGCCATCGGTGTGCTGCTGTTCGCGATCACGTTCCTCGTCAACCTCGCCGCCGATCTGGCGGTGCGCGGCGTCCGCCGGCGCTGAACCCATGTTCGAGGCAAGCCCTGGAGTCCGCCGCAAGCTCAGACACGAGCGCATCGCCAGCGTGGTGCTCGGCGCGGTCACGCTGTGCATCGTCCTGCCGCTGTTTGCGATCCTGACGTACCTGGTCGTCAAGGGCTGGCCGTCGCTGTCGATCGGCTTCCTGCTGGAGCCGCCGCGCGAGATGCAGACGGAGGGGGGCATCTGGCCCGCGCTCGTGGGCACCGTCTATCTGGTGGGTGTGTCGCTGGCCGTTGCCGCGCCGGTGGGCGTCCTGGCGGCCGTCTACCTCAACGAGTACGCGCGCGACACGTGGGTGACCCGCCTGATTCACGTGGCGGTCATCAACCTGGCAGGCGTGCCGAGCATCGTCCACGCGCTCTTCGGTCTTGGCGCCTTCGTGCTGGCCGCCGGGCTGGGCCAGTCGATTCTCGCCGCGTCGCTGACGCTGGCGGTGATGACGCTGCCCGTGATCATCGCGAGCACGCGCGAGGCGCTCGCCGCGGTGCCGCGATCGTTCCGGGAGGCCTGCTGGAACGTCGGTGCGACGAGATGGCAGACCATCCGCGCGGTCGTGCTGCCCAACGCCATCAGCGGCATCCTGACGGGCGTCATCCTGCAGGTGTCGCGGGCGGCGGGCGAGACGGCGCCGATTCTTTTCACAGGCGCGGTTATGTACAAGGCCGTGGATCAGGGCGACCTGTTCCCGTACCGGCTGACCGAGAGTGCCATGGCTCTGGCGACGCACCTCTACAACCTCGCGACGCAGATCAACGGCGCACCCGACTCCCTGCAGTTCGCCACGGCCACGGTGCTCGTCGGCGCGGTGCTGCTCATCAACTCCGCCGCCGTTGTGCTGCGGGCGATCCTGCGCAACCGGAAGAAATGGTAGAAGACCCGAACACGAGCGCGGCAGCAGCGATCCGCGTGCGCGACCTCCGGGTGTGGTACGCGGCGACGCCGGTCATCCACGGCGTGTCGTTCGATGTTCAGCGGGGCGAGATCCTCGGGGTCATCGGTCCGGCGCAGTCCGGGAAGACATCCTTGCTGCGCTGCCTCAATCGCACGCTGGAGTTCAGCCCGGGAGGGCGAAGCGAGGGCCTCGTCGAAGTGGACGGCGAGGACGTCCGCAGGACGCGCGACGTCTACGCGCTGCGCCGCAAGATCGGGATGGTGGCGCCACTGCCGGTCGGCCTGCCGCTCTCGATCTACGACAACGTCGCATTTGCGCCGCGAGCGGCTGGCCTGACGTCGCGGTCGGCGCTCGACGACCTCGTCGAACGTTGCCTGACCCAGGCGGCGTTGTGGGACGAGGTGAAGGGACGGCTCGACAGCCTCGGCACGCGGCTCTCCGGTGGGCAGCAGCAACGCCTGACCATCGCCAGGGCCCTCTCGCATCGGCCGAGCATCCTCTGCCTCGACGAGTTCTCGATCGCGATCGACCCGGTGACGACGATGCGCATCGAGGACGTGCTCAAGCGCCTCAAGAGCGAGATGACGATCGTCCTCGTGACCAATCTCACCCAGCAGGCGAGACGCCTGGCCGATCGCACGATGTTCATGCTCGAGGGCCAGGTCGTCGAACTCGGACCCACGGCGCAGGTGTTCTCGGATCGGCCTGCCGATCGACGCACCTATGACTACGTGAACGGGATGTTCGGATGAACGACGCCACGGCTGCCGGAGCGATCCAGACGCGCGCGCTCAGTCTCTGGTACGGCGAGTTCCAGGCGCTGCGCGAGGTGTCGCTCGACATCAAGCCGCAACTGATCACGTCGCTGATCGGCCCGTCCGGCTGCGGCAAGACGACGCTCCTGCGCTGCTTCAACCGCATCAACGATCGCTACGGTTACGTCCGCACGACGGGCGCGATCGAGATCCTCGGGCAGGACATCTACGCGCCGGAGGTCTCGCTCATCGAATTGCGGAAGGCCGTCGGCATGGTGTTCCAGCGGCCGAACCCACTGCCCATCTCGGTGTACGAGAACGTGGTGTTCGGCCTGCGGGTCCATGCGGAGCGGGCACAGTTGACCCGGTCGGCGCTCGACGAGGCCGTGGAGAGCGCACTGCGCGAGGTCGGGCTCTGGGAGGACCTCAGGGACCGCCTGCAGGATCGCGCCACCAGTCTCCAGTTGGACCAGCAGCAGAAGCTGTGCATCGCCCGGCTGCTGCCGCTGAAGCCGAGCGTCATCCTCATGGACGAGCCGTGCTCGGCGCTCGACACCGCGGGCACCCGCGCCGTCGAGGAGTTGATGTTCGAGCTGAAGCGGCGCTTCACGATCCTGATCGTGACGCACAACATGTCGCAGGCGCGCCGCATCAGCGACGAGTGCGTATTCATGCTGCTCGGCGAGGTCGTCGAACACACCCGGACCGAGCAGCTGTTCCTGACGCCGCAGGATCCACGCACGGCCGACTACGTGGAGGGCCGCTACGGGTAGCGCGCGTCACTCGACGAAGCGGTAACCCAGGCCCACGACGGTCTCGATCTGGTCGCCCGCCGCGCCAAGCTTGGCGCGCAGCCGCCCGACGTGGACGTCCACCGAGCGCGTCTCGATCAGGCAGTCGTAGCCCCATACCCGCTCGAGCAGGCGGTCGCGCGACAGCACCCGGCTGCGATTGGTCACCAGGCACGCCAGCAGTTCGAACTCTCGCCTGGTGAGCCGGACGGGAGCGCCGTCCACACGGATGTCCACCGCGTCGAAGTCGGCCGTGAGGTGGCGGCCGCGGTACACGTGCGCGTCTGCCGCCGCCGTGGTCGCCACCGGGGGACGGCGGAGCACCGCACGGACCCGAGCGGCCAGCTCCCGGGGACTGAACGGCTTGGTGACGTAGTCGTCAGCGCCGAGGTCGAGACCCGAGATGCGATCGACCTCGGTGGCGCGCGCCGTGAGCATGATGATCGGGATGTGACGCGTGGCCGGCCTCGAGCGCAGGATCCGGCACACCTCGAAGCCCGAGAGACCCGGCAGGTTCAGGTCCAGCACGATCAGGTGGGGAGGGTCCGCGGTTGCCCGCGCCAGTGCCGCGTCGCCGCTCGCGACCAGCTCCGCACGCGTGTCGGGCTCCCGCTCGAGGGTGTGCTTGACCAGGCCGGCGATGTCGGACTCGTCCTCGACGACGAGGATGCGGGTGGGGCCGGTTCCGGCCGTCTTGGGCGGTGGCGACGCGAGGGCGTCGGAGATGTGGGCCAGCGACACGAGTGCTCCCGGGCAAGTTGGACGCATGCCAGCGACGTCGTCGCGACGGTCGCCTTCATGCGACGGTACGGGACCGCCATTTCCCGGCAGTGTCAGATCAGTTAAATGTGGGTTTCGCGAACGGCGGCCGACCGTATCGGCGATGACTCGCCGTGTCGGTCGGGGGGCCCGATGGGGCTTCGATGAGCCCGATCGCGCAACGCCTCGAGGCTCGCGCCGGGAGGACGGGGAAGGGACCGGACGCAGGCGGGAGGGCATCTTCCCGCATAAAAGGGGGAGGGCACACGAGAAGAGAACGCCGAAGCCCGCGCCCGGTTGACGGAGTGTATCCGGCTCAACCTGAAGGATTACTGAAGGCTCGACAGCGTTCGCCGGGGCGTGGCGAGTCGTTTGCACTGATGACGTCGTTGTCGCGAGGGCTGGCCAGGGGACCCGTTCACAATGACGTGCGGTACCGCCCCAAAAGCCAAAGCCGGCCAGCCCTCCGTTGTTCCACCCGACAGCTTCGACGGCCGCCCCCTTGGAGCATTCTTGTTCAAGCGCAACAAGGCGGCGTCACTGACGAGTCTGCCGACGTCATGACGGACCCGGAAGGGTGTCATCGGCGGCGTCACGCGCGCTGGCGCGCAGCGGCACCGTGAGGACCAGGCACGGCGCCTGGCGGACGACGCGCTCGGCCACGCTGCCAAGCAGCAGGTGCTTCATCGGTCCGTACCCGTGCGTGCCGATGACGATGACGTCCGCGTCGTGCGCGGTTGCGTACTCGACGATGGCCGTGTGTGGCGTCCCCACGAGCACCGTCCGGGTGATCCGGTGCGACGGGATGGCGGGCTCAGGCTCGATCCGGTTCAGCCGCACCTCGGCCTGCGCCTGCCACTCCTTGGAAATGGCCGTGAAGTCCACCCCGACGACTTCGACCGTCCAGGCTTGTCGCAACGGATCGGCACCCACGTGCACCAGGTGCAGGTGACTGCCGGCGAGCGCGGCCAGCCCGCACGCAACCCTCCAGGCCTCGGCCGACGTCTCGCTGAAGTCGACCGGCACGACGATGGTGTCCCAGCGTACGCTCATGTCCCGCCCTCCTGCGTGGGTTCCTGCTGCAGCTGACCGGATCCGTTGATCCGGCACACCCGCTGCAGCAGGTCGATCGCCTCCGCCAGCACCCCTGCAGGCGAGCCGCCGGCCGCGAGCCGATGCCAGGTGATGGCGCCGGGATCGTGCGCGAGCTGCTGCCGCACGACCGACGGATCGGCATCGGATACATCACCGCGACGTCGCGCCGTGCGATCGAGGAGCACGGCATCAGCGGCGTCGAGCCAGAGACCAACGAAGGGCCGACCAGTGCGTGCCGCGTGCTGTTCGATGGCCAGGCGATCGGTTTCGCGGTCGAACACCGCATCCGCGATGGCGGCATGGCCGCACGCCGCCACGGCGGCGACGCGCTCGCGCATGCTCGCGTACACCCGGCCCGACACCTCCGGCGTGTACGCCTGGTCGCCGAGGCGGTCGAGCGGCGCCGCGCCGTGCAGCCGCTTCCGGATCTCGTCCGAGCGGACGATGACCGCGCCCGGCGCCGCACCGAGCAGCGGCGCGAGGGCGCGGGCCAGCGTGGACTTGCCCGAACCCGAGAAGCCTCCGATGGCGACCACCACCGAACCTTGCGGCTCGAGGAGGTGGTGGGCGAGTTCGAGATAGCGTCGTGACAGCGCTATCAGGGAGGCCGTGTGAGCGGGGTCCGCGTCGAGGGCCGTGGCCGTCGCGCTGGTCTTCGCGCGGACCGCTGCGCGGCAGGACAGGAACAGTGGCAGCAGCGCCAGACCGTCCACGTCGTCGGTCTCGAACAGGTACGCGTTGAGTACGGCGTTGGCATGCTGGCGCAGGCCGCGGTGCCACAGATCCATCAGGAGGAACGCGAGGTCGTAGTGCACGTCGATGCAGGCGAGTGCGTCGTTGAACTCGATACCGTCGAAGAGCGTCGGCTTGTCGTCGAGCAGGACGAGGTTGCGCAGGTGCAGGTCTCCGTGACACTGGCGGACCAACCCCCGGTCACGACGCGCATCGAGCAGCGGCGCGTGATGGGCAGTCATGGCGCGCGCCGCGTCAGTGAGGCGCTGGCAGCGGCCCCTGTCGAGCACGTCCGCGCCTTCCTCGGCGAATCCGTGGGCGTTCCCGTCGACGATCCACCGCATACCGGCTGCGCCGCCGTGATCGGGCCGAGGCGCGGCCTGCGCGTGCAGCCGGGCGATCGCCGCCGCGAGCGGCGCCATGAGGTCGAGGGCGAGGGCGCCTTTCGCGGCGAGGCGATCGAAGAGTGCCTCCTGGTCGAAGCGGCGCATGGCGAGGAGCCACTCGATGGGCTTTCCGTCGCCGTCGAGAGCCAGCGCCCCGTCCGCGTCACGCGTCACCGGCACGACGGCCTCGTAGATGTGCGGGGCGGTGCGACGGTTCAGCTGGAGCTCCGCTTCGCACATCTGCCGCCGGCGCTCGACGGTGGAGAAGTCGAGGTAGTCGTAGCGCACGGCGCGCTTCAGCTTGAACGCGTGTCGGCCGCACAGGAACACGACCGATGCGTGTGTCTCGACCCGTTCGACCTCGGCCCCGCCATGCGCCGGGCGGGAGCTCAGGAAGGCGATGACTTCTGACTGATCTTCCGTAACCATGGGCTGAAGTGTCGTCGTGGCGGTGCGGGGCAGGCGCGTCGCACCGGCGTATCATCATCGCATCGTGCCGATTACGTCCGACACACTCGGGCAGCCGCTGCCCTTCCGGGAGAACCGGTTCCGACGCATCTTCCTGCTCGTCTTCGTGCTGGCGATCACCGTGGTCTTCCTCGGGATGATTCGCAGCTTCCTGATGACGATCCTGCTCGCGGCGATCTTCGCGGGTCTGGCCTATCCGCTGTTCTCGCGCCTGGTGGTCGCTTTCGGCGGTCGCCGGCCGCTCGCCGCGCTGTCGACGCTCCTGGTCGGCCTCGTCGTCCTGGCCGCGCCGTTGGCGCTGGTCGTGTACATGGTGACGAGCGAAGCCATCCGGCTCAGCGAGGACGTGCGGCCGTGGCTGCAGCAGTTCACCGCGCAGCCGACGTCGCTCGCGCCCCTGCTCGAGCGCATCCCCTTCGCGGAACACCTCGAGCCGTATCGCGAGCAGCTGCTCACGAAGGCGGGCGAGTGGGCTGCCAACATCGGCGGCTTCATGGTCGCCTCGTTGTCCACGACGACGGTCGGCACCGTGCAGGCGGTGTTCAACCTGTTCATCCTCGCCTACACCGCGTTCTTCCTGCTGCTGGACGGGCCTGCGCTGCTGCATGCCGTGCGGCGGTTCCTGCCGCTCCGCGAGGGGGAGCGGGACCTGCTGCTCGGCAAGTTCCTGTCGGTGACGCGGGCGACGCTGAAGGGCACGCTGGTCATCGGCATCATCCAGGGGACGATGTCGGGGCTCGCGTTCTGGGTGCTCGGCATCGACCACGCCGTGTTCTGGGGCGCCATCATGGTGGTCCTCTCGGTCATCCCGCTGCTCGGCGGAGCGCTCGTGTGGGTGCCCACCGCCATCGTGCTGGCGCTGACCGGGAGCTGGGTGAAGGCCATTCTGCTCGTCGCCTTCTGCGCGCTGATCGTCGGGTCGGTGGACAACGTACTTCGCCCGCGCCTGATCGGCCGCGACACGCAGATGCACGACCTGATGATCCTGTTCTCGACCCTGGGCGGCATCCTCGTCTTCGGAGCGCTCGGCTTCATCATCGGGCCGATCATCGCCGCCCTGTTCCAGAGCTCGTGGGAGTTGTTCGGACTCGCCTACCAGGACCTGCTCCCGCCGGCCGAGCGCCCCGTAGCGGAAGCTGACGCGTCCGCCCAAACATCGGGTCTCGGGGTCGCAGCTGAGCCCGGCGAGGCGCACGACATCCACCTGTCCTGAGAGGAGCGGCCGGCTCCCGGCGTTCGGCCGTCGGCCTTTGAAGCCCTCGACGCGGGATTCGACGATTCGAGCTGGAGCCGGTAGGGACGCCTCGCTGAGGCGTCCACCGCCGTAGGGAGATCACCAATGAGCGACATTCGGACGGTGGTGCAGGAGAAGTACGGCAGCTTCGCGTCATCGCTGGCCAGCGGGGACGGCCGCACGTCGTGTTGCGGCAGCGGCGGCTGCGATGATCCGATCACGAGCGCGCTCTACACGCCCGAAGAGGTGGGCGCGCTGCCGGCCGAGGCCGTGCAGGCCTCCCTCGGCTGCGGCAACCCCACCGCGCTGATCGACCTGCAGCCGGGGCAGGTGGTGCTCGACCTCGGTTCGGGCGGTGGCATCGACGTGCTGCTCTCGGCGCGACGCGTCGGCCCGGCGGGCAGGGCGTACGGCCTCGACATGACCGACGAGATGCTGACGCTCGCGCGAGAGAACCAGCGCCGCTCCGGAGTGGAGAACGTCGAGTTCCTGAAGGGCACCATCGAGCAGATCCCGCTGCCCGACGCGTCGGTGGACGTGATCATCTCCAACTGCGTCATCAACCTGTCGGCCGACAAGCCGCAGGTGCTGCGGGAAGCCTTCCGGGTGCTGAAGCCGGGCGGACGCTTTGCCGTGTCCGACGTGCTCGTGCGCGGAGAGGTACCCGACGAGGTGCGGCGCAACATGGAGCTGTGGGTGGGCTGCATTGCCGGTGCGCTGCGCGACACGGAGTACGTTGCGGGGCTGGAGACGGCCGGTTTCGAAGACATCGCCATCGAACCCTGGCGCGAGTACGCGGCCGCAGACGCCGAGGCCTACTTCCGTGATGCGGGGCAGTGCTGCGGCGATCTCGCCGCCGCGGATGGGCGCTTCTTCAGCGGCTTCGTGCGGGCTCGCAAGCCGTAGGCGAGTCGCGACCAGGCGGGCAACCGAACCGTGCACCGCGACCGACCGTATCTCCCGCCCGCTCGCACGCTGCCCCGGCGATACCCCGGGCGCAGCGTGCTCACAGCATCGCGTGACGAGGTGTCGCGAGCGTGACGCGAGGGTCACGATTGCGCGACGGCTTCCTCCATCAGAACGAGTAGCGCAGCGACAGCTGCGTCTGCCGTTGCGTGCCGAGCCCGATCGTGCGATTGAGCGGGCCCAGCACGTAGCCGAACGTGGCGCCGGCGGTGCTGTCGGTGAATGCCATGCCCGCGCCACCGTTGGGCAGCGACGCGGCCGGCTGGCCGTAGTTCAGGCGATTGGTCAGGTTGAACACCTCGACGCGCACCTGCAGGCTCTGCGTCCGGGCAAAGCGGAAGTCCTTGCTCGCCATCAGGTCGGCCTGCCAGAACCCGGGGCCGCGCAGATAGTTGCGCGGGAGGTTACCGAACGTGCCCGGCTCCGGCGTGGCGAACGCGGCGGGGTTGAGCCAGCGGCTGCCGTCGCGCAGGTACGGGTCCACGCCCGGCACGAGGTCCGGTCGCTGCGTACCCCGCGAGTTGCCGCCGATGATGTTCGGCGTCACCACGCCGTTGACCGTGACGTTGTCCGGGCGGGCGATGGTGACGTTGAGCGGCACACCGCTGCGCGCGTTCAGAATGCCGCCGAGGCGCCAGCCTCCCGTCCAGAAGCCCTGCCCGGGAAAGAGGTACACGAGACTCGCGTTCGCCGTGTGGCGGATGTCGGCCGCGTTGGCGCCCTGTTCGGTCGAGAAATCGAACGTGTTCTGCGCCGTCGACGCCTCGTTCGAACCCTGGGTCGTGCCGGTGTTGTGCGCGTACTGGTACTGGAACCCGCCGGTCAGGCCGCCACGGAAGCGGCGCGTGAGTCCAAGCTGCAGCGCGTCGAACTGGCTGCGGCCGCCCGACGTCTTGAAGTCCACCTGGCCGACCTCGGGCCGCGCCCGGCGGAGCGTGATGGGGTCGATCAGGTTCGAGACGCCGCGCTGGAACAGCTGATGCCCCTGGCTGCCCGTGTAGCCGAGGCTGAGGTTGGTTGCCCAGGGCAGTTCCCGCTGGAGGCTGACGCCGTACTGCACGTTGTACTCGTCGGGCCGCTCGTGGGTGTAGCCGCGAACGCTCAGCGACGTGCGGAACACGTCGTCGGACACCGGGTACTGCAGGCCATTGCCGGGGACGTCCGCCGCGCTGACCGAGTAGCGCGTGATGTAGTTCTCGATCGGCTGGATGCGATCCTCGAACTGGCCGGGTCCGTAGTAGATGCCGAAGCCGCTGCGCAGCACCGTGCGGTCGTTCAGCATGTACGTCGCGGCGACGCGCGGCGCGATGTTGTTGTAGTCAGGCTGGTAGAAGTCGTTCGGATCGCTCGCGAAGTCGTTCTCCTCGATGAAGAACGGCAGCGCCAGCTCGTTCTTCTCCTTCACCACCGAGTAGAACTCGTAGCGCAGGCCGAGGTCGATCGTCAGCCTGTCGGTTGCCCGCCAGGAGTCCTGGACGAACCCGATCAGGTAGTGCTGCTGCGCGGTGAACTCCGGCGAGGTGAGGGCGCGCTGCACGCGGTTCGGCCGGTTGTCGATGAAGTCGGCGACGCTGTTGAACTCGTACGTGTCACCGCCGAGGAACTGGAAGCCGACGTTCAGGGCGCGGTACTCGCCGCCGACCTTGAACGTGTGCCGGCCGCGCGTCAGGGTCGTGGCATTGGCGAGCGACAGCGACATGGGATCGAAGACCGATCCGCCGCCTTGCGCCGCGCTCGTCGCCCGCAGCTGCAGGCCTGAGCGTGCGATGCCGGTGGCCCCGCGGCCATCGATCGAGGACGAGCCCACCGCGCCCGACAGCGACACCTGTTCGGAGGGATAGCCGTTCGGACCGAACGCGAGCGCCGACGTCTCCGGACGGTTGTAGCCGACCTTGAACTCGTTGACGACGTTCGGCGAGACGATCGACTGCCAGGTGGCGACGAGGTTCTGCGGCTTCTGGGTCGCGAGCACGCGGCGCGGCGTCACCGACTGATCGGGCGTGTCGATCTCGCCATCGCTGTAGAGATACCGCACGTACACGTTCTGCGAGTGCGAGAGGCGCCAGTCGAGACGGCCCGTGAACGCGTCCTCACGCTGATCGGCGACCGAGGCGAGCTGCGTGCGGCCGACGAGCGGGTTGGACGAGCCGATGGTCTCGGTGGGGAAGCCGGCCAGCAGCGGCGACACGGCGCGCGTCCGTTCCGGGCTGCGTCCGCCCCCCGCCGTCGTCGGGATGCCAGCGAGGACTTGTGCGCGAGCGAGATCGCTGGGCACGGACTCCACGAAGTTCAGGCCGGTGTCCTGGCGCAGTCCCTCGTAGCTGCCGAAGAAGAAGAGTTTGTTGCCGACGATCGGGCCGCCCAGCGAGCCGCCGTACTGGTTCAGGCTGAGCGACTGCTTGACGTTGTCGTACCTGTTGGCGGCATCGAGCGCGTCGTTGCGGTAGTACTCGAACACCGAACCGGTGAGGCGATTGCCGCCGCTCTTGGTCACCACGGTGATGTTGCCGCCCGTGGCCAGGCCGCTCTCGGCGGGCGCCAGACCGGAGTCCACTCGGAACTCCGCCACCGATTCCATCGAGGTCTGCAGGCGGAACTGCGAACCGGTGGCGCTCAGGTAGCCGGGACTTGCGTCCCACACGTACGTCCCGTCCACGCCGTCGTAGTTGAGGTAGTTCTGCTGGTTCGACTTGCCGTTGAAGCGGATGCTGCTCCAGCCGCCGTTGCCGTCGCTCGTGGCGCCCGGCGACAGCGTCATCAGGTTCGCGAAGTTGCGCCCGTTGACGGGGAGGTTGCCGACTTCCTCGGGCGTCACGTTGACGCCGATCCTGGCCGACGACGCGTCGATCACGCGCGAGGCCGCACTCACCTCGACGGTCTCGCTCAGGGTGGCAATGGCCAGCGCGACGTCCACGGTGCGTACTTCACCGACGCCGAGCGCCACGGTCCGCTCGACGGTGCCGAAGCCGTCGAGGGCGGCACGCACCACGTAGGCGCCGCGCCGCAGGTTCGTGATGACGTACCGGCCATCGGCCTCGGTGATCGCCGTCCGCTCAGCGCCCGTGTCGCTCGCCACGGCCGTCACCGTCACCCCGGGCAGTACCGACTGGCTCTGGTCGGCGACGACGCCGACGATGCGGGATTCCGTCTGTTGGGCGCGCGCCAGGGCTGGCGCGGTCATGAGAAGGGCCAGGACGGCGAGAAGCAATCGAAGTCGATGCATACAGATCCTCTGGAAGCCGCTCCTTGGTGGGCGGTAGCGAGCGGAATACGTCGGACTCGACGTTAGGGCGTCCTCGTGACCACGGCGTGTAGAACGCGTTTCGGCGTCGTTAATTGGGCGTTCGGGGCGGCGTGCGGACGGTCTGCTACCATCGCGCCCGCATGATGTCGCTCGCGCCGGGGCATACCGGCGCGCACGGCGTCAGCACCAGGAGAGGTCGTCGACGCCACGTGTGCGGGATTGCAGGCATCTTCAACCGGGGGCGCGAGCCCGTCGACGCGGCGTGGCTCGCGTCGATGGCGGCGACCCTGTGCCATCGCGGGCCCGACGCCGAGGGCTTCTGGACCGACGCCGGACTCGGCCTCGCGCATCGCCGGCTGAGCGTCATCGACGTCTCCGACGCTGGGCGGCAGCCGATCGGCAGCGAGGACGGCACCGTCCAGGTCTGCTTCAACGGCGAGATCTACAACTTCGCCGAGATCAGGGCCGAGCTCGTCGCCCGCGGCCACCGCTTCGTCTCCGGCACCGACACGGAAGTGATCGCGCACGCATGGGAGGAATGGGGTGCTGCGGCCGTCGAGCGGTTCAACGGCATGTTCGCGTTCGCCGTCTGGCATCGCACACAGCGGCGTCTCTGGCTGGTCCGCGACCGCCTCGGCGTCAAGCCGCTCTTCTACGCGTGGCAGGGACGCCGGCTGGTCTTCGGCTCCGAGCTCAAGGCGATACTCGCGGTACCCGGCGTGTCGCGAACGCTGGATTCCGTCGCGCTCGACGCCTATCTGGCGCTCAACTACGTTCCCGGTCCGCGCACGATGTGGCAGGAGGTGCAGCAGGTCCCGCCGGGGCACATGCTCATCGCGACCGACGATGCTCATACGGTGGAGTCGTACTGGGACGTCCAGTTCGGACGTGACCCGTATGCGGATCGCGCCGCCGCGATCAGCGACATCCGCGCGCTCTGCGACGATGCGGTGCGCCTGCGGCTCGTGTCGGACGTCCCGCTCGGCGCCTTCCTCAGCGGCGGGCTCGATTCGTCTGCCGTGGTGCACTTCATGCGTCCCCGCCGCACGGGGCCGCTGCACACGTTCAGTGTCAGGTTCGACGAGGCGTCGTTCGACGAAGGGCCGTACGCCGCGCTCGTGGCGCGCACGTACGACCTCACGCACCACGAGGTCGTGTGCCGGTCGGCAGACGTCGGCTCGTGTCTCGACCGACTCGTGTGGCACGCCGATTCGCCGGTGGCCGACATCTCGATGGTGCCGATGTACAGGCTCGCCGAGGAGACGCGGCGCCACGTCACGGTGGTGCTGTCGGGCGATGGCGGCGACGAGGTGTTCGGCGGCTATGCGATCTACCATGCGGACCGGCTGGCCCGCGTGTGGCGCGCCCTGCCGCAGTGGTTCCGCGACCGGATCGTGCGGCCGCTCGTCGAGAGCCTGCCGGCATCGACGGGGAAGATGAGCCTGGATTACGCGCTGCGTCAGTTCGTCGCCGGCGCCGGGGAGGCACCGGAGAAGGCGCACTACAGCTGGCGTACCATCTGCGGCGCGGAGGAACGCGCCCGACTGCTCCGGGCCGACGTGCACGAGGCCGCGGTGCGGGAACACGCGCCCGAGGCGCCGTTCATCGCCGCCTACCTGGCGTCTGGCGCCAGCGAATGGCTGGACCGGCTGTTCTACGTGGATCTCAAGACGTTCCTTGCCGACTCCATCCTGCCGAAGGTCGATCGCACGACCATGGCCTTCGGCCTCGAGGCGCGGACACCCTGGCTCGACTACCGGCTCGTCGAGCTCGGCGCCAGGCTGCCGTGGCAATGGAAGCTGCGGGGCCGCGACACGAAGGTGATCTTCAAGGACGCGATGCGCGGGCTCGTCCCGGAGCCGATCGTGCGGCGTACCAAGGCCGGTTTCCACGCCCCACTGGCCAGCTGGTTTCGCGGTCCACTGCAGCCGCTGTTGCGAGAGACGCTGTCGTCTGACGCGCTCGCCGTACTACCCGAGCTGCAGCCTGCTCCGGTGCAGGCGCTGGTGGACGCGCACGTGTCGGGTCGCGCCAATCACGCCTTCAAGTTGTGGGGGCTCATCACGCTGGTGCGCTGGGCGCACGCCTGGCGCCGCTGATCGCATGTCCGAACCCGTCTCGATTCTCGTCCCGGTCTACAACGAACAAGGCGCCATTGCCTCGACGCTCGCGGCGATCGACGCGACGATGCAGGGCTGCGGTCGTGCCTACGAGGTCGTCGTGGTGGACGACGGGTCCACCGACGGCACGGCGGGGGTGCTCGCCGCGATGCCGGTGCGCGTCGTGAAGCATCGCGCCAATCGCGGATACGGTGCAGCCCTGAAGACCGGGATCGGCGCGACGACCCATCCGCTGGTTGCGATCCTCGACGCCGACGGGACGTATCCCATTGCGCGCCTGCCGGAACTGCTTGCCGAGATCGAGCATGCCGACATGGTGGTCGGCGCGCGCACGGGTTCGAGCGTGCACGTGCCCGTGCTCCGTCGTCCGGTGAAATGGGTGCTGACACGCGTGGCCAACGTGCTGAGCGGGCATCGCATCCCGGACCTCAACTCCGGCATGCGGGTGTTCCGGCGCGAACTCGCCGTGCGCTTCTTCGGGCTGTTTCCCGACGGCTTTTCCTTCACGTCCACGATCACGCTGGCCTCGCACATCAACGGCTACCGCGTGGAATACGTGCCCATCGACTACTACAGGCGCACCGGCGCCTCGTCCATCCGCCCGGTCCGCGACACGCTGAACTTCCTCCTGCTGATCGTGCGCCTGGTCGTCACGTTCCGGCCCCTGAACGTGTTCCTGCCGACGGCCGCGGCGCTGCTGGTGCTCGGCATCCTGAAAGCCGCACTGGACTTCAGCCGCACCGGCGCTTTCGGCACGGCGTCGGCCATCCTCATCCTGGCGGCGCTGCAGATCGCGCTGATGGGGCTGCTTGCCGACCTCGTCACGCGCCGCACGAACCTGTAGCCGCTACGCCGCCGTACGCAGCCGTCGCGCCTCGCGCGACGGTCGCCTCGGGCGGTTACGCGCGCACGTGGGGGAGCGTGATCGTGAACACGGCGCCGCCCTCGGCACGGTTGGCCGCGTGCACGAGGCCGCCGTGCAGTTCCACGAGATGCCGCACGATCGACAGGCCCAGCCCGGTGCCGCCGGAGTCGCGAGACCGCGCCTTGTCCACCCGATAGAACCGCTCGAAGACGCGCGACAGCTCCGCGTCGGGGATGCCGTGTCCGGTGTCGGCCACCGTGATGCGCACGTGTGTGGCGGAGGCGCTGGCTCCGAGCTCGATGCTACTGCCCGCCGGCGTGTACGCCGCTGCGTTCTCCACCAGGTTGCGCAGCACGTCATGCATCTTTGCCGGGTCGCACCGCACGGTCAGCGAGGCGGGCTCGACGCGCATCTCGACCGACTGGGCGCGGCCCGTCGTGATCGGCTCGAGGTCTGCCACGACGCCGCTGAACAGCGCCTCCACGCCGACATCGGCAAGCTCGAGCTGCTCGTGGCCCGCGTCGAGGCGCGCCAGACGCAGCAGGTCCTGCACGAGCCGCTCCATGCGCGAGGAATGCCGCGCGATGATCTCGAGGAACCTCGTCGTGTCGTCCTCGTCGGTCGGGCCGTCAAGCAGGGCCTCGACATAGCCACGGATCGCGGTGAGAGGCGTCCGGAGTTCGTGAGAGACGTTGGCCACGAAGTCGCGGCGGACGCGGTCGGCGCGCCGCAGGTCGGTGATGTCGTGCAGTACGAGCACGGCTCCACGGCTTCCCGGCGTGATGGCCGGAGAGCACCGCGCGACGAACGTCTGGCCAGGGTCGCGCCAGATGGCGAGTTCGAGACCGGCCGGCCGTTCGCCGTGCAGCGCCTGCGAGATCTGCAGGGCGATGTCCGGATGGCGGATCAACTCCATGTAGCGACGGCCGATGGGCGAGGTGTCGAGGCGCAGCAGCCGCCGCGCCGCCTCGTTCGCGATCTGCACCTGCCCCTGCTCGTTGACGACGATCACGCCTTCCACCATTCCCGAAAGCACCGCCTCGAGCCGTGCCCGGTCGCGGGCCAGGTCGCCCAGCCGTCCATCGAGTGCGGCGCCCGCCGCGTTGACCGCTCGCGCCACCCGCCCGAGCGCGTCGCCGCGCGTCTCCGGCAGCCGCTGGCGCGATTCGCCGCTGCCGAGCGCCCTGATTGCGCTGACCACGTCGCCGATCCTGTCGTCCACGACGGTCGCTGCCATCCATGCGGTGATGATGGCCGACACGGCGGCGGTGGCGATGCCCACCATCGCCACACGCAGCAGGAACTCCGGCGAGGCCTCGAGCGGCCGCTGGGTGACCCAGGCGACGCCGACGGTGAACAGGGGCGTGAACAGCGCGGTCTGCAGCGCCGTCAGCAGGACGAAGGTTGGAATTCGCAAGGCCCAAGCTCCGGCTACTTCAACTTGTAGCCGAACTGCTTCACCGTCTCGATGGCGTCGGCCAGCACGGGGATCTTCTCGCGAAGGCGCCGGACGTGGACGTCCACGGTTCGGGAACCGCCGGTGTACTGGTACCCCCACACGTCGGTCAGCATCAGGTCGCGCGACAGCACACGGCCGCGATGCTCGAGGAAGTACTGAAGCAGCAGGAACTCCTTCGCCGTGAGGCGCACATCGCGTCCCGCGTCCGTGACGATGTGCGGCTCCAGGTGCATGCGGATGTCGCCGTACTCGAGCACGCGGCCCGCGGGGGCGGTGGACGTGTTCACCGCCCCGCGCACCGATCGTCGGAGCAGGGCGTTCACGCGTGCCACGACCTCCTTGGCGCTGAACGGCTTGGTGATGTAGTCGTCGGCGCCCAGTTCGAGCCCGGCGATGCGGTCGCTCTCCTCGGCGCGCGCCGTGACCATGATCACGGGGAGGTCAGCAGTGTCCGGCTGTGCGCGGAGCAGCCGGCAGATCTCCAGGCCGTCGAGCCCCGGCAGCATCCGGTCCAGGATGACGAGATCCGGCGCCTGCTCGCGCACGCGCGGCAGCACGTCGGTGCCGTGCACCAGCACCTCGACCTCGTGGCTCGCGCGTTCCAGGTAGCGGCGCAGCAGTTCCGCGATATCGGGATCATCTTCGACGACGAGGATGCGACTCATGAGGGAAGGGGTTCCGGCCGGCCCTGCAGTCGGCCCGTGAGCCATGTGATCGGCGCGTGCGCATACGTCGCCTGCAGGTCGCTGTCGGACTCGTAGCGTCGTCTCGGGATGCGGCGGGCCTGCACCTGCCACTCCACGGTGCGGTCGGCGAAGGGGTCCGGCGTGAGCGTGAGGACCTCGCCCTCGAACGCTCCCTTGTAGTAGTCGATCTCGAACCGCTCCTGCCAGCCGTGACAGAGAGCGAGCGAGATCAGGTCGGCCGTGCGCAGCGACGTGTAGTCGCGGAGGAAACTGTCGAACGACGTGCCTGACGCCGCGTTCGACAGCGCCGCCACTCGCACGTCGCGTTCGCGCGCCATCGTGCGGAAGAACTCGTGCCACCCGCTGTCGGATTCGTACCGGGCGTAGGCGGCGGTCGCGTGATGCGCGACGAGCGCGGCGACGTGCGGGGTGTCGGCAAGCAGTCGCATCGCCCGGTACCAGACGGCCTGCCGACGGTCCACCGGCAGGCGGATGAAGTCCCATGGGTCGCCGGTCGCCGGGTTCACCGTTGGCGCATCGTCCTCCTCGGCCCACCCGCAGTCGTGTTCGCGCGTGGCGTCGAGGACGACGGCACGCGTGGGTCTGTCGGGCAGCCCATCAGCCTGCCAGTGCGCGAGCACGTCGGCGGCCATCACGGCGTGGTCGGGCTGCCGGATGAGGAGCCAGTCGTCGCCGTCTTGTCGGACGATCACGGGAGGAGAGTAGCAAACCACGGGAGAACGCCTGCAGGGTGCAGGCTCTGGACCCTTAGCCTGCAGCCTGTAGGCTGCGGCTGCGTCGCGGGAGCCCCGAACGAAAAACGGCGCCCCCAGTTAGGAGGCGCCGTCTTTCACATCGAAGTGAGCTGAGCCCAAGGCCCAGGCCCCAGGCCCAGGACCCAACTTCCTACCGGCACTCGGGGAAGAGGAACTCTCCGTTGGGCCGGCGCCAGTCGCGGTAGCGCGGGTTGTTGCACATCGGGTCGGTCGTCCAGCGTCCGACCGTGCCGGCCGAGCGGGTGGCGCCGGTCTGGTCGAGCCAGAACGCGGACGGGTTCGAGCCGCAGTGCCCGCCGATCATGTCGTAGATCCACACCTGCGTGCTGTTGCGCATGTTGCCGCCTTCAGGCCCGTAGTAGTAGTTCACGATGTCGTGCGAGAAGTCGCCGATGTTTCCGCGCTTCCAGTTGAGGCCCCAGCGGTTCGTGTTGTCACGCAGTCGCAGTTCCGCAACCAGGTCGTACATGTAGTCGTGGTTGCGGCACGAGGCGAACACGGCGAACGGGTTGCGGCTTGCAACGGCCTGAGCCGAGCTCAAGCGGTTCAGCTGCGAGGAGGTGCCTCCGAACGGCGCGCCCGTGGCGCTGAACGGGTCGAAGTACTCGAACGTCACGTTCGGGTTGAACACCTCGACACCGCGCGTGCGCACGACCATGCCCGCCACGCCTTTGCCGCTCGCCGGAGTGATGACGGCGATGGTATTGGCGTCGAGCACGGTGTAGCTGCCCGGCGGGACTTCGGTGGCGCCGAACGCCACGGTGGTGCCGCCTGCGCCGGACGCCTTGAGGCCGAAGCCCGTGCCGCTGATGATCACGGGCGTGCCGCCCGAGGGGTTCCCGCGGTTCGGCGTGATGCTCGTGATCGTCGGTGCGGGTGGCGCTGCGGGAGCCGGCAGCGAGGGGAGCGCGTCGGGAAGGATGGCGCCTGCGCTGCCGTGACCGCCGACGATGCCCGCGCCCCAGTAGGTGGCACGCTCGACGATCACTTCGCCGTCGGCCTCGAAGAACGCCGCGAACTTGCGGTTCTGCAGGCCTGCGAAATTCGACGGCGCGATGGTCGCGCGCGAGCGCGCCGGCACGAACACCGTCGTCTCGACGCCGCTGCCGCGGGGGACGGCGGGTACTGCCTGCTCCTGCGCCTCGAGGTAGAACACTCCTCGCACGTTCACGGGAAGGTCGGTGTTGTTCTGAATCAGGTAATACGTCGAGAAATGACGAGGGTCGGGGTCGGCCGGGTTGCGGAATTGCGCGAAGCCGCCCTCCTGCCCGTCGGCAAAGCCCCACTTGCGCGCGCCGACCGGCGTGCCAGCCGCAGCCGTGCCTTCGCGGAGTCCGCGCCAGTAGACGGCGCGCTCGGCGACGAACGGCTTGCCAAGGGTGTTGAGCGCGCGCACCGAGAACGTTCCGTTGTTGAGGTCGAAGCCAAGCCCGGTAGCGTCGCCAGCGTAGACTTGGCCGCGTGTCCGCGGCGGGAGTTGCTTGACGACGCTACCGATCAGAGCGGCCGGCTTCGTCACGCCGTCGCCGAAGAAGCTCACTTCGACGTCGATCGACTCGCTGTCGCTCGGGTTGTACAGGAGGATGTACGTAGCGAAGTCGATCGGCGCCGCGCCCTGGACGCCCTCGGCGAAGTACCACACGCTCTGCGGCTGCACGCCCATGGCGGCGTGCCCGCCCTGAAGGTTCGGCCCCCAGTACATCGCACGTTCCGCGACGATGCCGACGTTGTTCTGCGATTCCACGTCGATGGCGAAGTCGAACTGCGCGCGAGCCCCGAGCGCCGCTTCGAGCGCGCCGTTGGCGAAGAACGTCCGCCGCTGGCCCGGCGCGAGCACGCCGCTCGCCGCGTCCACGACCTGTTCGCCGTTGCTCGTGAGGTAGCGCACCTGCACGCTTGCGGCCTCGGTCAGCGACGGGTTGCTGACGAGGACGTAGGTCTGGAAGCCGACGGGCCCACCGGCCGCGCCCTCCGCGAAGGACCAGCGAAGCGCCGGCGCGTTGACGCCCATCACGTTGTGGCCTGCCCGCATGTCCGTGATGGGGGCGGCCGGCTGGCCGACTACCGGATAGCCGGCGCCGAAGTTGAACAGGCCGCCGCCCCAGTACATCGAGCGCTCGACGACGATGTCCACGTTCGAGATGACCTCGAGGGCGACACCGGACGCGCTGCCGACGAACTGGCGCGCGTTGACACCAGCCCGGCTGTAGGGCAGGACCTGAATCCCCCCCTCGATAGGCGCGCTGCCGTCCTGGGGGAAGAAGCGCAGGGTCACGTTCGCGGGCGTGCCGGTCGGGTTGGCCAGCAGGATCTCCTCTTCGAACCCGAAACCGGCGTTCGTGGATCCCTCGGCAAAATACCAGCGCTTCAGGTCCGGCTGCCCTTGCGCCGGGGTGGAATTCAGCAGCGCGGCCGCGGCACACAGGCCGGCCGTCGCGAGTCTCGCGGCTCGAATCATGCAAACAACCTCATTGTGGAAATCCGCGTCGCTCACGGCGCTGGGACACACCGAAGACGGGATGCCCAGAGACTATAGAAGTCTTGGAGACGGGAGACAAACACAATCGTTGTCACTCCGACCGACCAGCGTCGCCTCCCTGAGAGTCGCCAGGTCCGAACGTCCAGCCGTAGACCAGCAGCCCCAGCATCCGCGCGTCCCCACCCGGTGACAGGTCCGCGGGCCGCATCGTGAGCGTGGTCTCCAGCACCAGGGTGTTCATGCCTGGGCGCAGCAGGCTGGCCGGGACGTGCCAGTCATACAAGCCACGGGTCGGTTGCACCGGTTGCCTGCCCGCGGGCTGTCCGTTCACCACCAGCCGCACCTCGTCTGCCGGACCTGGCGCCTTCACGCCCTGCGCGTCGAGCGTCACGCGAATGGGAGCGACACGCCGCAACGCGAGCAGCATCTCGGCCCGGCCGCCATTCATCCAGCGGAAGTAGCTGCCAGCCGCGGACTCCATGTCGTGCCAGCCGGCAGCGAAATACGGCTCGAATCGCGGCAACATCCGCATCGCGACGGCTTCCGCCGCCGGGTCGACCGCATGCAGCATCGGCCAGGCGGCGCACACCCGCACGGGCACCGTCGCCGTGGCCGTGCCGCGCGACACGTCACCGCGCAGCAGCACGCCTGCTGCATGGTGCTGCCATTCGCGGCGCGACAACACATGCTCGTCCGCAGCGTGCGTGAGCGTCGGCAGGGCCGGATCCCTGGGGTCGCCAACCACCAGCGGCGTGCCACTGCCATCCCCGGCCACTCGCGACAGCTGCAAGCGCACCTCACCGGCCTCCCCCCACGTGATGCCGAGCCCGCCGGCATGCGTGAGCGGTCCGATCTCCACGGGGACGTTCGGCTCGACGACGGTGCAGGGAAGCGCTTCAACAGCCACGCCTCGCGCGAGAGGGACGTTGCCCAGGGCAGGCCCGTCGAGATGCGCAGGGGAACTCCCCGCACGCCATCCAAGGAAATCGCCGCGCGGGCTGAAGAACAGCAGCGCGAGGGCCTGGCCCTGCAGGACGGGACGGCCACGCAGCGCGATGGCCACCGTGCGCGCTCCAGCCTCGATCTGCGCATCGACCGGAGACCGCGATCCCGTCCGACCGAGCGGATCGCCGGGCTGGACGTCCAGGCGGGCGGCGTCGGCGTGGGCGACCTCGAGCGCCTCCGCCCGCGCCCGCGTCACTCCTGCCACGACGTGCGCGCGCGGTGTGCTCGTGTCGGCGAGCCTGAGGCCGAGGCGTCCGAGCGACTGCCATTGCACGGGCGTGATCTCGCGGGCGGCCTCGCGCGCGATTGCGGCGATGACGATCGTGCCGCGAGGCAAGGAGTCCACGAGCCGTTCGAGCGGCACGCCAAGCGGTTCAGGGACGTCCAGGGCCAGCCCGCCCCAGCGCAGCGCCTCCACGTGTGTCGTGGTGACGGCCACCGGACGACGGCCCGACCTCGCCGCTGCGTAGGCGTCAGCAAGCGGGATCACGAAGGGCTCGGTGGCCGACTGCCGTTCACGTGCGAGCGTGGCCACGAGCCTTCCTCGCGCCGAGTCCTCGAACACCAGCGGATGCGCGGCGTCGAGACGCGTCGCGATGCCTTCGGCCCACGTGCGGGTGAGCGCGGCCAGTTGTTGCTGCTGGCCCCACGGCACGCGTGCCGCGTGGACGGCGGTCCACGCGAGCACGCCGACGGCCGCCCAGCGCACCGCGTGGCGCCCGCGCCAGGTCACGAGTTGCGCGATGCCCGCACCGATCAGCCACCACACCCATGGCAGGAGGAACGCGGCCCGCGTCGTCGGGGCCATTGGCGTGGTGCACAGCCACAGCACGGCCAGGGCGAGCCACACACGCTCGCGTGGAACCAGCGCGGAGTCGCGCCGGCCCAGCGCCGGGGAGAGGAGGAGGAGGCCCAGTACCCCGACATCGGCGCGAATGGCGCCGAGCGTGGCTGACGCCGGCCATGCGGCGAGCGTCCTGGACAGCACGAGCGACAGCCCGATCACCGCCGCGATGCCGACGCCGACGACGGCCGTCGCGGCGAGGCTGCCGAACCACGTCACGTGCATGCGCACCCGCTGCCGCACGAATCGCCACAGCAGCAGGGCACTCAGGAGGCTCGCGGGCGCGTTGCCGAGCGGCGATCCGGCTTGCCAGGCAAGCAGCGGAGCCGACGCGGCGGCGGCAGCGACCAGTGTCGAGAGGATGGTGCCCAGTCCGGCCGCGCGAAGGGCAGCAGCAAGGACGAGCGCGACCGCCGCGCCGAAGGCGGCCGCTACACCGATCGCGCCGGCCACGGGGTTGCCCGGCGCGAAGACGGCGCCGAGCCGGATCTGCAGGGTGGCGAGGAGGTCCTGAGGCCAGGCAATCGTCGCCTGCCAGGCCTCGGCGGGCTGCTGCGTCCCGCTCCATGGCAGCCACGCCGCGTGCGGCACGGCGGTCGCGACCGCGACGAGGACGGCGACCGCGACCGCGATCGGGGCGATCGTCCGAGCGATGCGTACAATGCGCGGGGTCGGACCGGCGCCGGCTGCTGCGCCGCTCGTCCCCGCTGTCGATCCCGTGCTCACGCCCGCTCGTGCCTCGTCATCGCTCGCCGCCGTCTGGCTGGCCGTGCTCGCCACGGCGGCGCTGATTGTCCTTCGTTCCTTCGTCTTTCTCCAGTACGAACAGATCGATTTCGACGCCGACCAGGCCATCGTCGGGTTGATGGCCAAGCACCTGAGCGAGGGGCGCGCCTGGCCGCTGTTCTTCTACGGCCAGCTGTACATGATGGGCGTGCAGGCCTGGATGGCGGCACCGGTGTTCCTGCTGCTCGGACCGACGGTGTTCGCGCTCAAGCTGCCGCTGTTGATCCTGAACGTCGCCACCGGGGCGCTGCTGGTGTGGCTGCTCGTGCGCGACGCGGGCCTGCGCGCCTGGCAGGGCGCCGTGGCCGCGGCCTGGTTCACGGTGCTGCCGCCCCTGGCCGCGAGCCGGATGGTGCAGGCACAAGGCGGCACCATCGAGCCGCTCTTCTACGCACTGCTGCTGTGGGTGCTGCGGCGGCGGGCGATTGCCTTCGGCCTGCTGTTCGCCTTCGGATTCCTCCGGCGCGAGTTCACGCTCTTTGCGGTCCTCGCCATCGTCGGGCTGGAGGCGTGGACCGGCGAGCTGTTCACGCGGCGGCGCGTGGCGCACTGGATGGTCGTCCTGCTGGTGTTCCTCGGCGCGCGCGAGACCGTGACGCTGCTGCGTCACACCGCGTCGATGTTCGGGCCGGACGCGGTGCCGCCGCGGCTGGACGACGCGGTGACCAACGTGGATCTCGTGGCCAAGAGCGTCTGCCTGGCGCCGGGGCACGTGCTGGGCAACGCCGCATGGCTCGCGACGCACAACGTGCCGACCTTCTTCGGCGTGCAGCGGCAACCGCCGGGTCTCATGATCCTCACGAGCAACCCGACCGGCCAGCCGTGGGCCGGGCTACCGGCGGTGGTCGCCGTGCTCGCGGCCGGCCTCATCGTCGTGCGGCGTGGCTGGCGCTGGTTGCCGCCGCTGCGTGCGCCCGAGGACCCGCATGTGCTGTTTCCCGTCATGCTCCTGCTGACGGGCACCCTCGGAATCGCCGGCGTCGCGGTCGGGTGCAACGTACGGAGCCTGATCACGATTCGGTACCACCTGTTATTGCCGTTCGTGCCCGTGGGGCTCACGGCATTGGCGTTCGTGCTCGCGAGGCCGCGCGTCGCGTGGACGGCCGCCGCCGGGTCCGTTGCCTCGAAGACGATGGTGGCGGGCATCCTTCTGTGGGGGACCGTGATGGTGTGGGAACACGTGCGGCTCCTGCACGAATACCGCACCGCGCCACCGCCGAACGTGCACCGCGTCCTTGCCGACGACCTTGTCGCGCACGGCGACCGGTATGGCTGGGCGTCGTACTGGGTGTCGTACCACGTGGACTTCCTGTCGCGCGAACGGCTGCAGCTCTCGCCGACATCGGCCATCCGCATCCACGACTACGCGCGTCAGGCCTGGCACGCCGGTTCGCGCGCCGTCGTCATCACGAACGACCCCTGCGACCCCACCGACGTGGCCCGTCGGGTGGAGGGTTGGTGGGTCTGCAGGAAGGGGACGGACGAGTAAGTTTCACTTCATCCGCACCCGCCAGGCGATGAGCACCCACGCGACGATCCACGCGACGCCGCCCAGCGGGGTGATCGCGCCGAACGCGCGGATGCCGGTGAGCGCGAGCAGGTAGAGACTGCCCGAGAACACCAGGATGCCCAGCGCCAGCAGCACGCCGGCGATCCGGGCGGCACGCCCCTGATCCTCGCCGGCCAGCCAGGCTGCGACAAAGAGCCCGAGCGCGTGTACCAGGTGGTACTGCACGCCGGTCTGGTAGATCGCCAGCAGATCCGGCGCGAGCCGGGCCCGGAGCGCGTGCGCGCCGAATGCGCCGAGTGCGACGGCCGATGCCATGGCCAGCGCCCCGAGGCGCACGAGTCGTGCCCGATCAGATACGGACGACGCCATCTTTCCTCGTCAGGAAGTAGAGAGCGGCTGCAAGGAGCAGCGCCCCGTTGACGGTCATCATGGCCGGCAGGCCCACGCGCTCGATGAGCGCCCCGCTCACGAGACTGCCGAGGGGCATGCCGCCGCGGAAGGCGACCATGTAGATGCTCATCACGCGCCCGCGCATCTCGTCGGGCGCCACCAGCTGCACGAGCGAGGTCACGAGCGACGTCGTGATGATCGTGGACACGCCCGCCGCGAACAACAGCACGTAGGTCAATGGCATGGCGCGCGACCAGGCGATGGCCACGATGAGGATGCTGAACACGGCCTGAAGGCGCAGCAGCAGCCTGCCCATGCCGTCGAAGCGTCCGAGCCAGGCGACGACGAGCGCGCCGGCCACAGCGCCAGCGCCCGACCACGACATCATGCGCGTGTAGGATTCGACGCCTTCGCCGAACACGTCCTGCGCGAGCACGGGCAGGAAGGTCTGCATCGGTAGCCCGAGGAAGGTGGAGGACGTGGCCACCACGATGAGCGACACCAGGACCGGATCACGGCGCACGTAGCCGAGCCCGCCTCGCATCTCGGTGAGCAGGGAGTTGGTGGACGCGGGCCGCACGTGGGGCACCCGCAGCGCCAGCAGCGCGACGATGACGGCGAGGAACGACAGGGCGTTGAGGCCGAAGCACGCCGCGATGCCCACTGACGTGAGCGCCAGCCCGGCGAGCACCGGTCCCACGACGCGCGACAGGTTGAACTGGATCGAGTTCAGCGCGATGGCGTTGGGCAGGTCCTTCTTCGGGACCAGCGACGGGATCAGCGACTGATAGGCGGGGCCACCGAAGGCCTGCGCCAGGCCGGTGACACACGACAGCAGCAGCACGTGCCAGATCCGCACGATGTCGAACCAGACCAGTCCGGCCAACGACGCGGCCGAGAGGAGCTGGATGACCTGCGAGCTCATGAGCAGCCGGCGGCGGTCATGCCGATCGGCGATCACGCCGCCGACGAGCGTGAACAGCAGGATGGGCACTTCGCCGAGGAAGGAGTCGAGCCCGAGGTACCATGCCGACCCCGTCAGCGACAGCACCAGCCAGTTCTGCGCGATCTTCTGCATCCACGTGCCGACGGTGGACGTGAACGCGCCCAGCCACAGCACGCGGAAGTCGCGCGAGGTCAGCGCCGCCCCGAGTCGCCGCAGGGCGCTCGTGAGTGCCGCCTCGGCTGCTGGTCCTGGGACGTCTGGCGCGGGTGGAACGGCAGGGGCCGGCAAGCCTGATGAGGATACAATGCGCTCGTTTCCCGCCCTCGCCACGGCATCGGCGGACCAGTTCCGGCTTCGCCACAGCCTGGGCGGGGCGTGACCGAAAGGATCGTCCGGACGTGACCGACCACACCTCTCGACGCGAGTTCATCCGCACCGTGGGCGCCGTTGCCGCTGCGGGCAGCATCGCAGCGCCCGTGGCAGCCGCTGCGCGCCCCGCCGCCGCCCCGGCGCAGAGCCGTGTGCTCGGCGCCAACGACCGCATCAACGTCGGCTTCGTCGGCTGCGGCGGACGCATGAACTCGCACATCACGCACGTGATGAACCGCAGCGCCGCTCGCGGCGACGTCCAGGCGGTGGCGGTCAACGACATCTGGCAGAAGCGCAAGGACCTCGCGCGCGAGAAGACGGGCGTGGACGCGTCCGCGGTGCATCACGACTACCGCGAGCTCTGTGCCCGGCCCGACGTCGATGCCGTGGTCATCTCGTCGCCCGACCACTGGCACTATGCGCACACGATGGCCGCGCTCGAGGCGGGCAAGGACGTCTACCTCGAGAAGCCGATGACCTACACCGTGGACGAGGCGCGCAAGATCGCCGAGTACGTGAAGGCCAACGGCCGCATCCTGCAGGTCGGCAGCCAGTACACGTCGCTCGACCACTTCCACAAGGCGAAGAAGGCGATCGAGGACGGCCTGATCGGCGAGGTGGTGTGGGCGTCGGGCGGCTTCGGCCGCAACAGCACCAAGCGCGGCAACGAGTGGAACTACCGCATCGATCCCGACGCCAATCCATCGAACCTCGACTGGAAGGCGTTCCTGGGTAACGCGCCGAAGCGCGACTGGGATCCGGCGCGCTACTTCCGCTGGCGCAAGTACTGGGATTACTCGGGCGGCATCGCGACCGACCTCTTCTACCACACGGTTGCACCCATCCTGATGGCGGTCGGACCGGAGTTCCCGCTGCGCGTCACCGCCAATGGCGGCATCTACGTGCAGAAGGACCGCGAGGTGCCCGACACGTTCTTCATGAACGTGGACTATCCGTCGTGGACCATGCAGCTGGCCTGCTCGGTGACCAGCGGCAAGGGAGCGCCGCTGGTGTTCCACGGCTCGCAGGGCACGATCATCGTCGCCGAGGACAGCGAGTCCTTCGCCAACACGGAGTTGATCGTCGTCCCCGACCGCGACTACAAGGACGACTTCATCAAGAAGACCGGCGTGGAGGAGCTCCGCGTCGAGGTGAAGCCGTTCGTGCGTGGGGAACACCCGCACATGGACAACTTCCTCGACGCCATGCGCACGCGGCAGAAGCCGAACCTCGACGCCGATCTCGGCTACAAGGCCATGGCGGCGATCGACGGCGGCGTCACGGCCTACCGCAAGAACAAGGTCGTCGGCTTCGACGCGAAGTCCGAAAAGCTCACGTAGAGCACTGACTCGACGCGAGTTCGAATCCTGCAGTTCGTAATTTGAAATTGTCCCGATGCCACCCATGCCAGGCCCAGTTTCCCAGTTCATCGAGCGTCACTACCGGCACTTCAACGCGGCGGCGCTGAAGGACGCGGCCGACGCGTACATCGCGCACATCGATGGCGGCGGCTCGATGCTGGTCACGCTCGCGGGCGCGATGAGCACGGCCGAACTCGGCTGCTCGCTCGCGGAGATGATCAGGCAGGGGAAGGTCACCGCGATTTCCTGCACGGGCGCCAACCTCGAAGAGGACGTCTTCAACCTGGTCGCGCACGACCACTACGAGCGCGTGCCGCACTACCGCGAACTCTCGGCGGCCGACGAACAGGCTCTCCTCGAACGACACCTGAACCGGGTGACCGACACGTGCATCCCGGAGCACGAGGCGATGCGGCGCATCGAGACGGCCGTGCTCGAGCGCTGGGTGGCGCACGACCAGGCGGGGACGCGGCTGTTCCCGCACCAGTTCATGTACGAAATCCTGCGCAGCGGCGTGCTGAAGGATTCCTACCAGATCGATCCGAAGGACTCGTGGATGATCGCGGCGGCCGAGAAGGACCTGCCGATGTTCGTGCCGGGGTGGGAGGACTCGACGCTCGGCAACATGTATACGTCGCATTGCATCACCGGCGACGTCAAGAACGTTCACACGGTGCGGACGGGCATCGAATACATGATCAGCCTGGCCGACTGGTACCAGCGCGTCGCGCCGACCTCCTCGATCGGCTTCTTCCAGATCGGCGGCGGCATCGCCGGCGACTTCCCGATCTGCGTGGTGCCGATGCTGCATCAGGATCTGCAGCGGCCCGAGGTGCCGCTGTGGGGCTACTTCTGCCAGATCAGCGACTCCACCACGAGCTACGGTTCGTACTCGGGCGCCGTGCCCAACGAGAAGATCACGTGGGGCAAGCTCGGCGTCGACACGCCGAGGTTCATCATCGAATCGGACGCCACCATCGTCGCACCGCTGGTGTTCGCGCGCATTCTCGGATGGTAGGTCTGGCACGCGGGGGCGCCTGGCCCCTCTTCCTCATCTCCTTCCTCATCCTGTTCCTCGAGGTCGCGCTGATCCGCTGGATGCCGGCCTACATCCGCCTCCTCGCGTACTTCTCGAACTTCATCCTGCTCGCGAGCTTCCTCGGCATCGGCGTCGGGTGCCTCATCGGCTCGCTGCGGACCAACCTGCTCCGCTGGTTCCCGCTGCTGCAGGCGGCGCTGGTGATCGCCGTCGCCGTGGCGCGCATCGACATCGCCGTGCCGCAGACGTCCGAGAGCATCTATTTCTCGAGCGGAACGTCCGACCAGGTCGTGCCGGTGGAGAGCGCGTGGTTCCTGCCGCTGCTCTGCATCGCGGTCGCCGTGTTGTTCGTCACGCTGGCGCAGCGGCTCGGGCGAGAGATGAGCGCGCATCCGCCCCTGCGCGCCTACATCGTGAACCTGGCGGGCAGCCTCGCCGGCGTGATCGCCTTCGGCACGTTGTCGGCGCTCCAGCTGCCGCCCGTCGCCTGGTTCGGCCTCGCGTTCCTCGCCGCCGTGCCGTTCGTGATCGAGCAGCCGAAGGCGTGGGCGGCGAGCGGCCTCGTGCTGCTGGCGGTGTCGCTCGGTGTCGTACACCGGTTGTCGGGGGACACCCTGTGGTCGCCGTACTACAAGATCACGGCCCACACGCAGGGCGACGAGACGGTGGTGGAGGTCAACAACATCTTCCACCAGTCCATGGCCCCGCTGCGTGAGAAGGAGTACTTCTACCAGTGGCCGTACGAGGTGTTCGGCGAGCGCTTCGAAGACGTGCTGATCCTCGGCGCCGGGTCGGGCACCGACGTCGCGGCGGCCCTCGCACACGGCGCCAGGCGCGTTGACGCCGTCGAGATCGATCCGGTCATCGTACGGCTGGGGCGCGAGTACCATCCGGACGCGCCCTACACGGACCCACGCGTGTCGGTGATCACCAACGATGCCCGGCACTACCTGAGGACCACCGACAAGAAGTACGACCTGGTGGTGTTCGCGCTCATCGACTCGCTCACGCTGCAGTCGTCGTTCAGCGCCGTGCGGCTCGAGAGTTTCATGTTCACGGAGGAGGCGTTCCGAGCGGTCAAGGAGCGCCTGAAGCCGAACGGCGTCCTCGTCGTCTACAACTACTTCCGCGAGAAGTGGCTCGTGGATCGGCTCGCCAACTCGGCTCGCAACGTCTTCGGTGAAGAGCCGAAGGTTCACATCCACAAGGAGCACGGGTACCTCGGCGTGATGATCGCCGGGCCGGGCACGGCCACCGTCGCCGACTGGCCGGCGCCACCCGACCGGGTGGCCGCGTACAACCACCCGGAGGTGGTGAGTCCGGGCCTGCCGCTCGACCGCGACCCGACGATCCAGCCGGCGACCGACGACTGGCCGTTCCTGTACATGCGCGAACCGCACCTGCCGCGTCACTACGCCTGGGCGCTGCTCGGCATCGTCGTGATCTCGCTGGCGGCCGTGGGTGCGACGCTGGCGATGACCCGTCGGGCGCACGCGGGCCGGCTCGGCGTCGGGTCGTTCGCGCAGTTCTTCCTGCTCGGCGCCGGCTTCATGATCCTCGAGACCAAGGCGATCACGCAGTTCGCGCTGATCTGGGGATCGACGTGGGTCGTGGCGTCGGCGACGATTGCCTCCGTGCTGGTGATGGCGGCGCTGGGGGCCTGGCTTGCGGGTCGGCTGCCGCGAATCCGCCCGTGGGTCGTGGGCGTGCCGCTGATGCTCCTGCTGCTGCTGGCGTACCTGCTGCCGATCGGCTCCGTGACGTTTGCCTCGTTGTCGGCCGAGACGCTGTTCTACTCGGTGCTCACGTTCAGCCCGGTGCTGCTGGCGGGGCTGCTCTTCAGCGGCGCGCTCAAGCACACCCGCGACGTGGCCGGCGCGTACGGCGCCAACCTGCTCGGCGCGATGCTCGGCGGCGTGGCGGAGTACCTGGCGCTCGTCACCGGGTATCGGCTGCTGCTTGTCGCCATCGCGCTGTGCTACCTCGCGGCGATCCTGCTGTATCCGCGGCACAAACCGCTTCCGCACGTCAGGTAGGGACGGCCGTCCCGGCCGTCCGTCTCCGCTCCGTCCGTGGGTCTCGGCGGCCGGTTGGGACGGCCGACCCTACCCGCAGTCCTACGCGAGCGGGGAAGACGGTCGGCTGGGGGCGACGCAGGCTGCCGGCTGGGACGGGCGCAGACGGTCGGCTGGGCGGGCGCAGACGGTCGGCTGGGGCGGGCGCAGACGGTCGGCTGGGGACAGCCGACCCTACCGGAGGTGTGAGCGACGCTCGACGGACTACGACAACAACACGGCGCGGGCCGGCGTGCCGTCGCCGCCTTCCAGCTTCAAAGGCAACACGACGAGCAGGTACTCGCCGGGCGCCGCCTTGGACAGGTCCAGGCCCTCGACGATGAAGACGTCGTTGCCGAGCAGGGCGCGATGCGTGACCGGCTCGGGGGCGTGGAAGCCCTCCACCGACAGGTAGTCCACCCCGACGGTCCGCACGCCGCACTCGACGAGATACTGGGCCGCGTCCTCGGCGATGTAGACGAACTCGGTGTCGAACGGCGCGCCGCTCTCGAGCGTGCCCGAGTTGCGCGTCCGGCACAGTACGGCGCGGGCGCCGTCGATCCGCCCTTCCAGGTCGGCGCGCGTGATGGCCGACGCGACGTGCGTCAGATCGAGCACGCGAGCCGGAATGATCATCTGCTCCAGCGGGATCGATTCCACCGTCTGCGGACTCATGCCGAAGTGCCAGGGCGCATCGACGTGCGTGCCTGCGTGGCACGACACCCGGAAGTAGGACACGTTGCAGACGTCGCCCTTCTCCATGCGCAGCAGCGGCTCGAACTGCCAGACCTCCTGCCCGGGCCACGGCGCAAGCCGCTCGCTGAGGGTCACCGTCACGTCCAGCGCGCGGCCCGATTTCACGTACTCGTCGATCCAGGACATGAGCGGAATATAGATCACCCGCGGCCTTCGTCGGTCGTCCGTCGGCCTTCGCGAACGCGGCCCGCGCCGAGTCCGACTCCCGACTCCCGACTCCCGAACCCCGAACCCCGAATCCCGAGTCCCGAGTCCCGAACCCCGAGTCCCGAGTCCCGAACGCCGAGATGACCCGTTGTATGCTGTGCCCGCCAACTCGACATCACCGTCCGCGCCGCTGGCCTCATCAGCCTCCGGCGCCTGGCGTCCACGTCACACGCAAGGGGCCTCGCGCATCGCCATGAACCATCGTCGTCTCTTCATCGCCAGTTGTGTCGCCCTGATCGCCACCGCGATGTCGTTCGCGATTCGCGGCGACATCATGGGTGAGGTCCAGCAGGAGCTCGCGCTCACCGACGTGCAGGTCGGCTGGATCCTCGGAGCTGCGTTCTGGGGCTTCGGGCTCTCGATCCTGTTCGGTGGACCGCTGTGCGACCTGCTCGGGATGGGCACGATCATGCGGCTGGCCGCGATTGGCCACATCGTCGGCGCCGTGCTGACCATCGTCTCCACCAACTTCACGGTCTTCTTCCTCTCGACCGTGGTGGTGGGCATCGCCAACGGCTTCGTGGAAGCGGCGATCAATCCGCTCATCGCGACCATCTATGCCGAGAACAAGACGTCGAAGCTGACCACGCTCCACGCCTGGTTCCCGGGCGGCATCGTCATCGGCGGCGTGCTCGCGTTCCTGATGACGCAGGTCGGGTTCGGCTGGAAGGCCAAGGTGCTGACGCTGCTGGTGCCGTCGGCGATCTACTTCGCGATGTACATGGGGCAGCGGTTCCCGGCCACCGAGCGCGCGGCAGCCGGCGTGCCTTTCGGCGACATGTTCAAGGAACTGGGGCGACCGCTCTTCCTCGTCATCTGGTTCTGCATGATCCTCACGGCGGCCACCGAACTGGGCGCCGGCAGCTGGATCCCGACCATCTTCAACCGCGTGACCCACAGCGCCACGCAGGCCGGCATCCTGCAGGTGGTCTGGATCAACATGGTGATGTACCTGATGCGACAGTTCGGCCACAACGTGTCGCACAAGATCGCGCCGACCGCCCTGATCGCGGTCACCGCCGTCATCGCGTCGTTCGGGCTCTACATGTTCAGCCACGCGTCGGACGTGACCGCCGCGTTCATGTGGGCGGGCGTCTTCGCCCTTGGCATCGCCTTCTGGTGGCCGACGATGCTCGGGATCACGTCGGAGCGCTTCCCGCGGTCGGGCGCGCTGGGGCTCGCCGTGATCGGCGCCACCGGCAGCATCGCCACCGCGATCTCGGGTCCGGTGATGGGGTGGTTGAGCGAGACCTACGGCACCGCGAGGGTGCTGCCGATCTGGTCGATGCTGCCGCTGGTGCTCATCGCAATCTTCGGCGCCATCTACCTGGCCGACAAGGGCCGGGGAGGGTATAGGGTGCAGAAGATCTCGTAATGCGGGAATGCGGGGAATGCGGGAATGGCGAGGGCGCAGGGGAATGCGGGAATGCGGGGATGCGGGAATGGCGAGGGCGCAAGGGAATGCGGAAATGCGAATGAAGCGCCCCGGGATCGTCGGAGACCGCGTTTGTTGAATCAGGCCACAGCGGCCTGGGCATAGGGCTGCGCCTCGAACTCGGCGGGCGGGATGTCGCCGATCGGCCCCAGCAGCCGCCTGGTGTGGAACCAATCCACCCAGGCGAGCGTCGCGAACTCCACGGCCTCGAGCGACCGCCACGGCCCCTTCCGTCGAATCACCTCCGTCTTGTAGAGCCCGATCACCGACTCGGCGAGGGCATTGTCGTACGCA
>JAEZCY010000228.1 GCA_023429845.1 Acidobacteriota bacterium
GTCTCGCTCGCCCGCGGCAAGTCCACCGATGACGCGCGTCGACGTCTTCCTGCTGCTCACCGCGCTCATCTGGGGCAGCAACTACAGCGTCATCAAGTTCGTGCTGCAGGAGGTTCCTGCGCGCGCCTTCAACGGCCTGCGGCTGCTCATCGCGTCGCTGGTCTTCCTCGTCTTCATCTACGCCACGGGTCGCCACGCGCAGGTGCGCAGTCTCGGTGCACGCGAGTGGGCCGTGATCGTGCTGCTCGGGATCGTCGGCCAGTTCGCCTACCAGATCCTGTTCATCACCGGTCTCGAGCGAACGAGCGTGATGAACGCCTCGATCATCATCGCGTGCACGCCCGCGGCGGTCAGCATCGCGTCGGCCGCCGTCGGGCACGAACGACTGCCCCTGGCTCATTGGGCCGGCACCGCCCTCTCGTTCCTCGGCGTGACCTTGATCGTGCGCGGCGGCGCCGCAGCGGGCGTCAGTTCGTTGTCGGGCGACCTGATGATGCTTGCATGCGTGGCCTGCTGGACCGTGTACACGGTTGCCGGACGTCCCCTGCTCGCCACCCGCTCCCCCATCGTCATCACCGGCTTGTCCATGGCGATCGGCACCATGCTGTTCCTGCCGTTCGCCACGGCTGATTTCGCCCGCACCTCCTGGGCGGACGTACGGCCCGTCGCCTGGATCTGCGTCGTCTTCTCGTCGCTGCTCGCTCTGAACTTCGCCTATACGGCGTGGTATCTCGGCGTGCGGCAGCTCGGGTCGTCACGCACCTCGATCTACTCGAACGTCGTGCCGGTCGCCGCGCTTGCCGTGGCCATGGTGTGGCTGGGTGAACGCCTCGCAGGCATGCGCCTGGCCGGCGCGCTGCTCGTTGCGGCGGGCGTGCTCCTCACGCGGTGGCGACGGCCGCGCGCGTCGACGGCACTCGAGGACGCCCCCGCCGAGACGTAGCGCGGCGCGAGGCGACCCGCCGTTCACACGTTTGCGCGTGCGGCCGATTCTGGGATGGGGCCCTCCCCACCCGCCATGGCCGCCCGACACTTTCGCCATCGATTCGCCGCAGTCCTCATCGTCGCCAGTGTGGCAGCCGCCGCAATGGTCGGTACGGGTGCGCTGACGGTGCCCGGCGGGCACCGGACGCAGGCGCTGGCGCCTGTCGCAGCCCTCCTGCTTGCGGCCGGCGTCCTCGTGCTGGGCCTCGCGGCCCTGGGCTGCGCCGTGCTGCAGCGGCGCTTCGTCGCACCGCTCCAGCAGGTCTCGATGATTGCTGGCGAGATTGCCGAGCGCGGGCGCCTCGACGTGCGGCTCGCCGATTCCGGACGGGTCGACGAGATCGGTACGTTGTTTCGCGCCGTCAACGGCATGCTGTCGCACCTGGAGGCGCGGGAGCGCGTCATGCGACAGCAGCATGCCGACCTCGAAGAGCAGCTGGCTCGGCGCACGACGGATCTGGAGGAGGCGCGGCAAAGAGCCGAGAGCGCCAATCGCTTCAAGAGTGAGTTCGTGGCCACGATGAGCCACGAGGTCCGCACGCCCATGAACAGCGTGCTCGGGATGACCGAGCTCGCGCTCGACACGGGTCTCACACCCCAGCAGCGCGACTACCTCGAGACCATTCGCCGCTCGGCCGAGGCGCTCGTGGTCGTGATCGACGACGTCATGGATCTGTCGCGGATAGAAGCGGGCCAGGTCGAGCTGCAGCAGGTGCCGTTCGACCTTGCGGCAGTGGTCCACGACGTTCTTTCCGGCGTGGCGATGCGTGCACACCAGAAGGATCTGGACCTGGTGTGGGACCAGGCGTCAGCGCTGCCCGCCATGGTGGTGGCCGATCCCGTGCGGCTGCGTCAGGTGCTCGTCAATCTGCTCGGCAACGCCGTCAAGTTCACCAACGTCGGATCCGTGCGCCTCCACGTGGCGGTCGGCGAGGCCGACGACGCGCGTGCGGCGACGCTGACCGTGCAAATCGTGGACACCGGCGAGGGTATCGCCGCCGGTCAGCAGGAGACGATTCGCCTCATGCTGCTCGAGGCAGGGCGCGGCCGCCCGCAGTTGTTCGAACGCAACGGCATGGGGCTCGCCATCTGCGCCCGGTTGCTGCACCTCATGGGCGGCCGCCTGTCGGTGGCCAGCGAAGAGGGGCAGGGAAGCACGTTCACGTTCACGCTGCCGGTGACGGTCGTCCAGGGCTCTGGCAGCATCGCCGAGGCGCGCCCCATGGGGCTCGACGGCCGCGACGTGCTGCTCGTCGAGCGCCACACCGCGTCGCGCGAGGTGCTCGCCGACTGGCTGCGTGCGTGGGGTGCGACGGTGAGGTGCGCCGAGGACGATGCGACCCTCTGTACCGTGCTGTGGGAGCGTCGCTGGAGCCTGATCCTCGTGGACAGCGAGTCGCTCCTGTCGGCAGGAGACGGCTTTGCCGCCGTGGCTCGCGTGGGGGTGCCGGTCGTGGAACTGGCGCTCACCGATTCGGCCCGCGGCGCGGACGCGTCGGCGCTGCCTGCGGCGTCACTGGCAAAGCCGTGGCGGCGTCAGACGGTAGCGGCCGTGCTCGCCGCCGCCCTGAGGCGGGCCGTGGACGACGCGCAGGCGTCGCCCAGGGCAACGCTGGCGCAGGTGCCGCGCGCCGG
>JAEZCY010000246.1 GCA_023429845.1 Acidobacteriota bacterium
AAGGTCAAGTGGTTCAACAACGCCAAGGGCTACGGGTTCATCGAGCGCGAATCGGGCAGTGACGTGTTCGTGCATTTCTCCGCCATCCAGGGTGCCGGGTTCCGCACGCTGGAGGAGGGGCAGCCGGTCGAATTCGAGATCGTCGACGGCCCCAAGGGGCCGCAGGCCGGCGCCGTCACGAAGGTCAGTTAGCGACGCCGAACCCGTGGGCGTCGAGGCGACGCCCACGGCGCACACGCCACCCTCCCATACGCGCCCGTTTCCTTACCCGTCCTGCCGATCGTCGCCCTGCCTCACGGCCCGAGCGGCGAGCGAGACCTTGCCATCCCGCCGCGTCACGCGGAACCACACCTCGTCACCCGGATGTCGTGCCTGCAGCGTGCGCACCTGGTCCTTCACCAGCGTGGCGAACCTGTGGAAGGGCACGGTGTCGTGCCCTTCGCCGCGGCGGGCGTCCATCAGGGCTTCGTACAGATCGCGCAGCTTGTCGAGTTCCTGCACCGGGTCGTTGAACGTCGCCGCATGCACGACCTCACTTTGTGACGGCGACGCCGCCGTGTCGGGCGTCGCCCTGGCGAACGGGCCCGGCCGGCCTTCCTCGCGCGCCCGGACGCCGCGATCCCACAGGTCGGCAAACGATGAGTACCGGGCCTGGAGCGTGGAGAACCGGAAGCGCACCACCGGAGCGTCGAAGTGCGCACGATCGAAGCGCTTGAACGCGCGGTCGAGCGCGGCGCGGCTCTCGATAGGCGCACGCGCGGCGCGGCCGGAGAAGTACATCGTGTACTCGGTCTCGACCTTCCTGAGTTGTGCCTCGAGGGCCAGCAACTCGCGTTCGAGGACACCGGGCTTGGGCACGGGCGGGAACTCCTTGGACCCGAGTTCGCGACGACAGCGTCAGCGCGGCAACAGGAACCACGTGAGCGGGAGCCAGAGCTCTCGCGCAAAGGGCACGGGCCGGTCGTCCACGAGCACTTCGCATCCCGGTTGCGACCCGACGATGGCGAACAGGTCGCGCAGACCTGCTACCTGCTCCGGATGGAAACGGGCGCGGATCCGGAACCGATCCCCGCTGCCGACTTCGCGGTACTCGGCCGAGTCCCGGGCCAGGGCAACGGCGCGCTCGTAGTCGGCGCCATCGAACCGCGGGAACACGAGCGTGAACGAGAACGGGATGTCGGCCGGTCCGTAGAGCGCGGCGCGCAGGTCCGGATCGAGCGCAGCGAGCTCCTCGGGCGCGGGCTCCTCGGTCAGCTCGACGTACGGCCAGAAGCGTTCGTGCGGCTGATAGTCGGGAAGCGCGCGCGGACCGTCGGCGGATGCGGGAGTCTTTGCGGGTGTGTCGCTCATTGCCTCGAAGGACCGGCGCCGGGGCGAGTCAAAGTGCCCCGGCCGGGGCCCGGGGGAATGGTAGCATCGCGGCCATGTCGAGGGCGCGCGTGATCCCGGCCGTCGATCGCCTGCTGGGATTGCCGGCGGTGCGTGCGCTGGCCGGCCTGCATGGCCCGCGCCGCGTCCGACAGGCGCTGGACGATGTGCTCGGACGCGTGCGGGACGGCCTGCTCTCAGGCGCCGTCAAGGCCGACAGCCGCGACCATGCCAGCACGGTCATCGTCGAACAGCTCCAGGCCGCTCTGCACGCCACGGCCACGCCGTCCCTCCGCCCCGTCATCAACGCCACCGGCGTCATCGTTCACACGAACCTCGGGCGAGCCCCGCTGTGCGCAGAGGCGCTGGAGGCCGTCCACCAGGTCGGTGAGGGGTACTGCACCCTGGAGTTCGACCTGCACTCGGGCCAGCGTGGGTCACGTCATCACCACCTGGAGGGTGTCCTGAGGGAGGCCACCGGGGCCGAGGCCGGCATCGCGACCAACAACACCGCGGCAGCACTCACGCTCACGCTCGCCGCGCTGGCGGCCGGTCGTGAAGTGATCCTGAGTCGCGGGGAACTCGTGGAAATCGGCGGTGGCGTCCGCATCCCCGAGATCCTCCGCGGGTCCGGTGCGCTGCTGCGCGAGGTGGGCACCACGAACCGCACGCGCGTGGCCGACTACGGTGCGGCCATCAATGAGCGGACGGCGGCGATCCTGCGCGTCCATCCGTCGAACTTCCGGATGGAGGGGTTCACGGAACGGCCGGCGCTCGGTGAACTCGCAACATTGGCGCGCCGCTTCGATGTGCCGCTGATCGAGGACCAGGGGAGCGGATGGCTCGGCCTCGATCTCTTCGAGGACTCGACGTTCCCGGCTGAGGCGCGCGCCCTGCTCGCCCAGGAACCCGCGGTGCGCGACAGCGTGCGGGAGGGGGCCGACCTCGTGGCGTTCAGTGGCGACAAGCTGCTCGGCGGCCCACAAGCGGGCCTGGTGGTTGGCCGTGCGTCGCTCGTCGAACGCGTCCGGCAGCATCCCCTGATGCGTGCCGTGAGGGTGGACAAGATCACGTACGCGGCGCTGGACGCCACCTTGCGCGCTTTCACGGACGGACACGCGACGACGAGCATTCCCGTGATCGGCATGCTCGCGGCGCGCGCGGACGTGCTGCAAAGGCGCGCCGAGTGGCTGGCAAGCGGCCTGCGCGCCGAGGGTGTGGCGGCCGATGTCGCTGCCGGCGCGTCCACGGTGGGCGGGGGCAGCCTTCCCGGCACGACACTGGCGACCACGCTCGTCCTCGTTGAAGCCGCGTCGCCGGATGCGCTGCTGGCACGGCTGCGTCGCGGCACCGTGCCGGTCGCCGCCCGCATCGCCGGCGACCGCGTGTGCCTGGACCCGAGGACGGTCGCGGAACGCGAGGACGAGGCCCTGCTCCGCGCCGTCGTCGCCGCGGCTGCGGCGTAGCCGGCGCCCGTCACCGCATGTGGGGCAGGCAGGGACGCGTCGCCGAGGCGTCCATCTCCTGAGCGCTCAGTCGTACTGCGTCGTGACCCAGTCGCGGTAGCTGCCGCTCGTCACGTGCTGCACCCACTCCTGGTGATCGAGGTACCACTGCACGGTCTGGCGCATGCCGCCTTCGAACGTGTGTTCCGGTTCCCAGGCCAGTTCCGTGCGGATCTTCGTGGGGTCGATTGCGTAGCGCTGATCGTGGCCGGGGCGGTCGCGCACGAACGTGATCAGTTCCTTGTAGCTTCCCGAGGCGCGCGGCCGCAGCTGGTCGAGGATCTCGCACAGCGTGTGCACCACGGCGATGTTGCGGCGCTCGCTGTTGCCGCCGACGTTGTAGGTCTCCCCGGGCCGTCCGGCATCCAGCACCCTCGTGATCGCCGAGCAGTGGTCGGCCACGTGCAGCCAGTCGCGCACGTTCTGGCCGTCGCCATAGACGGGCAGCGGCTTGCCGGCCAGCGCGTTGTGGATGATGAGTGGGATCAGCTTCTCGGGAAACTGGTAAGGGCCGTAGTTGTTCGAGCAGTTGGTCGTGAGCGTCGGCAGTCCGTACGTGTGGTGATAGGCGCGCACGAGGTGGTCGGAGCCCGCCTTGGAGGCCGAGTACGGGCTGTTGGGCGCGTACGGCGTCGTCTCGGAGAACCCGGCGGCGTCAGGGCCGAGCGAACCATACACTTCATCGGTCGACACGTGCAGGAACCGGAACGCGGTGCGGGCGTCGTCGTCGAGAGTCGTCCAGTAGCTCTTCACCTCGTCGAGCAGGGCGAACGTGCCGACGAGGTTCGTCTCCACGAAGGCGGCTGGCCCGTGGATCGACCGATCCACGTGGCTCTCGGCGGCGAAGTTCACCACGGCAACGGGACGATGCGCGCGCAGCAGTTCTCCGACAAGGACGCGGTCACCGATGTCGCCGCGCACGAGCCGGTGGCGGTCGCCACCCTCGAGAGACGCCAGGTTCTCGGGATTGCCCGCATACGTCAGCTTGTCCAGGTTGACGATGCGGCCGGCGCGGTGCGCGACCCAGTGGTGAATGAAGTTGGCGCCGATGAACCCGGCGCCGCCGGTGACGAGGAGGACGGACATGAAATTCGAAATTGGAAATTCGAAATTCGACTCGTCTAACGGCGTATGCCGCTAGAAGAGTCCTTGCACGCTCTGCACCGCGAGGTTGATCACGCTCGCCGGGACGACGCCCAGGTAGAAGATTGCGGCGGTCGCGATCGCCAGGCCAGCCATCGCACTGCGCGGGACGACCGGAGCGGGATCGACGGCGACGTCCTCCGCCATGTACATCAGCACGACGATGCGCAGGTAGAAGTAGACGGAGATGACGCTGGTCAGCATCGCGATGCAGGCCAGGCCGAAGTAGCCCTCCTGCACGGCGGCGGCGATCACGTACCACTTGGCCACGAAGCCCGCCGTCGGCGGGATGCCGCCGAGCGACAGCAGGAACACGGTCATCAGCGCGGCGATCACCGGGCGGCGATGCCAGAGGCCCGCGAAGTCGCGCACGTTGTCGTGCGGATGGTCCTCGGTCGACAGCAGGGCGATCACGCCGAACGCGGCGACGTTGGTGATGCCGTAGACGGCAAGGTAGAACAGCATCCCGCCCTTGCCGACCGCGTTGGCGGCGATGAGGCCGACGAGCAGATACCCGCCGTGCGCGATGCTCGAGTACGCGAGCATCCGCTTGACGTTCCCCTGCGCCACGCCCACCGTGGTGCCCACCACCATCGTCGCCACGGCGACCGCCGAGAGAATCGGCGCCCAATGGGCGGGCATCGGCTCGAACGCCGACAGGAACACGCGCATGAACGCGGCGAAGGCGGCGGCCTTGACGCCCGTGGACATGAAGCCGGTCACGAGCGTGGGCGCGCCCTCGTAGGCGTCGGGCGTCCACATGTGGAACGGCACGGCCGACACCTTGAAGGCGAAGCCGACGAGCAGCAGGCCGAGGGCGAGAATGGCCATCAGGCTGGGCCCGTCCACCTGTGTGGCCAGCGTCGCGGCCACCTGGTCGAGCCGCGTACTGCCGACCACCCCGTACGCGAAGGCGATGCCGTAGAGGAAGAACGCGCTCGAGAAGGCGCCGAGCAGGAAGTACTTGAACGCCGCTTCGGCTCCGGCCTCACTCTGCCGGCGGATGCCCGTGAGCACGTAGACCGCCAGCGACATCACCTCGAGGGCGAGGAAGATCACCAGCAGGTCGATCGCACCGGCCATCAGCATCATCCCGGCGATCGCAAACAGGGTGAGCGCGAAGTAGTCGCCGGCCGGCAGCCGCTCGCGGTCCACGACCGGCCCCGAGAACAGGATGGTCAGGACGCCAATCGCGCAGAGCGTGACGTTGATGAAGAGCGCGAAGTTGTCGGCGCGCATCACCCCGAAGCCGGTGAGGTCGCGGTCCCACAGCAGGACGGAGGCAATCGCCGCGCCCGTGAGGCCGATGAGGCCGAGTCCGCCGAGCGGCACCCGCTCGCCCTTCGGCTGGAACGCCTCGGCCAGCATCGTCACGATCGCGGTGAGCGTGACGATGAGCGTCGGCATGATCGCTTGCAGGTCGGTCATCGGCGTGCCTCGGACATCGGGCTGCGGGTCTCTGCAGCGTCGGCCAGCGCCGGCCGCTGCGCCTGGATGCGCTGCACGAGGCGGTCCACGGCAGGTTCCATCGGCGAGAGGAAGAAGTTCGGCAGGACGCCCATCACGATGGCCATGACGAGGGTCGGGCCGAGCGCCGCCCACTCACGGGGCGACAGATCGGGCAGGTTCTCGTTCTTCGGGTTGCTCACCGGGCCGTAGTTGACGCGCTGGAACATCCAGAGCATGTACACGGCCGAGAGAATCACGCCAGAGGCCGCAAAGGCCGCCAGCGTCGGGTTCCACCGGTAGGTGCCGAGCAGCGCGAGGAACTCGCCGATGAAGCCGTTCAGGCCGGGCATCGCGATGGACGACAGCGTGATGATGAGGAAGGCCGC
>JAEZCY010000247.1 GCA_023429845.1 Acidobacteriota bacterium
CTCGGGCGACGGCCGCCGCCGCGCCAGCGATCACGACCTGTCCGGGCGCGTTGAGGTTGGCCGGACTCACGACCTCGTCCTGCGCCGCCTCGGCGCAGGCGGCGGCGACGGCCTCCGCGCCGAGGCCGAGGATGGCGGCCATCGCGCCCGCGCCCACCGGCACCGCTTCCTGCATGTACCGGCCGCGGTGCGACACGATGCGCACCGCATCGGCAAACGCGAACGTGCCCGCCGCGACGTGGGCGGAGTACTCACCGAGCGAGTGGCCCGCCGTGAAGGTCGGTGCGATGCCGCGTGCCTCGAGCACGCGCTGTGCGGCAACGCTGGTGGCGAGAATCGCCGGCTGTGTGTTCTCGGTGAGCGTGAGCTGATCGTCGGGCCCGTCGAAGCAGAGTGTGCTCAGCGGACGGCCGAGCGCGGCGTCGGCCTCGTCGAAGGCCGCACGAGCCTCCGGAAAGGCGTCGGCAAGAGCCCTGCCCATGCCGACGGCCTGCGACCCCTGCCCGGGAAAGAGAAAGGCAATCATTCAACGTGTCCGTGCGGCAAGGCGGCCTGCGCCGCCGCCGGGCTCTGCACTTCGTCTTCCAGCCGTGCGACGAGCCCCTCGCGCGCGAATCGCGCCGCCAGACGCACTCCCGCGGCAATCGCTGTCGGCGACGATCGCCCGTGCCCGATCACGCACACGTGACGCAGGCCGAGGAGCGGCGCCCCACCGTATTCCGAATAATCCAGCCGCGCCCGGAAGCGCCGCAGGGCGCCACGCGTGAGCACGGCGCCGACCTGGGCCGTGACCGAGCGCGCCATTTCCTCGCCCATCAGCGTGTCCATGGCCTCGACCAGCCCCTCGCTGGTCTTCAGCACGACGTTACCCGTGAACCCGTCACACACGATCACGTCAGCGGCTCCCGAGAACAGTTCCGACGCATCGAGGTTGCCGACAAAGTGCAGGCGCGTCGCCGCGAGGTGCGCATGCGCCAGGCGAATGAGCGACGTGCCCTTCCCGGGTTCCTCACCGTTGGACAGCAAGGCCACACGCGGACGCTCCAGCCCCAGCACGATCGACGCATACGCCGCGCCGAGCCGCGCGAACACCGTCAGATGCTCCGGACGGCAACTGACGGTTGCGCCGGCGTCCACGAGCACCGCAGCTCCGTCGCGCGTCGGCATCGTCGCAGCCAGAGCCGGGCGAGCGATGCCATCAAGCAACCCGAACGCACGGCGCGCCGCGATGACCGCGGCGCCTGAATGCCCGGCGGTGAAGAGCGCCGCCGAGCCGACAGACGCCACGAGGTCTGCCGCCATCCGTACCGAGGAGGACGCGCGCCGACGTACAGCTGACGCGGGCTCGTCCATCCGGACGACATCGGGTGCATCCAGCACCGCGACCGACAGGCTGTCTGCTTCGGAAAGCCGGGCGAGTTCGCTCTCGATGAGCGCGCGACGCCCGACGAGCGTCAGCGCCAGGCCGTCCTCGCGGGCGGCCGCCACTGCGCCCTGGACGACCACTGCGGGGGCCTGATCGCCCCCCATGGCATCCACGACGACACGGGCCGGTCCGCGTGTCGGGCTCAGGCGTCCTCGTTGACCGGGCGCACCTGGCGACCGCGGTAGTGGCCGCAGTTGGTGCACACCACGTGAGGTGGTTTGAGTTCGTTGCACTGCGGGCACGGACCGAGGGACACGGCCTTGAGGGCGTCGTGCGTCCGGCGCTTGGCCGTGCGGCTCTTCGAATGACGTCGCTTGGGATTGGGCATGACTGATTACTCGCGCGGCGCTTGATCGTCCGCGTCCTTCAGCAGGGATTTCAGACCCGCCAGACGCGGATCCTCCCACCGGTTCTCACACGTGCATGTGGCCACGTTGCGGTTGATCCCGCAATGCGGACACAGCCCCTGGCAATCCGGCCGGCACAGCGGCTTCATCGGCAGCGCCAGGTAACACTGCTCGCGCGCCACCTGCGCAAGGTCGATGCGCGGCGCGTCATAGGGAACGAGCGAGGGGTCATCGCCCTCCGCCCCGCTCTCGTCGTCTTCGTCCTCGTCGGCTCGCCCGGCGGGCTGTTGGGTGGCCGCGGGTACGAACCGCAGGTCTACCGGGGTGTCCACCGCGAAGGCGAAGGGCTCGGCGCATCGGGCACAGGGGAGCCCGAGGCTGGCCTGCAACCGACCGCGCAGATGGTAGGTTTCCCCACTCAGCCGCTCGACGTCGCCTTCGAAATGGACCGGCTCCTTGACCGCGAAATCCTCGACCGGCACATCGAGTGCCGCGGGCGGGATGTCGGCGACCACTGGGACGCGGTCAGCCGCGAGGGTCGTGAGGTCAATCACCATGGCGTGAACGTTCGGACAGCGAGCCCCGGAGGGGTCGCACGAACGTACAAGCATAGCAGAAGGGTCGTACACCGGGAACCTCGAACCGGGGTCAGGCTCGCTGGACTTCTATCCAGGGCCGGGGGATGAAGAGTTCCTCGAAGAGGCGAACCGCATAGCGGTCCGTCATGCCGGCCAGGAAGTCGCGCGCGGCGGCGTCGAGGCCCTCCCGCTCGATCGTCCGGACGTCGAGCCATCCGGCTGGCTGCTGCCGCACCTTCTCCCACAATCCGCCCAGAATGCCCGTCGCCTTGGCGAACTCTGCCGTCGCGGTGGCGTTCTCGTAGACGTGCTCGAACATGAACGCGCGCAGGTCCAGGAGGGCCTGGAGCACGGGTTCGCTCATCCGCAGCGAGTCGAGCCCGCCGGCAAGACTCTGCTGCACCACGTCGGTGACCATCACGCCGATGCGGGCCGACGAACTGCTCCCCAGCACGGACACCGCCCCGGCCGGCAACGCGGCAGGGTCGAGCACACCCGCGCGCACCGCATCGTCGATGTCGTGGTTGACGTACGCGATGATGTCGGCGACCCGCGCGATTTGCGCCTCGAGCGTGGCGGCACGCTCCGATGCCGGGACGTTGATCGGCAGGCCGTACTTCCCCTTCGAGTGCGTCGAGATGCCCTGGCGCACTTCGTACGTCAGATTGAGGCCTTCCCCTCCCTGCTCGAGCGTCTCCACGATCCGGAGACTCTGCGCGGCGTGCGAGAACCCGCCGGGCACGAGTTGGTCGAGCACGCGCTCCCCCGCGTGTCCGAAGGGGGTGTGGCCGAGATCGTGCGCCAGCGCAATAGCCTCGGTGAGTTCCTCGTGGAGGCGGAGCACCTTGGCGAGCGTCCGCGCGATCTGCGACACCTCGAGGGTGTGCGTCAGCCGCGTCCGGTAGTGGTCGCCCGCGGGGGCGAAGAACACCTGCGTCTTGTGCTTCAGCCGGCGAAACGCCTTGCAGTGCACCACGCGGTCCCGGTCCCGCTGGAAGGCCGGGCGGATGCCGTCCTCGGCCTCGAGCCGGGCGCGGCCGCGGGTGGCGTCGCTGAACATCGCCTGCGGCGCGAGGAAGGCGCGCTCACGCGCCTCGAGTTCTTCACGGATGGTCGTCATGCGCACACACGTCAGGCCGTCACGGCCGAGCGGAGCGACTCGAGGACGCTGGTGCCATGCGCCAGCGGTGCCACTCCGAAGTTGGCGGCAATCGTCTGCCCCAGATCGGCAAACGTCTCGCGCGTGCCGAGACTGACACCGGCGGGAACGCCGGCCCCCACCATCAGGAGGGGCACGTACTCGCGCGAGTGGTCCGTGCTCGGCGTCGTCGGGTCGTTGCCGTGGTCGGCCGTGATCACCAGCAGGTCGGTCGGCCGCAGATGCGGGAGGAGGTCCGACAGGCGCGCGTCGAACCGCTCCAGGTTGCGCGCGTAACCCGCCACGTCGTTGCGATGGCCGAACAACTGGTCGCAATCAACGAGGTTGGCCCAGATGAGGCCCCTGGGCACGTCGCGCATCGCGTCGTCGATGCGATCCATGCCCTCGTCGTCGGAGGACGTCGGCAGGTGCCGCGCGATGCCCCGCCCGGCGAAGAGGTCCTTGATCTTCCCGATCGCGACGACCGGGTGACCGGCGTCCGAGAGGTGATCGAGCAGGGTGGGCGCCGGCGGCGCGAGGGCGTAGTCGTGCCGATGGCTGGTGCGTCGAAACGTGCCGGGCGTCCCGTCGAAAGGCCGCGCGATGACTCTCCCGACGCCGAGCCCCTTGCAGACGATGTCGAACGCCACCTCGCAGAACCGGTAGAGTTCGGACACGGCGACGACGTCCTCGTGCGCCGCGATCTGGAAGACGCTGTCGGCCGACGTGTACACGATGGGCTCGCCGGTGCGCAGGTGCTCGACACCGAATCGTTCGATCACCTCCGTGCCCGACGCGACCACGTTGCCGAGGGTCCGGCGCCCGATCGCCGTCTCGAAGGCGCGCATCACCTCGGGCGGGAAGCCGTCCGGGAACGTCGGGAAGGGGCGGTCGAGGACGATGCCGGCCATCTCCCAGTGACCCGTTACCGAATCCTTTCCTGACGACGCCTCGGCCATGCGCCCCCAGGCGCCGGCCGGCGCCCCGGACGGTGCGCCGAGCGCCGGCACGATCCTGTCGAGTCCGAGGTGGCGCAGTGTGGGAACGTGCAGGGGCACCCGGCGCGCGATGTTGCCGAGCGTATCGCTGCCCTGGTCCCCGTACCGCGCTGCGTCGGGGAGTTCACCCACGCCCACGCTGTCGAGCACGATCGCGACGATCCGCTCGAAGCAGACAGCCATCAGCCGTTCCTCAGGCCTCGTGTGCGGATGACGAGAAGTAGTTGGGCACCGAACGGTTGGACCGGATGGTGGCGATGGCGTGCTTGAAGACCATGTGGTCCACGCCCTCGTGTTCGACCACGAGCGCAAACCGGTCGAAGTTCTTGATGCGACCTTCGAGGGACTGCCCGTCCATCAGGCTGATGCGCACGATCAGCCGCTCGCGGCGGGCCGAATTCAGGAAGACGTCCTGGATGTTGGGCGGCGCTGACGGCTTGGACTCGCGGTGTGTGGGCATCAGCGGCAGGCTCCGTGGGCGTCGATCGCCGCGCGGGCCGCAACGAACGTCTCGTCGCGCTCGCCGGCGCCGTCCAACCATATCACCCTCGACTCCTTCCTGAACCAGATCAGCTGACGGCGCGCATAGTGGCGATTCTCCTTCGCGATCAGCGCACGCGTCTCGACCTCGTCGCGGACGCCGTCCAGCATCTCCAGGATCTGGCGGTAGACGAGGCCGCCGAACGGGTTGGCGTGGCGCGGGATGCCGGCCGCGAGGTTCGCGGTGACCTCCTGGACGACACCGCGCGCCCACTGCTGGTCCACACGGCGCGCCACCCGTGCGGCTATCTCCTCATTGGGCAGCCGCAGGCCAACGGCGCGCACGTCGTACTCGGGCAGCGGTGACCGGGTCTCGGCGAAGTGATCCGAGAGCGTGCGCCCCGTGAGCATCCAGACCTCGAGGGCGCGCACGAGACGCTTCTCGTCTCGCGGCATGATGCGCCTGGCCGACGACGGATCGACGCGTCCGAGGACGCGGTGCAGGTGCTCGACGCCCTTGCTCACAGCCGTCGCGTGAAGGCGTGCGCGCACGTCGTCGTCGCGGCCGGGGCCCTCGAACAATCCGTCCACGAGCGCCCGGAAGTAGAAGCCGGTGCCGCCGACCACGACCGGTACGCGGCCACGCGCCGTGATCTCGCGCACGCGCGCTGCCGCATCGCGGGCATAGTGCGCAGCCGAGTAGACCTCGGTAGGCTCGACGATGTCGATCAGGTGGTGAGCGATGCCGGCCTGCGCGTCCGGCGGCACCTTGTCGGTGCCGATGTCGAACCGGCGGTACACGGCGGTGGAGTCGCAGTTGACGATCTCGCCGCCGTACGCCTGCGCCAGCCGGATACCGAGCGCGCTCTTGCCGGTGGCTGTCGGTCCGAGGACGGCCAGGAGCCGGGGCCTCATTGCGACGGCGGCTGCTCGTTGTAGTAGAAGGTCACCGTGAAGAATGCCGTCGGGGAGGGGTACTCCGGCGGCAGCGGCGTGGTCGGATTGGACCATTGGAGCGAGTTGGCTGCCGCGCGATCGAACGCGTCCACGCCGGACGGCTGCTTGATCGTGACGTCGGTGATGCGGCCGTCCTTGTGGACGTTGAAGGTCACGACGACGTGTCCCTTCATGACCATGGCCGCTTCGGGGATCAGCCAGTTGCGTTTGATCTGCGCGACGAAGCGGCGGATCCATGGACCGAACTCGACGCCCTTCGTGTCGAACTGGATATAGGGACCGAACGGCGAGTTGCCGCCGTTGGGGTTGTTGAACGCCTCGTTCTGCACGTACTTCTCGAGGTTGCGAAGCGCATCGCCGAGCGATCCCCCGGGGGGACGGGTTGCCGGCGTGGCAGCGGCCGGAGCATTGCGCGCCTGCGGAGTGGCGACGACGCCCGTGTCGCCCCGGGCCAGGAGCCCGGACTGTCCGTCGCGCACGTTCAGGCCATCCTGGTTGGACGCCTGAGCGGAAGTCGCCTGGTTCTGCGGTGGCGCGGGCGGCGCAACGCGCGCCTGCTGAGCAGGCGACTCACGAACCGCCTCGGACGGCTCAGGCGCCGGGCCGCGTCCCTTTGCGAGGTCGCGCGCCGATTGCCGTTCTACGAATTCCAGCGAATCGCCGCGTGAGAACGGCTGGCTGTTGGTCGGCGTCGGCGCCCGCTGCATCGTCTGCGCCACGCGATCCTGGTCGGCCAGCGACGCATCGGCCTTCGGCTGCGCCGCCGTCATGTCCACGCGGGGCTGCACGAAGACGAAACGCGGCTGCTGCCGCTGCTGCTGCATCGCCAGTTCCTGCATCCGCTGGGCTTCCGCGCGTTGGCGCTCGGCGGAGGCCTGCAGCCACTGCTGCACGAACGGCAGGCGAGGCGCGAACAGCAGGATCGCGAGCAGCGCGAAATGGAAGAACACCGAGTACATCACGGCTTCGCGCCGCGAAATCGCCGACTCCATGGTCGGCGGTTCTGGTCGGTGATCCTCGAAATCGATCATCGTGCGAAGGCTTCAGTATAGGCGGGAAACGTGTGTGCTGGACGGCTGGGCGGGCATGCGCCCGGCGCGGCGTGCCGGTCGCGGCCAGGCACATGATCCTGCCCTCCCGGGCCGCGGCGCGCGCCTCCGGCCGTCCTGTCGGATGAAGCCCTGTTCGCGTGCACCCGCTCCCGACGCGCGACCGTCAGGCCGGCCGCTCCGCGACGTAGAGATAGACGACGCCGAAGGTCAAAGGGACGGCTTCACATCGCACCAGCCCGGCAGCACGTAGCTGCGCCAGGAACTCCGCGGGGGGCGTGAAGCTCTCCACCGAGGCCGGGAGGTACGAATACGCCTCTCCGTGCCGCGACACGAGCCGCCCCAACCGCGGCAGGACGTTGCGGAAGTACCAGAGGTACGCCTGGCGCATGATGGGCTGCTGGGGGGTCGAGAATTCGAGGATCGCAAGCCGTCCGCCGGGCTTGAGCACGCGCGCCACCTCTGCCAGCGCCACCGCGGGGTCCTGTACGTTGCGGATGCCGAATGCAATGGTCACGGCGTCCATCGACGACGTCGCTGCCGGCAGGCGCATCGCATCGCCGCGCACGAGCCGGATGACGGCCATCCGCCCCTCCGTGCGCAACTTCCGCTGGCCGACCCGCAACATCTCCGCCGAGAAGTCGATACCGACGACACGCCGCACGAGACGGCGCTTCACCATCGTGCGTGCCACGTCACAGGTGCCCGTGCACAGGTCGAGCGCCTGCTCGCGACCCGTCAGGCGCAACCGCCGCACGGCGCGCCAGCGCCAGTACAGGTCGAGGCCGCCACTGAGCACGTGATTCAGCAGGTCGTACCGCGAGGCGATCGCATCGAACATCCCGGCAATCCGAGCCGGCGCCTTCCCCGTGTCGGGCGTGACGCCCCCGTAAGTCGCGTCGGGGATTCCCGATCTCGAAACCGTCATTCGCGCTCCGCCCGCGGATCCCAGGCCGGGTACAACTGGTGGTCGATGTGCAGCAGCGAGAGCACGCGTCCCGCCATGAAGTCGGCCAGGTCGGCAATCGTCTGCGGTCGCTGGTAGAAGCCGGGCATCGCTGGCACCATGATCGCGCCGGCCTCGGCGCAGGCCACCATGTTCTTCAACTGCGGCAGGCTCATCGGCGTTTCGCGCGGCACGAGGATCAAGGGACGACGCTCCTTGAGCATCACGTCGGCGGCGCGTTCCACCAGCGACCGCGACAGCCCGTGACCAATGGCTGCCATGGTCTTCATCGAACACGGCACGACCACCATCGCGTCAGCCCCCTTGCTGCCGCTCGCGATCCGCGCGCCGAGGTCCTTGTTGCTGTGGAGCGTCCACCCGCCGCGGCGCACACCCTCGCCCCACGTGTCCTCGAGGTACTCCTGGAGGCGGTCGACGCGGGCCGCGGGGCCGAGTTCGTCCACCAGCAGCCGGCGGCCGAACTCGGTCACCACCAGGTCCACGTGCTGCCCGTGCTGGAGCAGCGCCGACAGGGTCCGCATGGCGTAGATCGCGCCACTGGCGCCGGTTACCGCGACGACAATGCGGCGCGAGGTGTCAACTGACATAGACACTGAGTCCTGTGGTCGCGAGATACAACAACCCGACCCACCCATTCATGTCGAAGGCCCGCTTGACCTGGGACAGGTCGGACGCGCTCACGAGCGACTGCTCGAACACGAGGAGCAGCGCCACCACGCCAACGCCCGCCTGGTAGAGCGGGCCAAGGCCGGCAACCACACCAAGCACCGCCAGGCACGCCACGGTGACGACGTGCAGGGCGCGCGAGATGCCGATGGCGCGTGAGACGCCGAACCGCACCGGGATCGAACGCAGGCCGTGTGCGCGATCGAAGTCCAGATCCTGGCAGGCGTACAGCACGTCGAAGCCGCCCACCCACGTCCCGATGGCCACACCCAGGAGCACAGGTTCCCACGAGGCGCCGCCGCCTGAGGCGATCCACCCACCGACAGGCGCGACCGCCATGGCGAGGCCCAGGAAGAACTGCGTCGCCCACGTGACGCGCTTGGCCAGGGAGTACCAGAACACGATCGCGAGTGCGACCGGCGCGAGCAGCAGACACAGCCTGCTGATCTGCGCACAGACGAGGAGGAACGCCGCGCTCGTGCCGACCAGGAACAGCATCCCCTCGCGTCGCGACATGGCGCCGCGCGGGATCTCACGCTGGGCCGTGCGCGGGTTCAGCGCGTCGTAGTGCGCGTCCACGAGCCGGTTGAACGCCATCGCGGCACTGCGCGCCGTCACCATCGCCGCCACGATCCAGCCGACGCGTGCCCACGTCATCGGCACGACGCGGCTCGCGAGCAGCGCGCCCACCAGGGCGAACGGCAGCGCGAACACCGTGTGGCTGAAGCGCACGAAGGAGAGATACGTGCGAAGGCGGAGGAACATGGTCGGGATTCGGGATTCGGATTCGGATTCGGGACGCTCGGGCGTCCGGTATCGGTTATCGGGTGTCGGGTCAGGCGCCCGCCCGCGCGACCAGTTCGTCGAGCCAGCGCAGATCCGCAGTATCGGCCGCGCTGGCCACCAACCATTCTTCCACGTCCGCCACCTCCGCGGGCGGGATACGGACGACCGCGCGGCTCGAGGCCCCGGGGCCGAGGAATCCGAGCGCGCTGCAACCGAGTCCCTGCGCGCCATCCCATGTCGCGGCTCGCAGCAGTCTTCGCGCCGCGACGCGTGGTCCCAGTTGCCGCACGGCGGCGAGTTCGGCAAACAGGTTCAGGTCCTGCACGCTCGCGAGGCTGTCGGTGCCGATCGCGACCCTGGCTCCAGACGCGAACGCCTGCTCGACGGGCGGAACTCCCGCGCCGACCCACCTGTTGCTGCGGACGCAGAGCACGAGCGTCGCGCCGGCCTCCCCGACCGCGCGCAGCTCGTCCGACGTCAACTGCGTCCCGTGAACGACGAGGAGGCGTCGGCCGAGCACACCCAGGTGCTGCACGTACTCCACCGGCCGCACACCCGGCGGCGTCCAGCCAGCGTCCCACGCACCGAGGTCAGCAAGCAGATCACGAAAAGGACCGGTGCCGCCCTGGAGGAATTCGACTTCTTCGGCAGACTCGGCCAGATGCAGCGACGACACGCCGTCCGCTGCCGCCGTGCCGCGGGCGAGGTCCTGCATAAGGGCAGCAGACGTCGAGTACGGCGCATGTGGCGCGACCGATGCGACGAGCCGCGTGCACCCGCGTTCGACCAGTTGCGTCTGCGCCACCGCCGCCCCACGACGCGCGTCCGCCGCCACCTGCAGGGCGGCGGCC